>NZ_AP026709.1:0-355000 GCF_027923765.1 Pseudodesulfovibrio nedwellii | reverse complement strand
GACAAAAACATATCGCCACCGAATAACCGTATCGACAATCCGTCCAAGTATGTTCTCACGAATCCACTCAAACCGTTTTTCAAAAGCAACTCTGAACCGTGTCGGCGCTTTCGTAATATGCGACAACGAATGGTTAAGATGGTTTGGAAGAATGCAGAAAGCCTCGATAATACTCACCGACAAAGTCATGATCAAAACAGCGGGCATTACCCATAGCACTTTACCGATACGCCCTTCGATAAGCAAAGCCACGGCACCAAAGATACATAATGTAGTAATAAACGACGAAAGAACTCCGCGAGCAACTTCTCTAGTTCCATCCACGGCAGCTCGAAGCGCAGACTTACCCCGTGCAAGATGCGCTGCCACATTCTCAGCGATGACAATCGCATCATCCATGATCAAACCAAGAGCCAACAATAAACCAACCATAGTCAGCATATTAATAGACATACCAGTCATTTGCATGATCAAAAACGATCCCATGAAAGATACTGGCAACCCCATGGCAACCCAAAAGGACAACCTTATATTGAAAAACAGCCACATAACCATAAAAACAAGGAACAACCCTTGTATGCCATTGGAAATCAACATATCCAAACGGTCACGAACTATTTTGGTAATATTACGCGTAATTTCAAGGTTGATGCCAGATGGCATCTCAGCTCGCTCTTTATCCAAAAACATCTGAACAGCGTCCAGAACCTTTAGCGCATCCTTACCCTTATTTTTAGCGATGATCAGTTCACCGGCTCGCTGTCCATTAAACCATATTTTCTGTTCATCCTTCTCAAAACGATCAGTGATAGTTGCGATATCACCAAGGCGAAGCTCCGCCCCGGTCTTACCTGAAAAAACGACAAGATCTTCATATTCATGAACCTTTTTTCGCTCGTCAGCAAAACGAATAACAAAATCAGCATCAGCGGTTTCCAAAGTCCCTGCGGGTAAATCCAACGATTGGTTTCCGATGACAGAAGTAATATCGAATACGGACAAACCATACTGCATGATATTCTTCATAGGGATTTCCACTCGAATTTCATGGTCTGAAAATCCACCAATAGTTACTTCTGCTACGCCTGGCAGATTAAGGATTCGATCTTTGAGATCCTCACAATACAACTTGAGATGAGGCGTGGACATGGGGCCAGTTACAGCCAACGCCAAAACCATATCTGTTCGGTTGAGTCGTTTGATGATGGGATCTTCTACATCTGGCGGAAAGGTGTCGATGGCATCCACTTCCGTACGAATGTCTTCAGCGAATTCCTTGAGATCGCCACCTTCAACCATTTCTACCACCACGGTCGCCAACCCATCCTGAGCGGTTGAACGCACCTCTTCCACATTAGTCACACCATCAAGAGCATCTTCAATACGCTGACATATGGCCTCTTCCACATCTTCTGCTGTAGCACCGGGATAAACTGCGGTTATGGAAATCTCTGAAGGCGTAAAATCCGGAAAGGTCTCACGCACCATTTTAGGCAAAGCCAAAACTCCCATGCCGAGAAACAACAGCATAAGCAAATTTGCCGCAGTCGGATGTTCAGCAAAAAAATCAATGAATGAATTTCCTTTCCTCATTTTGCAGCCGTCCTTGCCAGAGCTTCATCTTCCATGCGCTTCTGTAACGTCTCATCAAGTTCAGGCCTAAGCCTCATTCCTTCAATAGCAGGAATCAGTTCCGAGACGACAACACGATCTCCAATGACTACACCACTTCGCAAAACCGCAATAGATGATTGCACAAAAGCGATGGTCACACGACGACGCTCAAGGCGCCCCTCTGCGTTTACGACATTCACATATCCTGCTTCCACGGCTGTACGAGGGACAACGACAAGTGGTTCTGTCGGCTTACCGAGCAATTCCACCTCGGCATACATATTTTTTATAAGAGGCGTGTTCTGCTCGCCCTGTGAATTTTGGATGCGATTATCCACTGAAACAAACACCCCGATAGTCCGTGTATCAGCATCCACAGCATCGGATATTCGCGTAACATGGCCGATCCACTCCATGGTTCGCTCCTGAGTGCGCACACGAATCATGGCATCAATACCGAGGAACTGCCGGAACTCTTCCATCTGGACTTGGGAACCGGGAATAGCCATCTTCCCTTGAGGCAAAAGATTTTTGAAGACATAAAGCGGCACCTGGACCAGAGCCTCGTTTTCACCGAGAGAATCAAGGGTTGCCACGACCTGATTCATTCCTACAGCCTGTCCCAACTCCACATTGGTTGCCGAAATCCGACAATTAAACGGCGTTCGAATGACGGTGTTATCTTCATCCAAACGCGCCCCAGCCGTCTTGGAACGAGCCGACGCCAACTGCGCCTTGAGCGAGGCTCGACTTGCCGGAATTCCATTGAGCGTCGATTGATAGTTTTGCACAACGTTTCGCTGTGAAAGATAGCTCTGCTCCTGAGCATCAAGCTCAGACTGAGAAATAACACCCTGATTTACAAGCTTTTTATTACGGTCAAGATCCTTGGCTGACAGCTTAAGTCGCCCTTGCTCCACTTCCAATTGCCGACGCGTATCCTGTTCTGATTGATCCAGCTTGCGCAGCTCTGCCTGCACTCGTTCAACCTCTGCTTCGGATTGCTCCCTAATATAACCTGAGGCAGCAGGATCAATACGCATGAGTATTTCGCCTTTGGCAAGAACAGCCCCCCTCTCAAACTCAGGGTGCACCTCGACGACTTTGCCGGGAACTTCAGCTACAGCATCCCAAACTTGACCAGGTTGTATATATCCATATCCAATAGCACGCGGCACTACGGGCATAGCCTCAGCTTCAACAACCCGAACCGACGTTACCCGTTCCTCCAGTGATTTCTTCACCGGTTGTTGCTTTGTCTTGACCAATATCACGAAAAACAGAATCCCCAGCCCGACAACAGGAATAATAAGCAACTTTTTCCAATACGGACACTTTTCCTTGAAACGAGCTATCATGAAGTCTCCAAATATTTTTGCGGATCATCAAGTCTCAAACCGTGGCAAACAATTTCCGCAATGGTTTGCTTCATTCTACCAATCCTTTCAGGGGTAAAATCATCCCAATCTAATCTTCTGAACAACAAATTCCTGGTCAATGCATTACCGATGACCGTGCCAAACAATACGTGAGTCTTCAAAATGACACGCTCACTTTCAGGGGGATTACCTTCAATAATCCCAACCAACTGGCATAACAGTTTATGCATTTTCCCGATCAAGCCTTCATAAATGATTTCGAACCCGGCCCCAGGCGTTGAATACTCCCTTAAAATGAAACGGGACCGATCACTCAAATCTTCTGACAATATGACATTATCCATAAAACCAAAGAAGAAATTCATCAAAAGGTGTTCAGCGTCTGCTTTGAGAAGCCCACCGCTCTTCACCTTGAGCTCAATCATTTCAATTTCATCCTTCATTTGATCTCGACCGCGCTTAACGACATACGCGGCTACCGCCAGATATAATCCTGCCTTGCCTCCAAAGTGATACGGTATGGCGGCCTGATTGACTCCCGCCAACTGGGCAAGTTCTCGCGTTCGAGTGCCTTTAAAGCCATTCAAGCCAAACAAATGCATACCTGCTTGAAGAAGTTGAAATTGGGTTCTTTCCGGTGATATCTTTTGTTTTTTCATTTGCGTACCTTTCCATTCATTTGAATTAATCAAATGAATAAATTACTCTTACTACAGAGTCAATCGCTTTTGGCAAAGAAAAGGTTACATGCTATTCGTGCAATTCCGTTGAAAACGGCAGAAATGATCAAGCCAATCCTCCCGAACACCCGTAGTCTGCTCGCATGGAAAACACGATGAAGGACACCACCAGAAACTTATATTTCGAACGAATGCATACGGTGTTACAACATATTCAGGCCAATCTTGACGAAGAGATGACGCTTGAATCACTTGCCGCCATGACCTTTTTTTCTCCGATACATTTTCATCGGATTTTCAAAGGAATGTTCAGCGAGACCGTTGTTGAACATATTCGTCGAATCCGTATGGAAAGAGCGGCCACCAGACTGGCACTGGGGACTTCCTCGGTGACGGACGCTTCTTTCGACGCAGGATATGAAACCGTGGAGTCCTTCAGCCGGGCATTCAAAAAAAAGTTTGATTGTCCTCCATCCAAGTATCAGGAAAAACATTGGAAAATTTTGTACGCAAAACTTTCCGGCTCTGTACACTACCTCCCTGAATCAGTGCGCGACGGGTTGGTTGTTGCAAACCAAAAGGAGACAGACATGGAAGTTAAAATTGAAAAAGTGAAACCAATGCGGGTTGCCTTTGTCAGACACGTTGGACCGTACATCGAATGCGACAAAGCATGGAAAACTCTTTGCACATGGGCAGAAAAAAGAGGCCTTTTCGCGAACATGCCAAAATTCATTGGCATCTGCTACGATGATCCGCAGGTCACTCCCGAGGATAAAATTCGCTACGACGCTTGCTTCACCATTAACGACGATGTTGAAGCAACCGGTGAAATAGGCTCTCAAATCCTGTCGGGTGGAGAATACGCCGTCACCACACACAAAGGGCCATACGCAGGGCTTGAACAAACCTATGGAAAACTCATGGGCGAATGGTTGCCTAAAAGTGGACGAGAATTCAGGGAAGAACCCAGCTTTGAAGTCTATCTCAATTCACCGAATCACACGCAACCAGATGAGTTACTGACAGACATCTACCTCCCCCTCAAATAAAACAAAGGCCCGGTGCAATTGCACCGGGCCTTCCATTAAAATTATTATATAGTAATTATTGAAACCTAAAAATCAAGACTCTTGGGAGTCCTGGGGAACGGCATGACATCACGGATGTTGGAAACACCCGTCACCAGCATAAGCATACGCTCGAAGCCCATACCAAATCCGGCATGTGGAGCAGTACCGTACTTACGGGAATCAAGATACCACCAGTAGTCTTCCTTATCGAGTCCCATTTCGTCCATACGGGCTACCAACACATCCAGACGTTCTTCACGCTGACTGCCGCCAATAAGCTCACCGATACGCGGCACCAGACAATCCATGGCCGCCACGGTCTTATCGTCGTCATTCATACGCATGTAAAACGGTTTGATGGTCTTGGGATAATCGTAAACATAAACGGGCCTCTTGAACTTCTCTTCACACAGGAAGCGTTCGTGCTCGGTCTGAAGATCCATACCCCACTCAACCGGATATTCGAACTCTTTCTTGGTCTTCTTGAGAATATCGATGGCCTCGGTGTAGGGCAACCGTTTGAATGGTTCTTTCAAAATGTTTTCCAATGTAGGCATAAGCCCCTTGTCCACCCACTTGGCGAACAACTCTACATCTTCGGCGCAATTATCAAGCATATGAGTAATCAGATACTTGATCATGTCCTCGCCCAAATCCATGTCGTCAGACAAATCGGAAAAAACAATTTCCGGTTCGATCATCCAAAATTCGGCCACGTGACGCGGCGTATTGGAATTTTCGGCACGAAAGGTCGGACCAAAGGTATATACATCCCCTAGAGACAGAGAAAACATTTCTGCGGACAACTGACCTGACACGGTCAATTGGGACGGTTTCCCAAAAAAGTCCTCTTCAGGAGGCAACTGGGACCCGGCTTCCAAGCTGGTTACACGGAACATCTCTCCCGCGCCCTCACAATCAGAACCGGTGATGATCGGTGTATGGATGTAAAAAAAATCTTTTTCCGCGAAATACTTGTGAACAGCCTGAGCCAATGCTGAACGCATACGAAACATAGCACTATATTTATTGGTCCGAGGCCGCAAATGGGCAATGGAACGCAAAAATTCGTCGGAATGACGTTTTTTTTGCAAAGGGAACGTCTCCTGATCAGCCTCGCCAATCACCTCAAGAGCCTTACCTCGCACTTCCCACCTCTGCCCTTTGCCAGGAGATTCGACAAGTTCACCAGTAATAGCAACGGATGCACCCGTTCCCACTCTGGTCAAAGCTTCCTCGATCTCTGGGGTATGATCCACAATAGCCTGGATAGTGGACAGACAGGAACCATCATTAAGCGCCACAAAAGAAAAGCCCTTGTTGTCACGCTTGGAACGAACCCAGCCCTTGATGGTAATTTCGTCCATCGGAGCCGTGGCGTTCAATGCGTCTTTTATCTTGGTCCGTTTCATATGATATATCCTCTCGATAATTTTTCCCTGTACCTAGCTTCTCACACGAAGAATGGCAACATCCCGTAGCATCATATCATCTATTGCAACCGGAAGTCAGGTAGGCTATTAACTACGCCCTAACAACAACGACACCAAATCATGAGGTCCTCATGGGATTTTTCAGCAAACTGAAAAAAGCTTGGTCAAGCCCGGAAGATGCGGCGCAACAGGCTCTTGACGAATACAAAAAAGAAAAGGGCATAGAAATCGAGGAGCATACTGCTCCCGAACCAGAAACCCCTGCTCAAACTGTGGCCGAAGCTTCTACTCCCACGCAGGAAACCGATGCCGCCCCCACACCGAGCGAAGACTGGCAGGCAGGCCTGACGCTGTCTTTACGACAGGCAGACCCCAAACTCTCCCAATGGCTGAATATTATAGTTGAAGGCGTGGACGAGAAAGGCCAGAACCTTTGGGATCGTCTTGCTTTTCTGTTTAAAGCATTGGGTGCACCTGACGCCGAAGCCAAAGACTTCATCACCAAATTCGACGCATGGCTCAACGAAATGGGTTATGTTGTCGTTGCCGAATTCAAATCCGAATTACAATACAGACTGACTCTGGCCTTGGACCTGGAAGATGAGGAAGACGAACGCGATCGTCTGTTCCTCAAATTATCCGAAGGCATATCCAAAACCCGTGAGCAGATCACCAAACGTATCGACAATCTGCTCTCCACCCACTCCTCCCTGAACGACGAATTCTGGGAAGAATTTGAGGAAATCCTCATCATGGCAGATGTGGGCATGGAAGCGGCCAACCAGCTCATGGACAACCTCAAGGCTCGTGCCCGTAAAGCCGGGACCGACAACCCGGATGACTTCAAGAATATCTTGCGCGATGAGTTGGAAGACATTTTCAAGGTTCCGCCCCGTATCGAAGCCGTGAATCCCCCCGAAGTCCTCATGATGGTAGGTGTCAACGGTGTAGGCAAAACAACGACCATTGCAAAACTGGCCCACCGTGCTCAGATGCAGGGCCGCAAAGTGCTTATTGCCGCAGGTGACACTTTCCGGGCAGCCGCTATCGAACAGCTTGAAGTCTGGGCCACACGCATTGGCGCGGGGTTCTTTGCGAAGACCGAAGGCTCAGACCCGGCAGCTGTGGCTTTCGAAGCCATGGACAAGGCTATCAGCGAAGGGTATGACCTGCTGCTGCTCGACACGGCAGGCAGGTTGCACACCAAAACCAACCTGATGGAAGAATTAACCAAAATCCAGCGAGTCGTCGGCAAGAAGCATGAAGGTGCTCCTCACCGCAACGTGCTGGTCATCGATGCCACCACCGGGCAAAACGCCCTGTCTCAGACCAAACTGTTCAATGAGGCTGTTGGCGTAGACGAAATAATCCTGACCAAGCTGGACGGCACAGCCAAAGGCGGTGTAGTGGTGGCAGTGACTCTGCAAAACAAACTGCCGATAACCTACGTCGGCCTGGGCGAAAAGATGGAAGATCTTCGCCCGTTCAATGGCAAGGATTTTGCCAAGGCACTTCTTACATAACCTTTTTAAAGAACGGTAATCATCGTGTCCGAAGAATTCAAAGAGCGTAACGGCGTGGAAGAAGGCGAAGAAAGTTTCGCCGAACTGTTTGAGCAGTACAGCGAAGGCGGCGGCGACAACCTGAACATTGGCGACAAGGTCTCAGGTAAAGTCATCCAGGTCGGTGAAAGCACGATTTTCGTGGACACCGGCACCAAGCTGGACGGTATCGTCGAAAAAGCAGAAATGCTGGACGAAGAAGACAACTGCACAGTAACCGACGGCGACACCGTAGAACTCTACGTGGTCGGCAAGGACTCCGGCGGCATCAAACTGTCTCGCGCCATCTCGGGCATCGGCGGCCTGGCCATGCTTGAAGAAGCAAGGAACAGCAACCTGCCCGTTGAAGGCAAAGTGGAATCAACCTGCAAGGGCGGCTTCAATGTCACTCTAATGCAACGTCGCGCATTCTGTCCGGTCAGTCAGATTGACAGCCGCTATGTGGAAGATCCCGAGGAATACGTAGACAAAACTTTTGAGTTCCTCGTTACCAAACTGGAACAAAACGGCCGCAACATAGTGGTCTCTCGCCGTTCCTTGCTGGAACGCGATGCTGCCGAAGCTGCCGAAACCTTTGTTTCCGAAACAAACGTCGGCGACGAAGTGGAAGGTACCATCACCCGCTTGGCTGCTTTCGGCGCATTCGTAGAAATCATGCCCGGTCTGGAAGGTCTGGTACACATTTCCCAGATTTCCTACGGCCGTATCGGCCATCCCGAGGAAGCCGTCACTGTAGGCCAGAAGGTCAAAGCCAAAATCATCCGTATCGAACACGATGACAAGGGCCGCCTCAAGATCTCCCTGTCCATGAAGGAATTAGCTCAGGACCCTTGGGACACCCTTTCCGCCACCTTTACGGAAGGCGACAAGGTCACTGGCAAAGTTGTCCGTTTGGCTGACTTCGGCGCATTTGTCGAGATAGCTCCCGGCGTGGACGGCTTGGTGCATGTCTCCGAAATGAGCTACACCAAACGTATAAACAAACCAGCCGACTTCGTGTCTGAAGGCCAATTGGTCTCAGTCAAAATCAAATCCATTGATCTTGAAAAACGCCGCATAAGCCTGTCCATGAAGGACGCCGAAGGTGATCCGTGGCTCGACGTGGCTGAAAAATACCAGCCCGGCCAGAAAGTCGAAGGAACTGTGGAAAAGCAGGAACAATTCGGCATCTTCATCCAGCTTGAGCCCGGCATTACCGGCCTGTTGCCCAAGTCAATCATAGCCCGTTCCGAGAAACCGGCAGCCTTCGAAAAACTGCACGCTGGCGACACAGTTGAAATCATCATCGGTGAAGTCAAGGCGAATGACCGCAGGATTTCCCTGACCACTGGTGACGTACAGGACGACGGTGATTGGAAACAGTTTGCTCCCAAGAAGCAAAAGCCTTCCGAAGCCTCTGGCGGTATGGGCCTGCTCGGCGACAAGTTGCAGGCAGCCTTCAACAAAAAGAAATAAAGCACACCAAATATAAAACCCCGGCAATCAAATGATTACCGGGGTTTTTTGGGTTTATCCGGTTCAAACATACTTTCATTCTGTAAAATATGCTTCAGTCTGGAGTCCCAAATAAAGCCCTCTGCACATGGTGCAGAGGGCTTATCTTATCGTATAAAAAGAGTTGCCAACTATACATCACCCAGCGAGGTAGACACGGCCTGGATTACAGATCCACTTGTGTTGTAAGTGGGAGTCGCTTCTGTTGCGACAAGCTTACTCGCAAGAGAAGGATCAGCCATGACTTGCCGCTCCAGCTTTGCTTTTTTGATATTCTTCATCTCATTCGCGTTCGATTCTGCTTGGCTGTTCTGCTGCTCCGCCACCCTCTGCTCAGCGCCTTGCTGCTTGGGCAGTTCAATCGCTTGACTGATTCCACTGATGTCCATGCAATCCTCCTTGGATTTCTTTTTCGTTCGAGTATGTCTTATCGGCACAGGTCCTGAAAATCTTTAGGGAGTGATACAACTATTCTAATGAACCGCAATCAAACAGGAGAGACACTTATAATTTCGCCACAAGACCTCTTTTCTCAAAAGTACACTTGCGCCGGACAAACTTTTTTTGATGTCTATAACTCAATTTATTTCGAATCAGGACCGAACAAATCTTTCTCTGAAGAAATTTCAGGCAGTGCCATTGATTGTATCATCATGTCCACCGACACCGGTGCCGACATTTGTTCAAGGTCAGGGAGCATTGTTTCCAATTCAAATTCTGGCCCGTCAGAAGATTCAGCGGAAACCTCATTTGCCTTCACCTTCTCCATAACGACTATTTCTTCATTTCCCAGGGTTTCTTTCAGCGTATTCAGAAAGTCTTCGCCCATCTTATCGTAACGATCAGTAAACTGGCTGATGGATTCCATCTCATTCAGTTCTTTCTGTTCGTCCAAAACCCGCTCATGATACGCTTTCGTATTGAAACTCATGGCAAAAGGAGCTGACGGATTGTACTGATCCATGAGGTCATCACCTGTAATATGATCTCTCATAAATGAGATGGCGGCTCCCAAAACACTTTCCCCATTTTCCGAATACTTGTTGCGCCCGGCGTTCTTCAACTTGCCCCGCGTATGATCTACGGCTTGGTCAAAAAGCGTATCCACCGTAGCCTCAAATTCATCCGTTTCCGAAATAGGTGGATTCTCTTTTTCCACGGACTTTCTGACAAAGCCAAGTACGTCTCCCAAGGTCCGCTCGAATTCCACCCCCGAAATGATATTCTGGGCCTCGCCCTTGAGTTTCATTTTATAGTTGAATTGCTCATCAAGAGAATGCCAAAAAGCACCATCCGCGGTTTCCATGACCATCGCCAATTCATCGCTGATTTTTTCGCTCCCGGCACTGAAGAATTGCTCTACTGTCTTTCGAGCGGTTTTATAGTCCTGATTCTCAATGGCTTCATCAAGAGTCTTGAGGAAACTATTGACCTTTTCATCGGTAAAACCCGCCACCGACTTCAAATCCTTTGAATCAAGCATAGCGGTCACACCATCAGACAAACTCTGCAACGCGGTTTTCTCGGCCGTGTTCACAAAGCCAACAACAGAATCCCAGGAAAGATTGTTCATCACCCATATTTCTTCAACAGACTTCTCCGTTGCAACCTCATCACCTTTTGACGCTTCAAATGACTGAGAGGTGAGAACAGGGGACATGACTGAATAGTCACTTGAAATAGCGGACATAGAGTACTTCCTATTTCAAGACTATATCGGACAACGAATCAAAATCTTTAGAATGCACGAACGAATATTCACACTTTCCTACAAACCGACATCCCCCCATGGACACGGTGAATATACAGAGAATCCGGGCAACTCAAGACGTTCATGATGAAGATGTAACAGATCCACATCATCACCGTTCCCATACAAGGGATCACCGATAATAGGATGACCGACACTCGCCAGATGCGCCCGAATCTGATGTCGAGCCCCTTTCATGATCAAACAACGCACCATTGTCGTATTCTTTTCATGGTCATGAGAAATAACTGTAACATCAGTCCAACGGTGAGGATCATCAGAATCCTCAACCAATGCACGCGTCGTCTTTCGGTCATCCGTATCCAATGCACTCCGTACGGAAACAACGCCATCAAGCCGCCCGTGGACCTCGGCACAATAATATTTTCTAATATACCCGTTATCTTCCAGTTCATGGTATTCGTTGACGGCATCCTTGGTCAAAGCGACCAACAAAAGCCCTGAAGTCAAATAATCAAGCCTATTCAACAAAATGGCATCATCACCAGAACACAATTCCGGCAACACGCTTTCGGCACAGGGGGTCTCACGTCCCGCAATGGCTGCGGAATGGATACCCCCGGGTTTAAAGACAGCGGCAAACGCCTCATTCTGATCAACCACGTAGACTCCCAGTTCCTTTCCAGACATGGTGTCACTCCTTCCAAGAATTTCTACATGCTGTCCTACACGCACTTTGTATCCGGGCTTTCGTTTTTTCCCGTCAACCAGCACGCGACCATCGTCGCATAACCGCCGCCGAAAACGAAGCCCTTCGCCTGTCACTACAAGCTCAAGAACCTTGTCCAGCCGCAATCCATCCGACTCATCACCGATAATATATTCTTTCTGACTATCCATTCTGGCAGCATACCCTTGAACATGGACAACTCGCAAGGATTTCCAATGCGTTGACGCAGAATACAATTAATCCTAAAACAATCCATCAACTGGAATTCACGCAAAAACAAGGAACGCTCATGGCATACGAAGTACTCTGGATATCGGCCAAGGAAATCGACCAACTCGGCATTACCATGTTGGAAGTCATGAACGCGGTTGAAACGGGTTTCGCAGCCATTGGACGCGGAGAAGGTGAAATGCCCGCAAAAATCGGCATTCACTCCCGTGAAGATTGCTTCATCCACGCCATGCCCTGCTACCTTGGTGGTGATATCGACCGCGCCGGAGTCAAATGTGTATCCGGCTATCCGCCCAACCCAGCCAAGGGCCACCCGTATATCACCGGCATAATGCTTCTGAACGATCCCGACACAGGTATTCCCGTAGCGGTCATGGATGCGGCATGGGTGACGGCATGGAGAACAGGCGCCGCTTCCGGTGTCTATGCTCGACACTTCGGCAATCCTGACACGACATCAGTCACTATCGTCGGAACAGGCGTTCAAGGACGCGTGAACCTACTGGCCATGATGGAAGCCTTTCCCAAACTCAATAAAGTACGTTGTTTCGATATCTTCGAGTCATCCATAGAAAAATTCATCACTGACATGCAGCCCCAACTGCCCGAGGCAACATTCGTAACTTGCACAGACCTCGAAACTGCGGTGAGAGACGCTGATGTACTTATCACCTGCACGCCAATAGTTGAAACCCCTGAACGGTCCATACCTCAATCATGGGTCAAGGAAGACTGTCTTGTCATTGCCGTGGATTATGATTCCGCCATCCATGAAGACATTTTCAAAGATGCCAATTTCACCTGTGACAATCGGAACCAGTATGTTTGGACGCAGGAGCAAGGCACCTATTTCCAAAACGGCTACCCGCTTCCGGCTGATATCAATGCCGACATGGGCGAAATCTGCGCCGGAATAAAACAAGGTGTACGGGAAGGAAAACGCGGAGCCGTACTCATGGGCATTGCCAGCCATGACATCATGACCGCATCCCTCATTTATGACAGGGCTACAACCGCCGGACTTGGCACCAAGGTTGAGCTGTAGAATGACCGGATTTCTCTATGTTCTGGCCGCCGCCTTTATGTGGGGGCTTATTGGAGTCTTTACTCAATACATTCTCGCCGAAGGCATCAGCGCGTTGGAAATAGCATTCTGGCGCGCCGCCCTTGCCTGGATTATGTTCCTTATACACGCCAGCGTCGCAAAACAGGTCAAAGTCCATCGGACAGACCTGCCTGCCCTGTTCGGCTTCGGCTTCATCTGCGTAACACTGTTTTACGGCTCATACCAACTCGCCATCCGCGATGTAGGTATCGGCCTCGCTGCAGTACTGCTCTACACAGCTCCGGCCTGGGTTGCTCTTCTCTCATGGCTCGTACTCAAAGAAGCCATGACCAAAACAAAGATGACGTGTGTAGTCATGACCATACTCGGCGTTTCATGCATCAGTCTCGGCCCACAGTTGCTCAACGGAGCTGCCTTCAATCTCAATTTGTTTGGTCTGATCGCTGGATTAGTTTCCGGCCTCACCTATGCGCTGTATTACATCTTCGGGAAAAAGTTCCTATATAGATACCCTACGCCGACCATATTCGTTTACGCCCTGCCCTTCGGGGCCTTGCTACTCCTGCCTTTCGTCAACTTTGCTGACAAAAGCCCTCAGGCGTGGATGCTCCTCGCAGGCCTTGCACTGGTCACATCTTACGGTGCATTCTCTGTTTATTATGAAGGACTGAAACGACTGGACGCCACCCATGCTTCGGTCATCGCCACCTTTGAACCCGTGGTTGCAGCCATTTTCGCTTATACACTGTTCGGCGAACAATTCTCCATCTTCGGTTACATAGGCAGTTCCCTGATTCTGGTCGCCGTTTTTCTGGTGGTTTTGTCAGGTATACGAACCAGCCGCACAACCGGAGACGAGGTATAAATCATGTCACTCCTCAAACAGGTCAAAGCATCTGCCGGTTCCGGCAAAACTTATCAGCTCACCCGTCGATTCCTGACATTACTCGACGCATCAAGTGACACGGCCCAGCCTTTTGTCTGCACAGGCAAAAAGGCGCACGGTTTCACTTGGCCCGAAATAATGGCCGTGACCTTTACCAACAAAGCCGCTGCCGAAATGAAAGAACGGGTAGTTAAAGGACTGAAATCAAGCGCACTCGACCTCGGGGAAGACAGACATGCCTGTTCACCGGGAACAGCACGCATAACGCTGAATGCAATTCTGCGCCGTTATCATCGGCTAAACATCCGCACCATCGATTCATTACTCGCCCTGCTCCTCAGACTTTTTGCCCTTGAATTCGGGATCAGACCGGATTTCGAAATTGTCTTTGATGAACAGGAACTCTTTGACGCCATCTATGATCATTTCGTGGACATATGCCAAATAGACGGCCCGGAATATGAACTGCTCTCTGATGCGATGACCACACTTATCCGCACCGAAGGCCGCAGTGGATTTTGGGTACAGGATGCTGTCAGGAGTCGTATCAAAGAACTAACCGATCATCTACGGTCAATTCCCGAGCCTCTGCTCACCGATCAAGCGACCATAAAAGACCTTCTTACTACCGAATTCGCCGCCTTCAAACAGTCGATCAACGACATGACCGTGTATTTGAACAACACGGGCCTGCCAGCCAACAAGAATTTTCTCAAATTTCTCGCCAAATGCGATGCTCTTGAGCTTTTCGATCCACCACAGGATTCCAAACTGATTCACAAGGAGACTTTTACGGATTGCGTTCTGGCCAAAGGCAAACCCATGGTCGATGATCAGGCCGAAGCGCACTATGCCTATCTGCAAAAAATATGGACCAAATACCGTGCCAACCACGCGATGTTGTCAGGCGCATACTTTTTGGCCCCTGCCATTGAAATCGCCGAGAGGCTAACCAATGGTCTCAACGAATTACAAAAACAGCGCGGTATGATTCTCGGCTCCAGTCTGGCCGGTCACGTCAACCGCCTGCTTTCCGGTGAAGCGGGTGTTTCCGAGGCATATTGCCGTCTCGGTTGCAGGCTGCACCACCTACTCGTAGACGAATTTCAGGACACAAGCCGTGACCAATGGCAGGCTATCACCCCGCTCACTCAAGAGTGTCTCGCCAAAGGCGGAAGTCTGTATTTTGTAGGAGATGTCAAACAGGCCATCTACGGCTGGCGGGGCGGAGACTCAACTCTGTTCGACGAAGTCATGACCCAACCCGACATAGCTCCCATTGCCAGTGAAACCTCGGCAGATACCTTACCCGACAATTGGCGCAGTTTTAGAAACGTGGTGGAATTCAACAACCTATTCTTCCGCAATCTGGAAACCATGGACCAAACCGGCGAATTGGCGGACACACTGTTTCAAGACGCAGACGAATCATTCAAGGCACAATTTTCCATGGACCTGACCCGCAGCTTTGCTGATTGCGCCCAATCCCTGCCCTCCAAAACAGCAGAGACACAGGGCTACGTTCGCATGACACAACTTGCGGGTAGTAAGAACAGTGAAGTCGAAGAAAACACCCTTGAAGCACTTGATGCGCTCATGGACGACCTGACCGCCCGTCGTAATTTCAAGGATATCGGTATACTGGTCCGTTCACACGGACACGCTGCGCTTGTCTGTGACCTGTTAGTACAAAAGAATATCCCGGTGATCACGGAAAATTCCCTACAACTGGACCGACACCCTGTGGTACGGCAGTTGGCCGGATTGCTCGGTTTTCTCGATTATCCACGTGACGACCTCGCCTTCCTGACCTTTATAGGCGGAAGCGAACTTTTTCAGGCAGAGGTCGAACTGGACAGTGACGAGCTGCTCAACTGGCTCATCATCCCCAAAAAGAAACCACTCGGTGTTCAATTCCGCGAGGACTATCCTGAACTTTGGCGACGATTCATCGAACCGTTCTATAACCAGTCCGGGTTGATGACACCCTATGACCTAACCCGCGAGGCCATCCGTATCTTTCGTGTATTGGAACGACACCCTGAATCCGAACTCTACGTCCGCCGCTTCCTTGAAGTTGTCCATCTGGCCGAAGAAAACGGCTATGGTTCGCTAACCGCATTTCTTGAATATTGGAATGACAAATCAGGCGAGGAAAAAGTTCCTCTTCCCGAAAATATCGACGCCGTGCGCATCATGACCATCCACAAATCAAAAGGGTTAGAATTCCCGGTCGTCATTGTTCCGTTCCATCACTGGTCGGTCAAACCAGATCAAGATTTTTCCATTCAATCGTTCGAAAAACATCAGTTGCTTGTCCCCATGAAAAAAGGACTTGGTCAGCCGTATCATGAGAGCCTTGGCCGTGCTGTCCGAGAACAGCTCAATCTGTTGTACGTAGCTTGGACCAGATCCCGTGAGGAACTCTATGGATTCTTTGCGGAAAAGCCTGCAACATCACCGGCATTGGCGACCATGAATCTTTTTCTTGATCTCGATGATGACGGGACTTTCGAGTACGGCGTGACTCCAACGGAAACACGTCCTTCCGAACCCCAAAAACCAATTTTGCCCTGTGAACTTCCTCGGTCAGACACGGAAAGCCGACTCATGGAATGGCTCCCCAGACTGCGCGTCTACCGCCATAATCTGGACGATTATTTCTTCAATGAACGCATGCGTGGCGAAGTAGCCCATCGAGTTCTGGAACATCTGACTGTGACCGACAACGATAGGGCGGACACGGAACGAGCCATGCGTCTGGCAACCGAAGATTTCCCGGAAATCGGCACACTCCCGGAAACGGAACAAACGACCCTGACCGAGGAACTCCGAGCCATGACACTCTGGGCCTTATCAGATGAACGGTTCAAACACTGGCTCAAACACGGTCTGCGTGAGCCGGAAATCATGGATGCCAACAGTAAATTCAAACGAATTGACCTGCTCTACCTCGGCGACGAAACAGTGATTGTAGATTTCAAGACAGGTCAGCCCACACCGAAAAACCATAAACAGGTCCGAGAATATATGGACATTCTTTCATCAATGCCTGACATCCCTGAACCTCAAGGATTTCTCGTCTATCTTGATCTCAAGAAAATCGTTGAAGTCGAGGTGGAGGCATAATGCGACACATTACCCTCATCCCATGGCATGTAGATTTCATGCCTGCTGTGACCGAATTACTGATTGAACGCGGCGACCTGCGTAATACAATCGTACTTTTCCCACACAACAGACCTCGCCGACACGTCAAAGCGTTACTTGCTGACCACCCAGCCTTACCGCGCCCCATGTTCATGCCGCACATGACATCTATCGCGGACTTCGTGACTGGCCTGCATCGCACATTGGCTTCGACTCCGCCCATCCACGCCAACCAGCTTGATCTTGTGGAAACGCTGCGCGCCGTAGTCAATGATCTGAGAACGACCGAAGGCTCCCTCCTGTCTCAATTGCCAAAACTGGACCATGAACAATTCCTCCCTTGGGGCATGCGTCTAGTCAAGCTCATGGACGACCTCATGCGTCAGGAAATCGAACCAGATGATCTTGGCTACATGGAAGGCGAAGTTTCAGCCTATGCCGCGGGCCTGTTGGAACAACTCAGCGCCATTCACGCCGAGTACACCACCCGACTGATGGCAAAAGGTTGGACCACCTCAGGCTTGGACGCACGTTTTATCACCGAAAACCCGGACAGGATTCTTGATGCAGTACAAGGAAAACACATCATTGCCGCTGGGTTCTATGCACTAAGTGGTGCCGAAGACACTTTTTTCAAGCGACTGTGGGAAGCGGACATTCTACATCCGATAATCCATGGTGATCCAGCTCTGGCTTTACGGGAAACACCCCACTGGGCTGCTGCCGAGCATTCGGCATGGCTGACACGATGGCACACCACCGCCATCATCCCCTCGGATTTCGATACAGCGGCCACAACACCGAAGATCCATTTCTGTGAAGGATATGACCGCCATTCTCAATTGGCAGGCCTGACAGATGACATGGACGCAGCCGCCACATTGGACGAAACCGCAGTAATCCTGCCCGACGAAGGCGCATTACTTCCAGTCCTGCACGGCTTGCCGGATGTGGAACCCAACATTTCCATGGGATATCCACTAGAACGGACTTCACTGGCCCGATTGGTAGAAACTCTGCTGACCTTGCAGGAAAACAGACGCGAGGATGGGCGGTACTATTGGAAAGACCTGATCGCCCTTATTCGACATCCCTACCTGCGCCTGCTCGGCCCCGAAGAGAAGCCGTTGCGAAGGATTTTCCATTTGTGGGAATCCACCATGCGCCAAGGTGAAAAATATCTCGACCCCATGGAATGGGAGCCTCCGTATGGAGACGAAACTCTCTCGGATGTCGACAAAAAGATCGCTGAACCTTTGCGTCTGGAAATACTTAATCACTGCCTGACTGACTTCGAACCAGTGGAAAGTCTGGCTGACCTCGGCGATGCACTGGCCGGACTGGCCGCACTCCTGCATTCCCATGGAGAAAGGCTCTGGCATACCTATCTCATGGACGCCGAATGTCTGTTTCGATTGACGAACTCGGTCATTCCGCAACTAAAAAGCGCAGAAGCAAGCACCATCCCATTCAGCCGAACGACACGTCACGCATTCTTGCGACGCATGATTTCCCTTGAACGTGTCTCCTTTGAGCCGGACCCGCTCGCAGGACTACAAGTCCTCGGTGTCTTGGAAACACGCTTGTTGCACTTCAAACGACTCTACATTCTCGACGCAGTGGAAGAACGTCTTCCCGGCACCAATCCCTATGATCCGCTTTTACCGGACCCGCTCAGAAAGCTGCTCGGTCTGCCTGATTCGCGAGAACGAGACAATGTCTCCGGTTATAACTTTTACCGTCTGCTCATGGGAGCCGACGAAGCCGTTATCTATTATCAAAGTGGAATCCAACCCGGTCTGCTGGATTCCAAATCCGTACGCAGTCGGTTTGTGGAACAATTGCTCTGGGAGCAGGAAAAAAAGAACAAACACCTTGTGGAAACCGGAGATGACCTCATCAAAGCCGTGACGTTTCCCACCAGTTCAATCCCCGGTGCTCCAGCCGCCATTCCGGTGACAGACACTATCCATGACGCTCTGGTCGAAAAGCTCTGCTCCAAAGGGCTCTCGCCCTCACGATTGGACCAGTACATGACTTGTCCAAAACGATTCTTTTATAGCTACCTCAGCAACATGCGCCCTCTGGACACCGTTAATGAAGACGGCGACCGCAGCGAATTCGGCTCCATGATTCATGAGGTACTCAAAGAATTTTTCACTCCGTACATGAACGTTCTCACTGAATTATCCAAACTTGATCCGACACCACTCATTGCGGAATTTGATAACGTCTTCAATTCCCACGACCTCTTTTCCCGCTTGCCGCTGGACACCCGCATGGCATTGAAGAAAACAGGCCGATTCAGGCTGACGGAATTCCTGACTTCACAGAGAACAGCTACGTTGCTCGGATTGGAAAAATCACTCTCAACGACTGTTGAACTGGATGGACTGACCATCCCGCTGGCAGGACAAATCGACCGCATAGAACAACGCGAAGAAGATATCGTCATCCTCGACTACAAAACAGGACAAGGCCACCTGCCAAAAAAGAAAATGTGGGAAGATATGGAGCTTTGGGATCGCATACAGACATTCGGCCCTAACGTGGTGGATGTATCACTCCTGCCGGATATGACAACAGCTATTCGCAGTGTTCAAATGCCCGCCTATCTCCATCTGTATGCTCAATGCGAACGGCAAACGCCACACGACGCAGGATTGATAATGCTTGCTTCGGATGGCAAAGAACAACTTTTATTCGGCCCCAAATGGACTGAAGAAGAACGTGAAGAAAGTGTAAATGAACAGATTCCTGCATTGATTCACACTTTGATCAGACATATGCTTCTGGCGACACACTTCACCCCCAATCCAGGAACAGCCTGTACATGGTGCGACTTCAAAGGGCCATGCGGTAAATAGGACAAACCAAGGATTAACGGCATGCAATACAGCGAAGGAACCATTGGTCGCGTGTTCACCCTGCGACTGGAAGAGGATGAACGTGTCCCTAACTGCATCGAACAATTTGCAAAAGAACACGACATCAAAACAGCCATGTGTACCATGATTGGCGGCATTGACGGCGGCAACATCGTAGTCGGCCCCAAAGACGGTGATGCATCGATCATTGATCCCATATTATACCCCATCAGTGACGCACATGAAGTAGCTGCGCTCGGGACGCTCTTTCCCGATGAGGACGGAAAACCCGTTCTGCACATGCATGCAGCTCTTGGCCGTGACGGCAAAACTCACACCGGCTGCATCCGGCCCGGCCTTGACGTCTGGCTGGTCGGCGAAGTGATTATCATGGAAATCCTGAACACGGATATGCTGCGCAAAAAAGAACCCAAGAGCGGTCTGGCTCTGCTCGCCAAGAAATAATCATGTTCTCAGCACATACTGTCATCTGCGGAGCGGGCATACTCGGCCTAACTATAGCCCGCGAACTCATCAAGGCCGGCTTCGATGACATCATCATTTTTGACAAGGAACCGGCCCCCGGCATGCACGCCTCAGGTCGTAACAGTGGCGTACTCCATGCCGGCATCTATTATGATCCCGGCACATTAAAGGCGCAGATGTGTCTGGAAGGCAACCGTCGCATGCAAGCTTATTGCGAAGAAAACGGCCTACCTCTCTTCAAATCCGGCAAAGTCATTGTTGCCCGAACAGAAACCGAATTGGACACACTGGACGAACTGGAGCGACGCGCCACAGCCAACGGCTGCACTGTCGAAATGATCGACAAGACGCAACTAGCCGAACTGGAACCCAATGCGAAAACAGTTGAGCGCGCTCTGCACTCCCCCTTCACCGCTGTTGTGGACTCCAAAAAAATCCTCACTGCCATGCATCATGAACTTGATACAAGCGGCAAGGTACGATTCTTTTTCAACACCCGCTTCCTTGATAAAGGATACGACAGCGTTCTGACCTCGGAAGGCCCAATCAAATATTCCCTCTTCATCAACGCTGCGGGGGCTTACAGTGACAGGGTTGCTCACGCATTCGGTGTCGCCCCAAATTATCGCCTGCTCCCGTTCAAAGGCATCTACCACAAGCTAAAAAAGCCAGCCGCCGACCAAATTAATGGTTCCATATACCCAGTGCCCAACATCAAAAACCCATTCCTTGGCATACACTTTACCCGAAGCGTCCATGGTGATGTCTATGTCGGCCCAACAGCCATACCCGCTTTCGGACGTGAAAACTACGGTATCCTCAAAGGACTAGATGCAGAATTCCTCTCCATTCTCTTTCAGGACCTGAACCTGTTTATGGGGAACGAAAAATTCCGTCAGGTGGCCATGGAAGAACCTCGTAAATATTTCTTTAAATATTTCTTCAATGATACGGCCAAACTGGTCAAACACATCTCACCCGATGATTTCATTTCCACATCCAAAATGGGAATACGCCCACAATTAGTGAATACAGATACCTGTGAACTGGTCATGGATTTTGTCATTAAACGCCACAATAACACGATACATATTCTCAACTCAATTTCACCAGCTTTTACAAGTTCCATGTATTTCGCTGAGTTGACAGTTAAAGATCATGTTGAAGGAATATATTAGTCGATTCAAACATCAGTTTGTCTTGACTTGATTTGCATTATCAAGCACACGAGCGTATCTTCAGAAAAATATGAGGTAACCCCAATGAAACTTCCGAATCTTACTTTCGGTGACCTGACTGCCAAGCTCCCCATCATTCAGGGCGGCATGGGTGTCGGCATATCCCTTTCCGGCTTGGCAAGCGCCGTTGCCAATGAAGGCGGCGTTGGCGTCATAGCCACATCCATGATCGGCATGCGTGATCCTAAACGTGCCACGGACCCTGTAGCGGCCGACCATCAAGGACTTATTGATGAAATCCGCAAAGCTCGCGCCAAAATGACCGATGGTCTGCTCGGCGTGAACATCATGTGCGCACTGACCAACTACGGTGACATGGTCCGCACTTCCATCCGCGAAAAAGTGGATGTTATCATCTCCGGCGCAGGACTCCCTCTGGACCTGCCGGGCTATCTTCGCGAAATGTCCGAAGAGATGAAGGACGACATGCGCACCAAACTGGTCCCTATCGTTTCCTCTGGCCGTGCGGCTTCCATTCTGTGCCGCAAATGGCTGAACAGGTTTGATTACCTGCCCGACGGTTTTGTGGTTGAAGGACCCAAGGCCGGCGGCCACCTCGGCTTCAAGGCTGAACAGATCGACGATCCGAAGTTCCAGCTTGAAAACATCGTTTCTGATGTCGTGAATGTCGTAGATCCATACAAAGAATCTCACCACAAAAACATTCCTGTTATCGCTGCAGGCGGAGTGTATACCGGCGAAGATATCGCCAAATACCTTGAAATGGGTGCATCAGGCGTCCAGATGGGTACCCGTTTTGTGGCAACAGAAGAATGCGATGCAGATGAAGCCTTTAAGCAGGCATACATCAACGCAAAGAAAGAAGACGTAACCATCATCAAAAGCCCTGTTGGCATGCCAGGTCGTGCACTTAAAAACAGTTTCCTCGACGCCGTATCCAGTGGGTTGAAAAAACCCAAGAAATGCGTGCACAAATGCCTGCACTCGTGCGCCGAAGAAAAATCCCCGTACTGCATCGCCCAAGCGCTGGTAAATGCTTACAAAGGCAAGCTCAAACACGGTTTTGTCTTTGCCGGCGCCAACGCCTACCTAGTAGACAAGATCGTTACCGTGAAAGAACTCATGAACAGTCTCAAGGAAGAAGCAGAAAGAAAATATGAGGAAGCGGAAAAAAAATTCCGTTCATAACAAAAACTCACAAAACATTAAAAAAGGCGAGACCATTTGGTCTCGCCTTTTTTAATACGCCTATTTCTGCCGATTATTCAAACCGACGGGCCGTGATAACGGAAACCGGATCCACCGGAACATCGTCAAAACCCTGATAGCTCTTGGTCTTCGCCTTGCTGATCTTAACAGCTACATCCATGCCATCGATCACCTCACCAAACACGCAATAACCGAAAATTTCATCATCATCGCCCGTATGGTCGAGATCAGCATTGTCTAAAACATTTATATAAAACTGACTAGTCGCACTATGCGGTTCGGGCAAACGGCCCATGGCCACTGCCCCTTCGACGTTCTTCAGTCCGTTGGTTGCCTCGTTCTCGATGGGGTCACGAGTCTCCTTTTCTTCCATGGAAAAGGTCAGACCACCAGTCTGAATCATGAATCCCTTGATGACACGATGGAACAGAGTTCCATCATAAAACTCGTCATCCACGTACTGCAAGAAATTCTCAACGGTCTTGGGGGCCTTGTCCGGGAAAAGCTCAATAAGTATTTCGCCTTCCGGGGTTTCCAGAAGAACCATGGGATTTTCCATTATCTACTCCGTATCGTTGTTTTTTTTCTTAGTCTCATTCACACCCGCTCTCGGATGCGCAGAATCGTATACCTGCATGATGTGCTGCATGTCCAGATGTGTGTACCGTTGAGTCGTGGTCAGATTTTCATGTCCCAAAAGCTCCTGAACACTACGAAGATCTGCCCCGGCTTCAAGCATATGAGTAGCGAAACTATGCCGCAACATGTGCGGATGAACATCCTTGGGCAGGCCTGCCAGCTTACCAAGCTTGGCAATAACCCGATTGGCCTGCCGCCGGTCCAGCCGTTTTCCTGCACGCACACTCAAAAACAATGCCTGCTCGGAATAATCGTCCTTTATAAAGGCATGTCGCTGTTCCATATATCGACGAATACGCTTGATCGCGGCATCGGACAAAGGGACAATCCGTTCCTTATTCCCCTTACCCACCACTCGAATGACATCCGAATCCACGTCATTCATATCCAGCCCAATAGCCTCACTGATACGCAAACCGGAACCATAAAGCACTTCCGCCAAAGCTATATCCCGCAGACCTTCCGGGTCAGGCTCAACAGCCGCCTCCATCATGGATACGGCCTGATCCACATTGAGTAATTGTGGATGCCGTTTTTCCTGCTTGGGATTGCGGATGCCCGCCATGGGGTCCTTGACGATCTGTTTATGCCGTAAAAGATATTTGAAATAGGCACGCAGGCTCGACAACTTCCGCCCCATGGACGCTTTGGAAAGTTGACGTCGATGCAACTCTGCCAAAAAACCACGCACATGATCGCGAGTCACCCGCTCCGGCTTCTCCAACGTACGTTTTTTTGTCTTGAGGTGAACTTGAAATTGTTCAAGATCGGTCCCATATGATCGGATCGTGGCATTGGAATATCCCTTCTCCACGGCGAGAAAGGCGAGAAACCCCTGAACGATTTCGCCTTGTTGATTACGCTTTTCGTTGGTCGATGACATAGCTACTCTTGGGATCTTCCTTGGCCTTTTTCTTCAAATCCATAGCAATAGACGAAACTTCACCGTAATGCTGAATCCGCCCATCCGTATTAACAACCACAGCCAAAGAAATAGCCATCAACGGGAAAACCTTGGTATTCCCTTCTCGATCCACCGAGGTAATATTCCCCCGCTGCCGATCTTCAGGATCATAAAAATGCGGAACAATATCGTCAAAGGCCGCGATGATGCGCTTACACGCTCCTTCCACCTTATCTGGCGGCAGGATAAATACAAAGTCGTCGCCACCAACGTGCCCCACGAAACTTTGCACGCCCTGATAACTACGGATTGTATTCACAATAAGCCGAGCCGACATCATCAGGATCTCATCACCCCGTGCGAATCCATACTTATCATTGTATGACTTAAAATAATCAAGGTCACAATAGGCCAAAGCAAACTCTTCACCATTGTCGATCAACCGCTGAATCCGTTGGATAATCGAGGTATTCCCCGGCAACTTGGACAGCGGGTTTGCATCAAGAGCGCGCATAGCCCGACACAAAGTCAAATTGATGCGATCGCGCACCTCGGACGGGTTAAACGGCCTGACAAGAAAATCGTCTACCTCAATAACATTCCAATTCCACGGTTCTTCAACATCGATAGGATCCACGCACACGACCACCGGCAACTGCCGATACACATTTTCACTTTTGACCAGATTAGCGATCTCTCGACCAGAAATGTCCGAAAGACGATTATCCACGACCAAAAGATCCGGCGGTTCGTTGAACAGATGCTCAATAGCCTTGCCGCCTTGATCGAAAACCGTAAATTCAAGCACTTCAGACGACCATAGTTTCTGCAACATTTCGGCAAGAGCTGTGTCGGGTGTCAGCAAAAAACCGGTCTGTTTGCGCTGAAAAAGAGATTTTTCAAGAGTTTGACTCATGGAGAGAGACTAGCAGAGCTTCACGAAATTATAAAGTGAGATCAGAAACTTCAAGGAGTTGGTCGGACATCTCGTCCATAACCTTATCAAGATCAGACATCTTGAACTTGAGTTCAATAAGCGCCTCAGGGCGTAGATAGGCTGTTTGGTCATCGCCAGAATTCCCAAACTCAAATAGCCTGACCAAAAAATCACCCAGATGCACCACGCAAGACATGGGTTTATAAAATTCAGCCAATTGTGGAGCATGGTGACGGCTCATGGCCTCACGAATATTCGGTGGCAAGCCCCAATGACGGGCAAGCCATGCGTTGATACGATCATGCCCGAATCCGAGAACATCCTTTTCGGCTTGAAAATACGTTATTTCCTTGGCCTGTACTGTATCAAGGATAGATGCATGCAAATCAGGAAGCTGAACGGCAGTCACTACCTTTCCAAGATCGTGCAGAAGTCCTGCCACGGCGTACTCTTCGGGATCTTCAAAACCAGCACGACGGGCAATAATATTACAGGCCGTTGCACATCCGAGACTATGCTCCCACAACCCCTTCATAGCCTGAACCATCATGTCAAAAACTGATGTGGAAATAATAATACCGCGCACCACATTGAATCCAAGCAGGACCAACGCATGTTGAATAGAACTTATTCGACCAGGAAAACCATAAATGGGTGAATTGACCATCTTCAAAACTTTGGCGGACAAAACCTGATCCGTAGAAATAACCTTGGCAATGGCCTCACTGGAGGCATCTGGGTCTTCCACAAGAGTCGTAACTTTGTTCAGAACATGTGGCAAAGTAGGCAAGTCCTTTACCTGAAGAATTTCACCGCGAATACTGGTTTTCAAATTTTCATCCATGCTCTAAACCTCGCTCTCATCGTTCTCAATCTCATCTTCATCAGAGGATTCGATATCCTTCATAGCCTGCATTTTCGCTTCCTGAGCCGCTGCCTTAATCTGAAAATACTGCCCCATGCGAACTTTAACACGAGTCATCCACTTATCCTCGGTATGGCTTCTAAACAAGACATCCAGACGTTCCAAACGCTCTGCCCACTTAGTACCAGCGCCAGCACCGCCCATATCCACGGGATGCCCCTGCACTGTAATACGCTCAATCTTCATATTTCCCAATCGAGAAATAAGACTGTCCGTCAATTCCATCCCCTCAGCCATTATAGTCATGCCCCCTTCTTTAAGGACAGGTTTAGCTAATTTCATGCCAGGGGCGGCGAGGTTAATCGGTATTTTCTGCATTATTTTCCCGGTTCAGAGCACGTATTTACACGAATAAATCAAGTCGAGTACAAATATTCAAGCCTGATATGTCATATCTTGTCAAAGAAAATCAGGCATCCCATTACCATAAAGGAAACCGCAGCAACTTTTTTGATAATATGCGGCGAGATGTATTGGCACACAAACTGAGCAAACATAACCCCCAGAAAGCTAACAAGGACCAAAGCGATAGACGAGCCGAGAAATACGGTCCACGGCTTCTGTGTCTTGGCGGTCATAAGCATGCAAGCGAGCTGCGTCTTGTCACCAAGTTCCGCAACAAATAATGTACCAAAGGTCGTGGCGAGCAGTTTCCAGTCCATACTATACCCACAGGTTATGATTCACGCACGACATACCACATTCCAGGCAATTGCTGAACAGCGCCCCGCATCTCCAAAATAAGCAAAATCTTGCTGATCGTAGCCGAATCAAAACACAGCTCCCGGCCAAGTCTATCTATATGAATTTTATCGGTCTCATCCAGAAGATCCAACACCTTCTTCTCATCTTCAGTTAGTTCCATGGCCTCCCTGTCTGCTTGCGATGGCCGCTTGCGCGACGAAGGAGTGGGAATTTTACTTTCATCCTTCGTTTTTTTCGACGCACTCTTTTCCCTAATTTTGGCCCGGTGCGCCTCAACGCCATCCTCACTTGCAACCGGGGCTGGATCCGGAACCAACTCCAACTCACGAGCAAAATCGTATCGTAAAATTTCAACAATATCGGATGCGGACTCCACAAGAGCTGCCCCCTGCTTGATAAGTCGATGACATCCAGTGAAGGTTGGTTGCCCAATGGGACCTGGCACGGCAAAGACATCCTTGCCCTGCTCTCCAGCCAAACGAGCAGTGATCAAACTTCCGCTGTTATGCGCTGCTTCAGCCACAAGTACGCCAAGAGACAATCCGCTGATAATCCGATTACGCACCGGGAAATGCCCGGCTCTCGGCCTGACGCCCGGCCCGAATTCCGTCACCACCAACCCACTCCTGTCGAGTTCGCGCCTGACATCGATATTATCCATGGGATAATCTATGTCCAATCCGCAACCAAGCACGGCGATGGTACTACCAATACCTTTGAGGCCGCCAAGATGGGCCTGCCGGTCAATACCTAGCGCAAGCCCCGAGATTACGGTAATGCCGATTTTTGAAAGCTGTGCACTGATGCGTCCGGCGGTATCCAAGCCAAGTCGCGTACATTCTCTGGCTCCGACCACCCCAACACCTGGATTATTGAAAAGTGTCGTATCTCCAGACACATAAAGCATGGCAGGTGGATCTGAGATGTTCTTCAACCTCTCGGGGAAACGTGAATCAAACCACGTCACGACATCCATGCCCGCCTGTTGAGTCGCCCGGTATTCATCCTCGGCTTTTTCCCGCCAGACCTCATTCACGCATTTCTGAGCAATACCCTTATTGGCGAGTGAAAGGACCGGCCAAGAAGCAGCATCCTGCACGGCATCAAAGGCGCTATCGTAATGAACAAACAACTCACGCCACACCTTGGGACCAAGGCGAGGCGTGTGCTTTAATGCCAAACAGGCGAAATGTTCCTTGCGCAGGTCCATGAAAACAGGTCCCTTGGTACGACGACAAAATCCGATGCAATCAGCCAACCACGGATCAAACCAATTGGTTAACCTCCCAAACGGACAAGTTCCTTGCGACCAAGGGTGGCCGCAGCAGATTTCGGAAAATCCTCTACCAAGGCGCGGAGATAGAAAATGGAGTTATCAGAATCTCCGACCTTATCATAAGACATGCCAATTTTAAGCAGAGCTGATGCGGACTTATGATGCTTGGGAAAACGACCAGTCACTTCCTTGAACGTCAAGATGGCCTGTGCGTAATCCTTTTGAGAATAATACGTCTCGCCCTTCCAATACAGGGCGTTGGCAGCCAAATCATTGTTCGGATATTTCTTGAGGAACTGATCGAATGTTACTCGAGAAGCATCAAACTGCTCGGCATTATACTGAGACAATCCTGCATCATACAACCCTTTGGCTCCCGAAGGACTCTTCACAGGCTTAGACGTTACCGGAGTCTTGGCTGCGGATCGCTGAATGACTTCAGGCGCCGGGATAACTGCTGGCGGTTGAGGAACTTCAGCCCAAGGTTTGTCCTCATTGCTCTGAGCCTTGGATATCGCAGGAGCTTTCTGTCCGTCAACCCAACCGTCATCCTCAGGCTTCAAATCTGTCACCCAACCATTATCACTAGGTGATCCCTGCGTACTTTCAGCGGGAGATTCCACAACACCGCCGGTTCTCAAACCCGCAATTTCTGTTTCAAGAGAAGCCAACCGCTGATCGATCTTATCCTGAGCCAAGGCATTTTCGTCCGCCATACGTCGTTGCTGTTCACGAATATTCAAAAAGCTCTCTTCAAGACTTTTAATACGCCATTCTGTACTTGCCGAGACAGTGGCCGCGTCTTTCTTGGTGGTTGCACAACTAACAAGCAACAGGCCAAGCAGAACGAGCAAAACGAGCTTCAGTGTTTTCATCAATGGTTTCTCCGCATTCACACGATTAAACGTTCTCTACGAAATAGGCGATACAAGGATTTTTTGCAAGGAATCGATGAATACCGTGCGATAATCGCCATTTAATGCAAACCTTGCATGCCATACGTTTTTCAGGCAGAAAAAGTCCGCACACATATGGTGGGCAATGCACAGAAAATCGGAGTTCCAATCAATCATGAGTACACAAGAAACCCTGACCATGATCGCATTCCTGCTGGCCCCGGCCTTTTTCAGCCTGCTCGGCATGGGCGCCATAGGTAGTCCGGCTATCGCTGTTCTCGGCGAGATGTCAGCGAAAACAAAAAAACGTGTTTTTTTCGATAAATACGGCCAACAAATAGGAGCAATGGGACTTATCCTACTCATCCTTCTGCTTGTTGTGGATGGTGCTGCATACGCCGTGGCACTGACAAAATTTCCGCAATACATCCACGCCCTGTTCACCATGGAATCCCCCCTGTTGAACACATTCGCAGCATTTGGCATTTTCGCTTTCTTCAGCCTCATCTATTTCACGATGTGGAAAAAGATGCGAAATGCCAAGGGACTGCACATGTCTCTGGGCATGATTGCCTCATTGGCAGCACTGACTTGTGTGGCCTTGGCTATCCCGGCCAAAATTGCCTGGACACTGTCCCATGGCACTCCCACAAATGAAACAATTCTTGCAGCCACGGCCATGATTTTACCCATGTCCGTCATGTATGCCCTGTTGACCATGTCCGCAGCCGCAGCCTTGAGTGCCTCCTATCTGGTACTTCGACGCAACAAGGACGATTTTGGCCGCGACTATTACAATTTTTCCTTAAAACTGGCCACCCGCTGGGCCACCCTTCCAATGCTCGGATTTCTTGGTTGTCAGGGATGGCTTTTCGCCAACCTGCCTGCATCCTACAAAACGCTCGTCATGGGTACTCCACTGGCCTTTGTCTGGGGAGGCTCCATTGCACTTGGAGCCATCTGTGCATTTGTCTGGATTCTCATCGGCCGAAGCGAATCACCTCTCAGGCTCAAAGGATTGACATTCTTGGCCGTATTCCTGTTCTGGCTCATGCACACCTTGAACGTCACCGTGGCCATCAACTTGCTGACCATGCTCTAGACAGCACACTTCATTTGACGAAAAAAGGCCGGGAAGCATATGCTTCCCGGCCTTTTCAATATTTATTGTATAAACCGCTATTTCGTGCTGGTCAAAGCCCCGGACACTGTCAGCGGTTCCTGCTTGCGTCCAAGCTGAGTAGAAATGCTGTAGATCTCGTGCGGGTCCAAAATCAGAACCACAGAACCATCACCCATAATGGTCGCACCAGAAAGTCCTTTCAAATTAAAATTGTTGAGATACTGTCCCAACGGCTTGATAACGATTTCCTGCCGTTCCAAAAGACGATCCACAACCAATCCAAGGCGTCTGTCGTTGTCTTGAATAACGACCATGGGCAAAACGTCCCGGTCATCCATGGACTGCGGCAAATCGAGCAATTCGGCCAATTCAACCAAGCCCAAAACCTCGCCACGCAACGTGACAGCCTTCCGGTTGTTCACATCGGACAACTTTTCTACCTCGATCTTGGTGGTCTCGGAGACAGCGTCCAACGGGATAGCAAACGTGTCGCCAGCCACCTGGACCATGAGCGCATCGATGATTGCCAGAGTCAACGGCAGGGTCAGGGTCAGCTTGGTCCCTTTGCCCACTTCGGACTGGGTATTTACGCTCCCTTTGAGATTCTTGATGTTGGTCTTGACCACATCCATTCCCACACCTCGGCCGGAAATATCCGTCACCTTCTCAGCGGAAGAAAAACCGGGAGCAAAAATAAGATCCAAGGCCTCACGGTCATCCATGACATTGGCCTCTTCAGGAGTGATAACTCCCTTGCGAATAGCGACGGCCTTCAACTTTTCCGGGTCCATGCCTCGTCCGTCGTCTTCAACCTCAATGGCAACGGAATTGCCCTTATGATACGCACGCAACCAGACATGTCCTTTGGGCTTCTTCCCCAATTGGACACGCTCAGCTTCGTCTTCAAGGCCATGATCAACCGCGTTTCGGACGAGATGAACCAACGGATCACCGATCTCCTCCACTACAGACTTGTCGAATTCAGTCTCTTCGCCTTCCATAATCAATTCGACCTGCTTGCCGGACTTACGGCTCAAGTCACGCACAAGACGTGGAAAACGGGAAAAAACAGTCTGCACAGGTACCATGCGGACCTTCATGATGGTATCCTGAAGATCGTCTGAAATACGGGCCATTGCATAGGTCGTCTCAGTCAACTGCTGAGCAACAACATGCACCTCTTCCTGCCCTTCCTCAAGAGCGCGAGCAAGCATGGCATACCTATTCCTGTTGATAATCAACTCACCAATAACATTCATTAAATGATCAAGTTTATGATGATCAACACGAATTGTGCTCGATACCTTGGGTCTCACAGGAGGCGGATTAACAGCACCACTTTTTCTGCCAGCCGGCACTTTGGTCGCAGGCGCTGACGTAGGCGCAGGCTTGGCAACTGGGGCCGGCTTCGAAACGGCTGCCGCCTTCTGCACAGGCGGTTCAGGTACCGGAGCTGGTGCAGGTGCTGGCTCGACCTTCGGAGCGACCTTCTCAGTTTTGATTGAAGCAGGTTTGCCCATATTCACCGTGGGGTCCTCAGCAGGACTTCCGGTCAACATTTCCAAAGCTTTTAAAATCATATCCTTGAGAATAGCGAATTCCTGATCAAGAATATCCAACATCAAGGTGAAATCCATATCGGTCTTTCGCCCCTGATCGATCAACCCAACAGTACGGGAAGAATACTCCTTGATCTCATCCAGCCCCATGTAACCGGTGGAATTCTGGATAGTTTGAAACGTCCTGAACAGCCCGTCCACGATGTCCGTCTGACCGGCATCCTTACGAAGTAACCCAAGGGCAACCGCAGCTGATTCCAACTGCTGATTAATAGTCTGAACAAACAGAGCCACATCTTCGGGATCATAATCTCCTGCGGAAACAGAAGCGTCTTCATCAGAAGAAGCGTCCGCCGCTGCCGGGGCAGCAGCTTCTTCGGTGACCAGAGCAGATTTGGAACCGGGAAAAAGTCCTTGCACAGCAAGAACATCACCGTCTTCCGTCACTCTTTGCAGCACTTGCGCCATCACGCTGGTATCAAGTGGTTCGACCTTATTGGTTTCAACGTCCACTTTACCGACCAAAGCTTCAATAAGATCCACGCTTGCCAACAAAAGATCCATCAACCCTTGGCTGGAAGCAATCTCACCCTTACGGACTTTGTTCAACAACGTTTCCGCTTCATGGGTCAAAGAATTCAATTCCTTGAATCCGATGATTCCACTATTCCCTTTCAAATTATGAAAATATCTAAACGTATCGTTGATAAGCTCTTCACTACCATCGGGTTCGCCTTCCAAAGAAAGGAGACACCGATTGAGGTTCTCAACAATTTCATGTGCTTCTTCAAGGAAATCAGCCAAATGACCTTCACCAACAGTTGTCAGACCATAAGGAGTGGCATCAAAGTCAGGGTCCGGCTGGGGATCGAATGTTATTTCTGCGACCATTTCAACAGGTTCCTCCGCCACGGGTTCAGGTTCAATCACGACTTCAGCTTCGACAACAGGCGCACATTCAGGCTCTGGTTCTGGGGCAACTGAAGCTGCTTCCATATCTCCAACCAAGGTAGCTTCAATCCGGGCAATAATAGGAGCTGTATCAACATCTCCTTCCACGCCGCTGGTCTCCAGATTATCCACCATGGTTCTCAAGGCATCAGTCGCAGATAGAATCAAATCCATGATCCCACTGGTAACCTTCATGGACCCTTGACGAAGCTCATCGAGAATATTCTCGGCTTTATGAGCCAAACCATTGATCTTGTTCAAACCAAGAAAACCCGATGCCCCTTTGAGAGAGTGCATGGGCCTAAAAATCTCATTCAGCAAACCAAGATTGTCAGGGCTTTTTTCAAGCTCCAGCAAGTTAGGCTCAATGGTTTCCAAGTGCTCTTTCGCTTCAACAAAAAAGTCGGTCAAGATCTCCGGATCAAGAAAGTCCTGGCTCATCGAAATACCTCTAACAGCAGATTCCCATATCACTCGTACTGGTGAAAAGGTTCATACCGTCTTGGTTGCGTTTGCGTCACATCGCCATTTGCAAAAAGTCCTAGCCCAGCAGCATCTTGACGTTTCTGACAAGTTTTTCAGGCTGCGCCGGTTTGACCATGTACAGATTTGCCCCCACGGTCAAGCCAGTCTGAACATCTCTGTCCTGACCTTCCGTGGAAAGAACGACAATAGGAATATCCCGATACGCCGCCTGCTCCCTGACTGTCTTGATAAAAGTCAAACCGTCCATCCGGGGCATGTTGACATCCGAAACAATAAGATCGACCTCGGTCAAACTATACAGTTTTTCCAAGCCATCCAACCCATCTTCCGCCGTGGTTACCTTGAAGCCTTCTTTCTTCATGATAAACGCCACAAGATTCCGTACAGTCTTAGAATCGTCCACTATCAGAATATGTTTAGCCATTACTCCCCCTAAATATCACGGGCACTCCCCAATTACCAATTCCATATACAGACTGATTCATTCTACTCTTCCTTCTTGTAGATGATGGCTCCAGGATAATGAATAGGCTTGAATGAGCGCGAAATATTATGCAGCGACTCAGAATGCCCGATAATCAAATAACCGCCAGGAAGCAAATTATCATAAAAGGCATTGATAACATGCTTTTTCATTGCATCATCAAAATAAATAATCACGTTTCGACAAAAAACGATCTGAGACCGTTCAACCCGCTTGAGTTGCATACGATCCTTGAGATTAATTTGCCCAAAACTGACCAACCGCTTTACCTCAGATTTAATTTTATTCTGGCCTTCATCAGAATCAAAATATCTGGATACGATCTCCTGCGGAGTGGTCCTGAGTGTATAGTCGTTGTACACGCCCCTACGAGCGGACTCCAACACTCGCTCCGAAAGATCATTTGCCGTAATTCGGATATCCCACGCCCCAATTTCACTCCTGAGAATCTCATGAGCGATCATGGAAATAGTATATGGCTCTTCACCCGTAGAACATCCAGCCGACCAGATACGAAGTTTTTTCCCATTACGACGACATCCGGCAATAACATCACTCAAAATCTCCCTCTGAAAGACCTTGATTTGCGGTGGATTACGATAAAAACTGGTCTCATTGGTCGTAATAACCTCAAAGAGCCTCTTAATTTCTGCCGACCGGCACGCATCAAACCGGAGCAAATTATAATATTCATCAAAATTTTTGAGGTTCAGTTTTTTAAGCCTGTTTCCCAGCCTATTTTCAATCAGATATTTCCGATTATCGGCCACATAGATACCGCATTCGGCATAAATGTAGTCACGCAAATTCGTGAATTCCTGGTCCGTGATCGAAAGATCCTTCCCAAGAGAAATCGTTTTGGAAAACAACGACGACATGAAGTTCCCCTACTCCTGCGCTTCCTGTATTCTGGCTATGGCTTCCTCTGCAGCACTCACCAATTCGTACTCATCACTATTGGTCACTTGCAACAAAGCGGCAAACGCCTTTGAGCCACCGATGTTACCCAGGGCTTCTATGGCCTTCATAACCACAAACCGATTTGAATCCTCCAGCATGTCAACCATCAAAGGAGCGGCCTCCTGCGAGGAATGCTCGCCCAGTGCATCCATGGCACGAATCTTAACCCAATCGTCTTCATCGTTCAAAGCATCGACAAGGTGCGGCATCGTATCTTCACCGTAATGCTGACCTAAAATTTCAACAACCGTCAGACGGACATCCTTACTCTCGTCGTTGAGTCTTTGCAGCACCAACGGCAACCATGTGTCCTTATTGTCTGGAAACGAGGCCAGAGCTTCAACAGCCACCCGCCGAATATCCGACTCCTCGTCTTCCACTGCCTGTTGAAGAATCGCCAGATTATCCACTGAACTAAATTTCCCCAAGGCGTATACGGCCATAAGACGATGGACAGGATTTTCGCTAGTAAACATATCCCTGAAACGTTCCTGCACATCAGGAGTTCCAATGGCGATACACGCGTCCAGAGCGGCTTCCTTCACATCATCGTATTGATGGTTCAACAAAGGAAAAATATTATCAATAACTTCAACCAGCTGAAGTTTTTCGCCAAGCAAATACACGGCACTCTTCAAAACAGTACCATCTGCATGCTCATTCAAAACCTTGATAAAAAAGTCCTTGGACTGCGACCGCCCTCTGTTGGCAACAACACTCACGATCTGCCGTTGCAAAGGCAAGCCTACCTGCCAAAATGCATCCATAAGGACCCGACAGATACTATTTTGCTCCACACATTCATCTGGTGCAATTTGTGACAAAACCTGAACCGCAACTTTTGCCTCGCCTTGGTCTTCTCCAAGCAAACCAACCTTGAGAGCCTCAGTCAAACCGATTTCGGCCAGAAACGCGATGATGACCTGCAACCGATCCTGTTCAAGATCCTGATCCAACGCCCCGGCAATTTGTAAAATTCCCTTGGAAGCTTCTTCGCCTCCCACATAGGCCAATCCCTGAATCGCGGCATCCTGAATTTCCACATCTTCATCTCGAAGAGCCACAAGCAAATACTGCCTAAACCGCTCTCTTTCGTCGTCACTCAACAAAGTCAGAGATTTTCCGCCGAGAATCTTCACCACGGCCTTAACTATCTTGTTCCGCAAAGCGGTGGGGGAATCATTCATACGTTTAAGCAGCATGGTCACCGCCTTGACATTACCAAGCTCACCAAGCGCATCGATAATCATGGATGCAACGAGATCAGAGGCGGAATCCAATGCTTTAACCAGAGCGTCTACCGAGCTGGCATGGCCGATTTTCGTCAAGGCTTCAATCACGGAATACTGCACCCACTCCTCGTCGCCGATGGCCTGGTTGAGACTGGGAATAGCTTCGGTCATACCGAGCTCGCCGAGACTCACTGCGGCCTGATACCGAACATTGACCTCAGGGTCTTTCAGTAAAGCATTGCAAAGGGGATCAACAGCCAAAAGGCTTTTGGTAGAGCCAAGAATGTCCGAAACGAAAATCCTGATATCCGCATCCTCATCCAGAACCAATGCAATCAAGGACGAAATATCCTGATTGCCAACTTCACGCAGGATGTCCATGGCCAAATTACGAACCGGAGCGTCATCAGAACGCAGAAGCGGAATCACCGCCTGTACGACTTCCTTACCACCGATTTTTCGCAAGGAGCTATCCACGGCCTCCTGAATACCCAGATGATTTGTCTGAAGCAGTTCAGCCAGCTTGGGCACAGCTTCGACACAATTTTTTTCGCCTGCCTTAAAAGCACTTTCTCGGACAACCTCTTTGTTGTCACTGCCCAAAAGTACAAGATATTCAGAGCACTCCACCATGATACCAGTCCCCCATACAGATTTTGAGACTCACTCAACAAAACCTATTTATACAAATTCGCCATGATGGACTCGGCCATATCGTCCAGATCAACGACCTCATCCGCCAAATTTTCATCTACAATGGATTTAGGCATGCCATAAACAACACAGGTGGAATCACTCTGTGCCAAAGCACGCCCCCCCCGACCTTTGAGATCTCGTATCCCTTCGCGTCCGTCATTCCCCATACCCGTCAGGATAACGCCAAGTCCACGCTTGCCGACAGCCTGAGCCACAGAACTGATGAGAACATTAGCCGAAGGCTTATACAATGCATCGCTGGGCTGATCAGTAACAACCACATCAATACGGCTGACCTTCTGATCCAATACGATGTGCCGACCGCCAGGAGCCACATACGCATATCCCGGCCGGAAAACATCACCGGTTTCAGCTTCCTTGACAGTAATTTCACTGACACCGTTCAGACGCTCGGCAAAGGGACCGGTAAAAGCCGCAGGCATATGCTGAGCAATAACGATACCCGCCGGGAAATCAGCCGGAAGCGAAGATAAAATTTTCTGCACGACTGGCGGCCCACCAGTGGAAACACCAATAGCCACGACATCACGGACAGGACGCCCGTGAGCACGAGGCCTGACCTTGGTCGCCGGCTTTTTCCGGGCGGACGGACGAGCCACGTGACGCATTTTGCGCATGGCCACAGTCTTAACCCGCTCAATAAGATCTTTTTCAATCTTAATGATATCCAGAGAAACTTTGGAAAGTTGTTTGGGAATAAAATCAACCGCACCGAGCTCCATGGCCTTCAGGGTAGCCTCGGCTCCCTCGGTCGTCAGCGAACTGACCATAAGCACGGGGCGGGGCGATTCCATCATGATGTGACGAAGAGCGGTCAGACCGTCCATCTTCGGCATTTCGATGTCCATGGTGACCACATCGGGATTCAGCTCGCGCACCATGTCCAGGCCTTCCTGTCCATTACGCGCCACACCGACCACGGTGATACCCGGGTCCTTGTCGAGCATCGTGCTGATGGCCTTTCTCATGAAGGCAGAATCATCCACGACGAGAACTTTGATCACGTATACCACTCCTTAGCGTCTACCCTGCCGACATCCATTCGACAGTAATTCCTGTCACCCGCCAACTCCCGACGCACGGGAATTATTTTGTCATTCAATCTCCAATCTTAGGCAGCTTTATAGTCTTTGTCCACAACCTTGAAAAAACATGTAAATTTTATCTTGCCTTTTTATCAGCGACGGGCTAAATCCCTCTCTCGACAGCGGGATGTGGCTCAGTCTGGTAGAGCGCTGCGTTCGGGACGCAGAGACCGGAGGTTCGAATCCTCTCATCCCGACCAGACAAATCAGGGACTTACGGAAATACCGTAAGTCCCTTTTCTTTTACGGCACCCCTACGCGGCACCCCTACAGTATCTTTTGGATACTGCGAAACGTCCTTTGTTCCTCCAAACAAATCCCCTCTTTGCCATTCCTCCAGACAATCAATTTTCATACCCTGCCCTAAACAATTATTCCCCAAATACCGAAAATAAGTTGTCACTTAATCATTTGTTTGATTATAAAGGTATGCCTCTTTGAGGGAAGGGGATAAAATCGTCGGGGGTATCATGAAACGCCTTTTGCTCGTTTGCCTTTTCCTATTCCTCTTCTCATCCCTTGCTCTGGCCGGTGGACACAAGCAGGATCGGCCATACGTCGGACTCATTATTGCCGGTCAATACTTGATGGATACCGACCTGAGTTCAAATGATGGTCTAACCGATGCAATTTTAAAATCAGCTGATGCAAAGATGCAATTCAAAGACTTCGGATACGGAGTCGCTGGCACCGCTGGTTACAAATGGGCAAGCGGATTCCGTCTTGAAGGTGAGCTTAACTATTTCAAAAGCGATCTAGATAAGGTAAAAGGCAATGGCGGCAGCATAGACGTAGACGGTTCTATCAATATGAAAGCACTCATGGTCAATGCCCTATGGGAGTTCGAAAACAAAACTCCTTGGTTCTCATACCTCGGACTCGGTGCAGGCTATGGATGGTCCAAGGGAACGATTGAAGGTGGTGGCGATAAGGTCAGCAAGTCATGCAGCATCCCACTTGTCCAGCCTATCCTTGGTGTAGGCTACAATCTCACTGACAACGTATCTTTGGGGCTGGATTACAAGTTCGTCATGGGACTACAAAAACTTGATTACCAAGACTTAAAAGGTGAATACCGGGCTCATCGGCTTGGGCTTGGATTGAGATATAATTTCTAGACACCCCTCTCTCATTGTAAGAAGCCCCCGGCCTTGGTTGGTCGGGGGCTTCGCCTTTTAGTATGCCTTTCTCTGTTCCAGTATCCGAAGCGCGTCTCTCGGGCTCACTCCGTTGCCCTTCGCTCTGGCCTTGATTCTGGCGGTCATGTCGCGGCGAGTAATCACCATCCACGGCTTCTTGTCGTTACGGGCTTCTTTGTTCCATTCCTGCCATGCAGTCAAAACGCTGCGGGCTTTGTCTTTGTCGCCTTTCCGCAGGGCCATGACGTAATTATTTGCAAATTCGCCTGCCTTATTGCTTCTGACTTGTTTCGAAACCTTCCGTCCTCGGTATTGATCGTATGATTTGGTGCTGGAGATCGGTTGGAATCCGGCCATCTTCCCAAGAGCTTCAGCCTCTGTCAGCTTACGCGGGCCGAATTTGCCGGGTTCATTGATCGGCTTGCCTGTCATGGAACGGTGCCCATCTTTCCACAAACGATACCCGGACATGCCATTCTTGATGATGGTCGGCGCGGCTTCTTCGAAGGCTCGCCATTCATCACCCGCCCTGAGTGCTTTTACTACACGGGAAGGTTTGCGGAAAAACATATCCCACGGAATACCGAAGATGTCGCCTAAGTTGTCGGCCACACTTTCTTCGATTGTGGCGCCCGGTTCGACTCTGGAAAGTATAGGTGTTTCAAGTCCTACCGAACCGCCGAGAGAGAACCCGGCACCGGCAGGAAGCCCATAGGTTACCACATCACGTAGCATGTCACCTTCAGGAAGCTCTTTCCGAATCTCTTCCGTCCAATCATCATCGTCACCGGTTGCCCACTGGAACAGGTGCATAAGGGTGGCATAGAAAGGTAGAGCCGTGAAACCGCCAATAGCCATGGTTCCCATCATCGACTTGGCAAAAGCCTTTTTGCCTTCTGCCCCTTGATTCCACAGCATCCAATTCCAAATAGACAGAATGTTGTGAGAGAAGGTTCGGAAAGTATACGCCGGATTTGTACCACGGCCTATGGTCGAGTTACGGAGTGGCTGCGGAAGATTGGTCTTTCCGTAGACGAAGTGGGAGTCTCTTACTACATCCTCAGCATACGCCTTGGCTTTTTCATAGGGCAATCCTACTCCAAGCTTGGCGCCGAGCTCTGCCAGAACCGCTTCATTTGTGATCTTGCCGTCTCGGGCTGCACGGTATGCGGCCAGAGCCAGAGAAGCCCGGTTGAAACGCTCGGCAATGGCCATAGGCATTCCTGCCCATTTCAAAACCTTATTACCAATTGCCGCGACCGAAACACCTTGAACACGCCCGCGAATCTCATTGAGGAAACCTTCGGTAATAACGTCCTCGCGGTACAGATCGTCAAGAAGACGCGATTCGTCCTTGGGCAAGGTCTTTACTTTTCCGCCCGTAGCTCTGCCGGTCAGTTGCTCGGTGAGTGTGGCTCCGGCAGCCTTCCAATATTTGAAACCACCGCTTTTCACGTCCATGCTGAATCGAGGAATACCCACGATAACATTCTGCGTCAGGTTGAGCGCGGCCGTCTTGAGGTTGAAACCCAAGTACCAGAGAAAAGCTATGGCCTTGATATTACCGACAGCACGGTCAATCTTGTCCGCATTTCTGAGCATATTCTGGACGTAGTTCGTTGCGTAAACATATTCTTTCGGGTGCTGTTTGGCGTCAACCTGACCAAGCAAGGAAGTAAAGTCCCGACTTGCCTGAATCTTGGTCAGCCAACCGGAAAGACCGGCCTTGTAGTCATAGATGATTCCTTGAATATCTTCCTTCTCATGACCAGGAACACCCTTGCGTCCGATGGTTGCAGCCGACCAACCGCGTGATTTCATGGTGTCGGACACGGCTTCGGCCAACTTGCCTTTGATTTCCTTGGCCATCTCCTTGTTTTCTATCTTGTCAGCCGCCGCCACCACAATTTGCTCCATGGCATTGGTGTCGATACCAAATTCATAGAGTTCATCGGGCAGACGTTCGTTCTTCCCTGTAGACCAGTCTACATTGTCGGGATAATCGACTTTCAATTCAGCCATTTTCTTTTCAGCCTTGCGACCGGCGAGTCCCTTTGTCGAAGCGTCAAAGTGTTCCCGGTGAACGGCGCTGCGTTTGTTCTTTGTCCAATGCTTACGAGCCGTAGCTTCATTGGCAAACTCTTTGGAAACGATGTCGTCAGTTGCATTGAAAACCGCCCACTTACCTTCATCGGTCTGACCGACGTAGTTGTCTCCGACGGCTTGGACATAATACCCGCCGTATCGTTTGTGTGGAAAATAGTTGTGGACATGATTGATATTCGAACGAAACGCCTTGATTGTGTCTTCGTCAATTTCGGCCATCTCGCGCATTGCGTCATATGCCCGCAGGAAGTCGCGGTCGAGGGATTCACGAAGGGCGCTCATTGCCTTCTTTACCTTCTCAGAAACAGGCTGTTTATCCAACCAACGCTCAAACATCCGATAATAGCGAGGATTCATTTCAAGGACGATCCGCCCGTTTTCATAGGTGTCGCGCCCTTTGGCATCCTGAACCGGAATAAACTTGTCGAGATTCATACCCGGCAGTTTCTCGCCGTCTATCTCCCAAATCATATCACGAAGCGCGGCATGGTCTTCTTTGCTCAGGTCAGTAAAGAAATCTTCAACCTCTTCCAACGACTCTTTGAGAACTGCCGCTCTTTCGTCCATACGGGTCAACTGACGACGGTAGATAGCATCAAAGGCCGGAAACCGTTTGGCAATCCAGTGAGGCAAGCTCGCGACTTCCTGCAATACGGAAAGGTCACCGGTATTGATCCGGTTATGAAGACCGGACTTGCCTTTCTTTGCTGCATCCTTGGCAATCTGGCTAGGCTTGGCTGTCATTGCCCTTACAGCGGCATTGCCACCGCTCGGCATGGTGCCGCCATTCATGCGTTGGAGTTGCTGAATAAGTGCCGACTGACGATAGGTGCCGCGTGAGAATTTAATCTCGCTGAAGTCTGGCTCAGTATTTTCTTTGCGAGAAAATGCCATTGCAGGCTCATGGCGAAACCGAATACCCGGCTCTCCGTGTACGGTAAATTGAACGGCATCTTCTGCTATCCATGCAATTTCTCGATCGGTGAGTTTAAAATTCACTCCTACACTACGAAGCCATTCGAGGAACTTTTCAACAAATTTACGCCAAGCACCTTTTTCTTGACGCGTTAACGCACGTCCGGCCTTAATTTTTTCAGCACATTGAGCAACATATTCTTCGGCGGCTGCAAGCTGCCCTTCTGTTGTTGAAAGATCAAAACCTTCACTTCTGGCAATCTCAGCCAAAACAGGTTTCATCTTGAGCTTTGCAATAAGAGGGTGTCGAGATTCGATTTTGTCATAAACGGACATCATGATTTGATGATATTCGCGTCTCCCAAACAACCCTTTCAACCCGTTATGAACGCCCTGTTCATGCATCCAAAGGGCGGCAGCACGACGAACTGACGGGATATTGTCAGCGACAAAATAAACCTTGCCGGAAAATGGGTCATAGACGCCCTCGGTATAATCATCGCTCCTCTGTGCCTGCACTCTAATAAAAGCTGGCAAATCATTTTCTGATTGGACAACTTCAAGAGGCAAAGCATTCTCCGCTTGTCTTTGCAGTTTGCGAACCGCTCCGCCTTGGAGCATCGCCTTTTTCATGCCCCGACGCGGTTTGTCTGCGCGAGAAAAGAGTGCAATTCCTTTGGACGTCTCTTTTGTTTCAAGGCTCTCAAACAACTCTTTAAAAGCTTTATTCATAGCCTCCCGTTCTTTCCCTTCTGGAAATGGACGGATTTCATTCAACTGATAAAATACATTGTCAGACCCGTAGGACAGAAAATAACTTTCATTCCCCTCCTGTGCAATCTTGTCTTCAACAAAGGCCGAAAAAGCACGAGCCGCCATTTCATGATTCGTAGTCCAGTAGTCAGAAGGACGACCTTCGTCGATTTTTTTGGACTCCATAAGGTAATCAGTCGGGACTTTTTTTATCTTCTTGTCGCCGCCTCTCGCATCGTCAAGTATCTTGATCCTATCGGCATATGTCCGCATAAATTTGGCAACACCATTCAAGGTCGCTTCTCGCTTTGAATTAAAGCCACTGCGCCCTGTCACGGCCAAAAGGATATCGTTCATCGCGTCAAGAGTGCCGTTGGTTTCACGCCATGAGCCGAAGCGGGAAAGACTCTTGCCCTTACTCGTCTTGTTCTCCATGGACACCAACTCAAGGTTGTTGCCATCCAAAAGTTTTTCAACCAGCGAATCGAACTCCATGAGCTCTTCCTCAGTTGCGGCACGCTTCTTTCGCCCCCAAGACCTTTCCTTTGCTATATTGTTACGGATGGCCTCCAACTTGGTCCTCAAGTTATCACGCGACATACCAACAAATCTCTCGGCCCTCTCGGTATCTTCGACATACTGTTCGGCCTTGGACATCATCGTGTTGATGAGCTTCGTGTATGCCTTCCTCACCTCTTCTCGGGCGTCGGACTTATAGCGGAAACCGTGACTTGCGTAATCTTTACTCGGAGGCTTTGCATCAAAGATCTTATGCCCCTTATTGTTCTTGATGATCTTGGAAGACGCCTTGCCATCAAGACGGCCAAGGTAATGGTCGAATCCATGGAACCACTCATGAGCTAGAGAACCGGCCCCTTTCATTTTGGTCAGATTGACAACGCCATAATGCCCTTCGTAGTGGGCCTTTGCCGCACTGAGCCCCTGCCCTCTCGCACCAAAGGCGAGAGCCAAATCACCATTCAAGGATAACGCCTTGGGTGGAACGCCGATAACGTCAGCCAGGTCCATCAGGCCGTCATAGGCATGATTCAGAATTTCTTGTCTTTCGGTCTGATTATTCCAGTTCCCGAATTCAACAGCACGAAAACCAAAGTCGTCCATGAAAGCCTGCGGTTCGACGTCTCCGGTTCTGCGCTTCACGCCAGAACGGTAAACGTTCTCTGGCTTGACGAGGATTTCTTCGCCAATCCGGGTATTCGTCTCAATGATGTCTACAGCGTTATCAACCATATACTTGAGAGCTTCTTCACGGCTTTTGAAGCCGTCCTTGATGACAACGCGCTTGTATTTGGACACTTTGCGAATGATGTCCCACTTGCCTTTTTCAGCCATGCGAGGTGAATGTTTGATACCGACCACGGCCAGAGGAAGCATTTCTTCGGCTTCTTTTTGTGAGGAGAACTTTTCGCGGGACAAAAAACGAACATGACGAGTCCGCCCGTCAACCAGTTGCCACGTTCCCTTTTCCATAAGGTTTTCCATGGCAAAATAGCGTTTACGCCATGCGGAACGAGCGTCCTTTTCTTTCTTTGGACGAGATCCGGTGGGTTGGGCTGTATCCTTGCGGGCGCCGCCTATTTTTTCACCCAGATCTTCAATGGGAGCGTCTTTTCCCATGGCCTTTTTTTTAGAAGCCTTTTCTGACGTGGATTCGGGCTTGGCCTTCGGCTCTTTCTTCTTGGGCTCTAGACGAGAGTCAAAACCGTATCCTTCACGGTTTTCCTTTATCCCCTTAGCTTCTTTTAGGTACTCGGCCAGCGCGTCAGCGTCGCCGTCAAACAGCCCCATGCCGTTAAGCTCCTGGGCAGCTTGATCAATATCACTTGCTCCCTTGGCTTTCGATTTAAAAATGCCAGGACCAAATTTTTTACGGATAATATTTTGGAGACCGGGCCAAGTCTGGAGAGATTTTCCATTTAGGCCGACATCTTTTAGATAGGCAATGATCTTGCTATCAACGTCCTCATTGGTGAGGGATTTGTTGTACTCCGCCTCTTCTGCGATGCGGGTGCGTTCATCAAGTTCCGTGATATGGGCGTCGTACTCTTCATCAGACAACCCGTAGAGGAATGGAGGATAAATATTATCGGTGTCGTAAAATCCACCGCCCTGATCGGCATCAGTCTCTAGGAGTTTTTGCCCTTCTCTAAGGCGGCGACCTTCTTCGCTTTCGCCATCAGATTCAGAGCCCGAACGCGATCCTTCTTCGGCAACTTGCGGGTTGCTTTCAAGGCTGCTTCCTCCTCTTCCGGGGTCACTGTCTTGGCCCACTCGACCATCTTGTCCACGTTCTCTTTGACCTTCTGGCTTCTGGCTTCCTTGGTCATTTTGTACCTCGTCGTCTATTTGAGTGATGACTTCATAAACGTCATCAACGGAAAAGTTTTCATCATCAATCAACGTGTCTGCATGGTCCATCATACCAGCATAATCACCGTCAGGCACGGCTTTTATAAGTCGTTTACGGATTTCAATTTGGGCCTCATTGTCCACAACCTCGCGCCAGCCCCATTGCTTACCTTCATCGTCAAGCTGTACAGTTTCGACGTTTTGGCCCCTCTTAATTTTGCCAGCAACAACCAAGTTGATTGCTTTTTTGCTGTAGGGCTTGCCGTCGGATTTGATGTTGACGCCATCCTTTTCAGGCTGTCCTGTTGCCGAGTCAGCACTCTTTTGCTCTAAAACGGACTGTTTCTGCTTGGTTTCGGAAACAACATATGCAACGGGCATCTTGGTCTTGCGCTTCTTCTTGGTCCACCGTCTGAACTCAATCGGGCTCATCTCAGTGATTGCACCGAGCCCTTGCCAACCCTGCTCGTAATTGGACAAGTAGCCCGCTTCGGCATCCTGCGCGTTGTCAAATCCCATAAGAATTTTATGTTCATCGAAGGAACCGTCTTCATTCTTCTGATCCACCACAAAGACGGGCTTGGAACCCATGTCTTCAGACTCAACACCGTCTTTCAGGAAGACGTCCAGATGGTCCTTGTCTTTACCCACGGTTCCCTTGATATAGCCGTAATGGTGCTGCATCTGCACAGACCAAGGCTTTCCATCCTTGTCCGTACCGGAACGCTCGGAGCCTGCCGGATTCTCAATGGAGATATCAAGGCCTATGGCTTTAACATGGCCGAGCTTGTAATTTCCTTTTTCAATCTGAGCCTCAGTCGGCTGCGGGGTGTCATTCTGCTCGGAGGTCGCGGCTTCGTTCGCCTTCGTTTCAACGGACTGCCTACGAGCCTGTTCCGTTATAACGGCACGAAGGTCGGTCTGGTAGGCGACCCCTGCACCCTCTGCGACGCCTAATGCGGCTCGATCTTCATCGGCTTCCATCTTGCCTCTAAGCTCTTCAAGAGCTTCGTCGGATAGCTCTCCAACCTTTTGCCCTTGAATCTCATAGCCAGCGGAGGCAAGAGTATAATCAAAAGAATAGCGTTCTTTCTTCCCTTTCAAGGAATAACCCGAATCGCCGTTGCCATCTTCTTTGTTAATAAGCTCGACGTGGCCATCTTCCAGCACGACACGAAGAGTATCGTCGCTTTCTGCCTCGACTACGCCCTGGTGCTCCCCACCGTTAAGGTCATAGATGGTAATAGCATTGATCGGGGAAGTTGCAGCCTCGTTTGCTTTATTGATAATAAGGGGCTGCGCTTGCGCCGGCGCAAGGTCCATAGCCGTTCGCACAGCAGGCACTCCACCATGAACTATTTCAAAATCAGGCCGGTAATTCTCGCCCTCGTTGGAAACCATTTCAAAATCTTGAGAAGAACGACTCGGAATTGGTTCGGACTGAGCCAAGCCCATTGCAATAGGCCGGGAGCCTTCCGGCAAGGCCGCCGGGGGCTGGCCTTGTGGCATGGCCATAGCCGTACGGCCTTGTTCCTGCGGAATAGGACCATATCCGGTCTGTTGTGTCGGTTGAGGGATGATAACAGGACCACCAGGGGGAAGAGCCATTGCCCCACCAACCGGGAGTTCGTTCTGTGCTGCCGGGGACATTTGCGGCGTGACGTGAGGAGTAACTGGCTCATCCAGTGTCTCACTGAAAGGCGAAAGCAAATCCATGGCGCTCATCCGGCCTTCAGAGTATCGCTTATTAACCTCTTTCTCGGAGTAATACTTGGGAGTTGTGTAAGTTGTGACGTTGCGTTGCGGGTGTTCCCGTCTTTCCTTTCCGATCTCTTTGTACTCATCCTCGCTGAGTCCGTTCTCTGCGGCATCAAGTCGACCTTCCCCCTTATATGCTTCATCAAACGAAGAAACTGAAGCTAAGGCCGGATCAAACGGGAGTGAGTTTCCATGAGCATCAACAGGCTGAACGGAAGATTCTTCCGACTTCATCAAGTCCATAGCCGTGTGTGGTCGAGCGGAACGCACAGAACCCATGCCAGCAAAACCAAGCGTGGCAACGACAGTTGGACCAATAGAGTCTTTTGCGGCTTGCATCGGGTCTTGGTTCGGAAACCCGGCTTCGTTGCGAATAGCTGCACCAGAAGCGGCCTGCGTCATTTCCGTAGGAAGCTCTGAACCAAGGACCTTTATATAGTTTTTAGCAAACAATCCGAGACGATTGGTCACAGCCTTGGTTACAGGTTTCCCGACTTTCATCAACGCCAAGTCCAACAGATTGGAAACGCCTTCAAGTCCACCTTCGGCAACAGCCGCCATAATGGCTTCTTGTTTCACGTCAGCCGGATCAATGCCAACGGTCTTCGCTTCCTCCATGAACCGATCATATTCAGCCAAACCGAACACCGTGCCGCCTGAAGCTGCAAAGCCGCCAATGGCACCGGGCAAACCGCCCATAAGCCCTACCGCCGCTCCCGGTAAACCGGCTTCAATACTCGGTCCAATGGACGCCACGCCTTCAGTCACATCCCGACGTACAGGGTTATTGAGAGCCTGAAAAGATTGAGGGAAATAGTTCTCGCGAAAAGCCTTAATGTTTTCAATGGCTGCATCCGTGTCTATGCCAATAGTTCGACCAGCCCGAAGGAAAGTTTCAGGACCATCAGCCACAACACCGCGAAGCGCTGACATACCAACGTCAGTAAAAGCATTACGATTCGGACCGAGCTTCTGATACGGCCTAACGCCTTCAGCTTCAGCGTTGACTAAAGCAACGGCAGCTTGAGCCTTGTCTTCATCGGTAAGCGGATTGAAGAAAGCCCCTACCTCTTGCATAAAAGAGCGCTCTGGTGCCGTCTGGATAGTGGGCATTCCCATTGCTCCAATATTACCAGACGGTGCAGGCTCATACCCACCCACATGAGCAGACAAGAAATTATCTCGAATCGTTGCCTGCTTCGCCGGTTCAAGGGCTCGGAATTCATCGTCCGCCAATTCGTTGTCAAAGAAATTGCCCACGACAGAAGCCTTCTTCTCATCCGGCAACGCTAGATATTCGTAATCTTCATTCCATTCCTGAACGGTCGGATGCAATGCCATGTTATACTACTCCCAATTTTTCCAACTTGCAGGGGAAGAGGTGTTGGTCTTTACCATGGTCGGGCCGCCTGCCCTTTGGGGTTTTGTCTGAGGGAAACGGGCCTTTTGCCACATACTCGTCAACTGCAAATACTGACCAGCCAGTTTCTTTTCCAATTCGTTGCCGGATTGATAAAGGCCGCTGACCTTCTGAATAATTCCCTGTTGCTGTTGAGGGGTAAGGTCTTCTATGCTACCGCCATTAAGCAAAATGCCTAGTTCAGCCAATCCAGAATTGCCGGTTCCTACAAGTTGCTTGGCAACATGCTGAAGGCTTGATTCAAAGCTCTTAATTTGCTTGGCAGTCGTCTCAACACCCTTCGCATTCGCTACGGCCTGCTGAGTCGGAGTCATGGTTTTCCCCATGGCACTGGCTTCTGTAAAAGCACCTGTCCGTTTATCCTGCGAGCCAAAGACCACTTTGCCTCCAACATCTTTAGAAACGGGCGTCGGCGTGTTTAAGTTGTTCTCGTGTTTTGCATTAACAACCTGCATTGCACCTTCCTGCTGAACAGCAAAACGGCTCTTGAAGTCTTGGAATTTATCTTCCCGATCCTTGTTTGCCAGAGCGTAAGTGAGAAATTGCTTCGGATCGCCAACCACTCCCCACAACCCTGCAACTGCGGAATCGCTATCTTTGAAAGACAGATTGGTGCCGCTCGGAACCATTGCCCCCTTGTCATCATATGAGAACCCCTGGAAGACGACATTGCCTTTCTTGTCCACTGAGGCTTGGTACTGATTCCCATCAGGAGCATAGTCGCTCATAACTTGGGCCATTTTCACAGGATCGCCGCCCGTCTGAGCCAACGCCCGTGCACCTTCGTATTGTTTCTTGGCAACGCCTTTGGCCCACATGTCTTCTTCATGACTCTCCGCCGCTCTGTTGTCGGCATTTTCAGCCATGGCAAGGCGCTTTTCATCCATGCCGAGACGTTTATTTGCCATAGCCATATTCTCATCGAAACGCCGGTTGCTTTCGTTTATTTCGGCTTTCTTAAAGCCCATGGCCGTACCCTTATCTAATCCTTGAGTCGCACCGTCCCAGAAACCCATGCTATTGTACCTCCATGGTTTCAACCCGTTTTCTCAGGTCTTGAATCGAAGACACCAGCAACGGCATCAACTCACCGATTCGAATGCCAAGCGGCAGTCCATCTTCGCCATAAGCGACGACTTCAGGCACAGTCTTGTCGAGGTCTTCTGCAATGAAACCAATTCGATCCTCACCAGGTGCCTTCTTGTAGGCGAAATGAACAGGCTTCAGTGAATCAATTGCATCCGGCCCATATTCAATCGGCCTAATATCCTGTTTCCACCGCTTTGAGCTCATCATCATGGCAGTCATGCCAACGCCTGCCGCGGTGCCTCCTGCTTTGCCCAAGAAGTCAGAAAACCCGTTGCCTTTGGTTGTTGTGGTCTGACCGGTAATGCGCCCTGCGGCTGCGGTCGAACCAGCCCCGGCAAGCAATTGCGAGCCAAGGTTCGCCGGATTTTGGAGACTGTAGTTACCAACTTGACGTTGAGCGCCGGTCTGACCGGTCACGCCACTTGCGGCCACACCAGTATTGACACCTGTGGTCGGCGCACGCATCTGCATGGCCGTAGTCATTTTGTTAAAAGACTTATCGTCTTCATTGATATGGGCCTGTTCCTTTCCAAAGGCGGTATCTTTTGCACGTCCAAGGCCCATGGCCGTCAAACGTCCTTCGGTTCGACCTGAATTCGGATTTGCGCCCATTCGAGATATGGACCGCCGTGTTATCGCGTCAGCGTCTTTATATGCGCTCGCAACATTTGCGGTTGCCCTGCCCATGGCCCCCTCGTAATCCGGCCCTTTGGCTGCTTCAGCAAAGAACTGGTCACGAACAGGAGCGCTTGCGTCCAAATCACGCAGTTGCTCTTGGACTTGACGTTCTTTGAGTGGTTTATTCAACTCAATGTCATCCATCATCTCCTGCAACCCCATGGCCGTAGCCTCTTCACGTAAGGGCAGAAGATTACTTTCTGATTCAAGTTGTTTTTGAGAAAGTTCCTGAGAAAAGGGCAAAAGCGCCTGATTATAGGCAATCATATCCTTTTCATAAGGCAAAAAAGATTCTTCGTAGAGGTTGAACATCTTTTCGGATTGGTCCTGTTGGCGTTCTGATACTGCCGCAAGACGTCGCGAAGACTCCGGATCAATCTGGTAACTGGTGGAGCTCCCACCGCTGTCGCCTCCAAGACTCATGCTCTTTCCTCCAAAAAGTTGTTCAGGGGTTCATCAAAAACGACTTCCCTGATTTGTGGCGAGACTTGACGCATCCAATCATATCCGCCGACTAGATATGCGCACTGACAAACGATGTCAGACACCATGTCGCGGAGAACAAATGCCACGCTTTTGGCGTGGTCGTTCCCTCGTTCCATGATGTTCGAATCAAGCCAGCAGTTAATATATGACCGCATGAGCGGAACCAATTCCGCACGATGACGCTGATAGAACGGGTTTTCTTTCAAACCGACCAGAGCAAGCCAAAAGGCTTTATTTACATTGTCAACGGTTGGGGAGTCGCCATCTACGAGATCATCCCAAACATGGGAAATGAAACCGATGTCATTGACAAACTGAACGGCTCCGAGATCACCCTTAAGAATGCCAAGCCACCTTTCACGCTGTTCGGCTGCAATCTGTTGGTCTTTTCCTGTCATGTTAATTATTCCTCACTGATCGCCATGTAATTGACCGTGCCCTCTGCCAGGGTATTCGCCCCGGTTAAAGTTACGGAAATGGAAGTAAATTCTACTTTGGTCAAAAGCGCGTCAGTGCCTTTGCGCCAATACGCAGTATAGCCAACGCTATTCAGCGTGGCGGTATTAGTCATATAGCTGTTTGTACTGTGGGATAGTGACCCTGATGTAGGTGAAGACGTTAGCGAGGTTGTCCCTGTCCCACTAAAAGTTGCCGTTCCAGCAGCCCCCAAACAAGTCACGGTCACTCCACCAATTGAAACTTTCGCAACAAAGTCATTTGTTACGGTGTGGGTATTCGTCAGGTTGCCCGAGATATCTATTTGATATAGCTCCCAAGCCCCATCCGAGGGGGTAGAAGCTGCCGGGATACTAAAAGAGTCACTATGAACAGACTGCCCGATCCATACGCCGGAGAGGGTGTTATTAAGGGAAGAAGCCTCTTGCGTGTCATATGACATAGACGCTGGAAACGTGTTCGCCCCGTCGTCCGTTGCTGACAATTTAAGATAAACCGAGTGACCTGTGGCCGAGGCCGTAAGCCCCGAAATGGAAATGCTACCGGGATAATATCCAGTTGAAGAGGTTGTTATAGACCTCGTATCTTCCACAACACCATCCACATAGACACTCAAAATTGCGGTTCTTTTATGCCATATGCCGACGGTATCGGTTGGCTTATTCGCCTTAAACTCATAGTCAATGGTACACGCCGAACAATAAGGGGGTGTCGTATATGAAGCTGTTTGTGCAGCAACTCCATCCTGATCTTCTGATTTAGAAAGCAACACATCAAAATCAACAGTCCCGGCTGCGATGACAAGCCGAGCATTGCTCATAAATCTGTAGACATTAGGGGTGCCGCTGACCTCTTCAATGTCAGTAACTTCCATGTTTAACGATTGGTGAACTGTGTTGTTGTCCTTATCGAACGTCTTTAAATTCCGTGGAGAAAGTTGGATCTTGGGCGGCGTAACCCAATAACCGGGCAACGTCAGCCATACTCCGTTTGACACCCACCCCTGCTCCATCCTTTTTAGAGACTTGTATTCCCGGTGTGCGCCGCCAAACCAACGATAATAGGTGATATCGCTGCCGGTCATAAGCATATAATCCTTGCCGACTGCTACGTTCCCGTTGACATCGAGAGCTCCATTCGGCCCCATCATTAAGCGGGTAACGCCACCAGTAGTATCAAGCAGGAAATTCCCGTCACCGCCAAAAATTTTGGCCCCTTCCATAAAACGAAAAAGCCCATCTACCCCAAGCTCAATCTGAGCAGAGGCAGACAGAAATGCACCGTTGATAATGTTGCCATCCAAATGCTTGGTCAGGATCGCGCCATCCACAAACATATCACCGTTGACGCCGATAGCGGTCTGACCGTCCACCGTACCGACCACAAAGACCGGAACCGGACTTTCAAGCCCTGCGCTCGGCTGCAACACCTGAAACGAGTCGGCAATGACTCGATGAATAGTGTCGTATTTGTTGTCGTCAGTCAGCGAGGACAACAAATCGTTGATCGTGGCCGAGGAATCGGCAGGGACGACTCGCCCGCCGTTGTTCGGTTCCCATGGCGAATGATTACCGGGCCAGTTCTGTGTTCTGAGCCAGTAAGTATGTGAAGCTTTGGTATTCAGGCCGGAATGAATGAACTCCCCGATCGCCTTGTAATTCTCTTTGCTCGGGAACGAGTAGATACCGACTCGGATTGCGTCGCTGATACTCTGCGAGCCAAACGCGCAGTATATTTCAACGTGGCTCAAGTCGCTGTTGTATGACGGATTGGTCCAAGTCAGTTTGTTGGACACGACCATGGACGTAACAGCCAGATCACGCGGCGGGTTTGGCACACTGTCACCACGAACAATGCGAGAGAAGTCGTACTCCGCGTCCGTACCGACACCCTTTTGACTGACCTTGAGCCCCATCTTCTGCAAGTCTTCAAACGTCACCACGGCCTTGAGCGCGGTATTCCTGCGCTTGCCCTGCATGGTTTCAATTGTTTCTTTGACGGCAGTAAGGAACGCTTTGGTTGAAGCGTCCACTCCGGCAGGAACAGCCGGAAGGTTTGGAGATTGCTTGCCTCTAACCGGCATACTGCAACTCCGTGATACTTGCGGCCATACGGACTTCAAACACTTTCGCCGTGCCTTCTACCTGAAACTCCCAATCGTATCCCTTCACGCCGTTGGTCAGACGGAACGGTTCGTCATTGGTTATGATCTTGGTTTCTTGGTGAACACCATTGCGGTACACCTTGAAGTAAACCGGATCACCGACGGCCTGCTTACCCATGATTCGGGCTGCGCCCAGGTTCAGCGCGGTCGAATAGAAGAAATCCTTGCTCTTCCATGTGTAGGTCATGGCCGTGGCCGCGCCTTCCCACTTCTCGATCCGGTAATCCGTGTCGTCGTAGGTCAGGAGGTACAGCGCGTCGTCTTCGGTATCGACATAGCCGCCGTAGACCTTTTTCCCCACAAGGGAAATATTGCCGATGTCCTGCGATTCAAAGTCGAAGATAATGCCGTTTCCGGTCCCTTCGAAGAATCCGATATACTGACCGTCTTGATAGAACCCGATCAATGAAGAAGTCGGCAAATCCCGCCATTGCTTCTTGGTGTAGACGCTGCGAGTCAAAACCGTTTGACCTTCAGGACCAATCATAACCAACCCATCAGGCGAGGCATAAATTACGCCGCCTGGAGAGTTGGCCACCGACCGTTTGGAAATACAAGCCTGATTGTAAGACACCTTGTCCATGGACAGGGATTCGGGATCAAGACCGCCAATTAAATGAGCATGGCCCGTGGTCAGCACCACAACCGTTTGATTGAAGTAGCCGCCGGTCACGATGTCGTGGGGTACAGAAAGACGAAAATTCCAAGGGTAAGCATATGGGATATACGACTCTGAAGGATAAACTTCCTTGTCCTTAAACGCGAAAAACAGCCCGTTGCCTGTGTGCATCAAGCCAAAAGCATCATCCGGCAGTTTGTTCCAATTCTCAGTAGGCAGAACCTCGGAACTCAAATCAGAATCGGCAACGTTGTCGGTGAAACTCGTATCGCTCGCAGGGATGTCGTCAGCCGAAGAGGAGTACGGCACAAGCTGAAACTCGGCAGAAGAATCACCAGAATTCAATCTGTAGACACGATAATGAGAAATAGACACCCCGGCCAAGGTCGGAGGGGTAAAGTTCGTCAGGACGCAAGATTGTCCCGTTTTGACCTCAAAGACTCCGGTCGGGTCGGAAGGCTCTGATTCCTCACCCCATGAAGTGACGTAGGTGTAAACGTAGGAGGTGGACCGTTCAATTTCTGCGTCTTCCGCGACACTGGCCGGGGAAAGTTGTACATTCAAAGGCGCGGAAGGCTTCGGAAGACCAAGCCGCTTTGTCTCGGTCGGGTAGGTGTCAGCCGCCCCACTCGTTGCCAAAGTTGCGTCAGTTTGCTTCGGGTAGCTGTCTCCAGTGAAGTGGATACGGCTATCAGCATCGTTGACGGCAGCTTCAACCACATCCACCACGCTCGACCAGTACAGCCAAGTCCCGTCCTTGAGTTTGTAGATCGAGCGAATAGCACCCGCTTTCGAAATCGGGTTTGGGTTCTGAGCTTCCAAGTCCATAAGCGGGGAAAGAATCCCGCGTTTGGTATTGCAATTCTGAGAGACTTGGGCGTTGACCGCTTCCAAGTGTTTGGGAGAAATGCGCGGCTTCGTTGCAAAAAAGGCAGGGACCACAATAGGTGCGGGCATCAGGCAAGCCCCCTTTCGATCTTGCCTATTTGCTGTGCCAGCAACAGGTAAGCATCCTGTTCAGAGATATCGAGTCCGTACCGCGTGGCAATAAATGCTGCGGCCTTGTAGACGGAGATTGGCTTGGACTCGTCAAGACATTGAACCGCATAGGCTCGGACTTCACTTCTCAGCTTCCACTTTTTATCTCCCCTCAGCCAAGACCAGAAGGTTTTCCAAGGTGCAGCATTAAAATCGTCTATGTGCTTCTGCTCATGCGCGCGAAGACCGGTATCATCACGGCACTTTTTCAGAATGAAGGCGACCGGGCCGATTGCACGACCCGCGAATTGCTCAGGGACCAGACGGCGGGAGTTGGTGTAGATAATCATTTCTACGCCCCCGGCACGGCTACGCCGGTAGGAACATGCTTCGTGCCGTTTTCAAGGATATTGGGAGGAGTGTCGTTATCCGCGGTGGTTACTACGTAGTCAACGACAGGAATACCTCCACTGTGCTGTGCAAGGTCGACCACCTCCACGTAATGGATTTGGACATAATATTCACCACCCGACTCTACCAACTCATCAGTCCAGATAACCCCATGTCCGCTTGCGGTGGGGTCAATGGCGTCGTGCTTAACGGTGTCGACCAACTGGCCCACGCTACCCTCGCGGTAGGACTTGACCACCGACGAGTCGATAGCAACCGTTGCGCCAGTCGGCACGTTGCCAGTCAGCCATGACACAAAGTCGGCGTTGCCTGCGCTCTGCGTATAGTGGACGACTCCAGTACGTGCCACGGCCTCAAGAGTCGGAGCGGGTCGTGGTACTAAGGCTTCGTGGGTATATACAATTTTGAGAGTTTCGGAAACGCCAAGAGCTGTGGTCAACGTGATAGAGTTGGCCGTAGCATCAAAAGTCCAACCGGTTTCCTCGACGTAGGTTGTGCCATTGAACCGATAGACCCCACTCGGCGCGGCCTTGGCCGGACGATCAAGTTTAAAAGTCTTGCGGACCCCATCGCCCAACTGACTCTGCCAACCTTGATCGCTTTTGTAGCCAATGTCCAACACGCCGGGGATATCTGCGATTTCGTAGATGTGGATACGGTCATAAGATACTTTTTCGCCTACAGCGTCAGCACCAACATACACATACCCTCCATCTACTCCTGCGGGTATGATGATTGTATTTTTACCTAATGTTAGTGGGGTATGTTTAGCGTCTATACCATTCCATTCGCGGATATATGGAGTGCCTGTAAGCGCGGTGACATTGACAACAGCCATGATAGATACAGATGTGGGCAAAGCCTCATACATGATATATGACAATGCACCTGTGGCATCATAGTCTGCTGTGGCTACGCCGTTAAGTACGGTAGCCTCACCACTAAGCACTCTACCGGCGATAGCGCCATCTTCAAGTAGGTACGGGTCAGGGGCAACGTCGGTCAGTGGCGTTGAGTTGTCGATAGTGATGGTGGTAGGGGTAGAGCCTTGGACAAGCTCCGCTCCCCACAAGTAAGCCTCTTCTCCAGTAGATGCCGAGTCAATAAAGTCAACGCGAACAAGAGTCGGTATACCCGCAGTTAGCATAGTTGCGGATATACGTTGCCATTCAGCACTTAGAGTCACTGGATCAGAGAATTTATAACCACCATCATAAATAGCTATTGATGCCTGCTTTCCAATAGAAGACCCCTTACCTCTTAACCAGATCGAGGCAGTGTAGATGTCAGAAGCTAAACCAGTAAGAGTATAACGAGCCTGCGGGTCTGCGGTAACTGCGGTTCCTATAGACACAGGCTTACTGTTGTTCGGTGCAGCTACTTCACTAGTCGTTGTAATGGTACAATTCTGTGCAGCCCACGTTGTTGTAAAGTCAAACGGCTCTGCTATTTTATTCTGTGTGGCATTCAACTTTGCACTATCATCCCGTCTTGCATTAAGCGCGGCGTACATCTCGGCAGGAGTGTCAACATCGTTGCCGATGAATGTTTCAGGCCGCGTAATCGGGCCGGGGGTTTTGTTGGCGGTGTCCTCTTCTCCAACAACAACCATCACATCACCCGTTGGGTCGGGGATTATTTGCCCTACTTTTGGCGTCAGTTCAACATAGACGCTGCCGCCACTCGCTACCACCACGGCAAGGGGGAATACTCCGTTGCTAGTAATCGCAAACATTTTTTTATCTACTGCCAGTGTCTCGCGGTCATACGCATCACTAGGCCACGCATCCACGCTGCCCCCATCACTCAACACCCATACTCTGGTAGGGCCGATTGTCCGAGTTGTATTGTACGCGCTGACAAATGGAAGACTGCCAATAAATGTAGTATTCCACGGCCCCTCACTCCCAACCATCGCGCCGGAAATCAGGTCCGCGCCCGACTCGTTCAAAAAACGGAGCGAATCGAACAGCCACTTGTCTGTCAATATGCCTTGCAGTTTGGTGTAAATATCCAGCAAGCCAGCCGGGGTGACGGCTTTATCGCTCAAAGTGTGTGCGATAGCTTCGGCAGCCGTGGCGAGTTCCACTTCACCGGGAATCTCGGTCGTCGCAAGCTGCACAGTGCGGTCGAGCTTATCCCATGTCGCTCCGTTGAAAACCGCCCAATCTCCTACGGCATAGTCAGTAGTATTGACCGAGCCATCAGCAGAGGCGGCGTAATAATCTCCCTTGTCAGGCGATGCAGGATAGCCAGAAGCCGGAACAAACGTCCCTTTGTACTCCATGGCCCCAACAACTGTTTCAGGAAGCTGAGACACTGGAACCTTGCCGCCCGCGTCGAGTCCGGCCACGCCGTTTGCTACGCCCTTCTCACTGGCCGGAACCTGTTCGACGTCCAATACGTTACCAAGCCCGACTTGCGTTTTGGTGACGCCGTGTGGGTTTGCTACGTCTGCTTCGTGGGCCGTCTGCGCGTCTGCACCGGCTGTAATAGCTGCGGCATTGGCGGCAATCCCATCAGCATTGGTGGAAATATCTGTGGAGTTCTGGTCGATGTCAGCTTGCATCACAACAGAAATGGACCGCTTGTCATACGGCGGAAGGTCGGCAACATCGGCCAGATTACAATCGGCGTTCGGGATCGTGACGTATGAAATAAGGCTCTTGCCTGTAATAGGGCTGATAATCTTCACACGGTATTCGCTGCCCTCGGTTCCGAGCTCATTGGGGAACATCGCCAAGACAACCGAACCGGTAGCGTCTGTCTCACCTTCAACATATGTCGGAATCACAAACCCGTTATACTTCTCGGCTGTTTTCAGCTTGGCAACAACGTGGGCATCACTGACCGGATCACCAGCGGAGTCGTTGACCTGAACAGTGACGTTTACGGTGGGCACGGACATACTAGACCCTCCTCAGTTCGACTTGAAGAGATTGAGAAGTGCCACTTTTAGCGACATGTGTTTTGGCGTCTACAATTCCGCTTCGGTACAGCTTGTAATTCAGTTCAGCACCGGGAATGTTCGACCACTTCTTGCCTTTCATGGCCATAAGCTTGGCAAGTGCACCTTGTGCAATAATCTCGCCCCAATCCTCAAACATACTATCTGCGATTTCAGTGCTGGTAAGAGATGGCTTGAGCGCAACATTCAGTGCCCCGATTGTGTCGTAAAGTGGTGTCACAGTGAGTGTAACAATGTCATTGGTCGCGGAAAATTGCCCTGTAACGAGTGGAGCCCCGCCCACTTCTATGGAAAGGATTTGCGCGATCCGGGTATGCTGCGGCGGGTCAATGTCTGCGGTTTTCACACCAGCAGGCCAGAACAACGGGTCAATGTATTCGTGCCAGATATTCGTTTCCTTGCAAAAATCGATTGCCGCGCTGCGAACCTTGTTCACGGCAAGAGCCTTGGGACAACCAGGGGCTTCCGGTAGGATCAACGGCAAAAATGCTTTCCAAATAGCCATGGATTATTCCCCTTCCTCTTTGATTTCGACAGGGAAGAACAAGTCGGCTTTCAGCTTCACGCCGAGAGCTTGGTAGAACGAAACAAGGTGATGCTGTGCCTTGTTGAAATTTGCGTCGGAATTATCGCCTACGAATATTTCGTAGAGAATCCAATGCATAAGCGGTCCAGAGAATGTTTCTGGAATGGTGATATCGTCGTCATCCGTAGCAATGGGGATAGGTTCAGCCGAGTATGTGAGTTTGACGTAGACGCTCTCCCCGGTTTCAACGCCGGGATATACGCGGTAGATTGAGGCATTGCGCTTCACATCATATGCGTAGTTATCGACCTCAGTTCCAAGCGTACCGTCGTCGGTGTCTTTGATGTCGCCCATTGTGACCTGATAAATTTGGTCGCCTGGGGTCGTGCCATCAGTGCCCATGTTGCACAGGACTTCAATCAAACTAAGAGCTTTCCTACTCGCCCCGTCATGAACGGCAGGATCAGGGATAGTCTGGTCAACGCCATCGGTGAGTTTGACGGATTCGGTGGTGGACGTTGAATCAGGACGGTTCAAGGCAATTTGTCTGAGCCCGTTGTTCAGGAAGTCCACCAAAGAAGCCTTGCCCGCGACGGGGTTCCACGGCCAGCGTTCGCCGGTCGCAATCCCGAGATCCTGCAATTTTGCCGAGACGAGTAGGAAAATCTCTTTCGCTTTCATAGTCTAAGCCCTTCTATTCGGCCTGATGCGTGTTGATAGCGGCGATTTTTTCGGCCTTGTTTTTGTTGGCCGGGAAAGGGTTCATGCCAAGACCGGAGGCATGAGTATCAAGTTCGTCATGCGACATGTTTTCCAGGGGATCGGCGAGGGTGTTATCACCAGTTGTATTGCCGTCACCACCGGAACCACTTTCGACATTGGGAGTCTTGACCTGAGCCATTTCAGTCTCAAGTCTGGTGATCTTGACGTTCAGGTCAACGATGGTCTGGTCACGTTCGGCAATGGTCTGATTAGCAACGACGAGCTTGCCTTCCAGATCAGTAATCTCGCTCTCAGCGGCGGTCAGAATATCGTCAACGGTGATTTCGCCATCTTCGCCCGGTTCACCTTCAAAGGCTGCGGCCTGCATTTCTGCACCCTTGACCTTCTCCACCTTGGCGGAATGTGCTGCCACCTGTTCGGCGGTGGCCACTTCAAAGCCATCCATTGCCGCGAAAGTGTCGTTGTGCGGGTAAAGAGTGCCGTCTTTGATAAGCATCTTGGGGTTGCTCATATTGTATCCTTGTAAAAAAGGGAGGGGAATTTCACCCCTCCTTGTTATTGGTTTAGGCTACGCGCCGGGGGTGAAGTAACCTTCGGCCAATGCGACCGGGTTGATGACCTTGCGACCGAAGACCTGCAGACCACGCATGAGCGAACCGAAGTCGTTCGGGTTAGGCAAAGTCTCGTTCTCGACAAGCTGCGAGGCGAAAGCCACGGCAGCCTTGTGGAGCGCGTACACGTAGGTGCATTTCTTGTTACTGGCGGCAGCGTCAGTGACAGTAGTCAACTGGTTGGAACGGTAGATAGTGAAGTTGTCGATGCGTCCCAGGCGACCGTTACGCATAACGGACTCGCCGTCACCGGTCATTGAAGCGTCCTTGAGATCGGACGTCTTGAGCTTGGTGGACATCCACGCGGGGATAACCAAACTCAAACCGTCTTCGTCCACGCTCTGCTCTGCGAGAACCTGGCCCATTTCAACAATCTTCGTGACCACGTTAGTCGAAGTAATGGTAACAGGGGCACCGGCTGCACCGAGATTGACAGAACCGGAGTCCTTGCCTGCGGTAACACCTTTGTTGTCTGCGGCTGCGCCACCGACCATGGAGGCAAGACCGTTGGCGTCGATGGCAATTTTCATCTGCGAGGAACCGTCCTTGGCCCAATCGTCGGCAAAGGCAATGTCGGCCTGCTTCTGCTGCACCTTGTTGATCTTGACCGCGTAATACTTGGCCTGATCGATGGACAGTTCAACAGTGCCGGGTTCCGGGTTCTCGTAATTGAGAGGCTGCCCGATGACATAATCACGGATGATGATGTCAGGGGTTGTGCGGATGATAATCTTATCTCCCCCCTTGGTGATTTCACCTTCGTAGTCGGTCGATGCAATCGCAGCGAATACGGTTGTTTCGTAGAACTTACGCAGCAATTTGCCCGCGTATACTTCTGCCGGGGTAAGGTTTCCACTGTGAGTGGGAACGCCACTAAACATACTAATCATATCAATAACTCCTCCCCCTTATGGAGAGACTTGGGTCTTATCCTTCAAGGACTCGGCCCTGCATCCCCGCGAGGGTGATGTCAGAATCTATTCTGTCAGCGTCCGCCTTGGTATTGACGACAAGACTCCCAACATTGAACGGTCTGAAAGCACCACCAGCACCAGCGAGAGCGAACTTTTGATAGAACTCTTTCACTTGCGAAGTGGTGTAATTCAAACCTTGCTGTTGGGGATCAACGTCAAGTGCGCCCTGCGAACTCGGCTCAACGGACGGCTGAGGCGTGGGAGCCTGTGCCAGTACCGGAGTCGGTGCGGGAGCGGCGGGAGACGCCGGGGGCATCGGGTCAGTCCCGTAAGACTTGCCTGATTCGGCTACGAATCGACGCATGAACTTGACCGTCTTTGCGACGTCGTGGTTCTGTGCGTGCGCTTGGAAAACCGTCAACGTCCCTTCATCATCCAAGTAGGATATGAAATCAGGATCATTGTTGATTGCGTCCCAATCTGACAATTCGTCGTTGAGCTTATTGGTGAACTTCTCGTATGAGGTCTGCGTAGTGGTCTGAACCACGCTGCCGACCTGCCCGGTCAGTTCATCCAACTTGCTCGACATGGTTTCAACCTGTGCCTTGAGTTCATTGTTCTCTCTGGCCATGGTCACAAACTCGTCGCCGTAATCGGCCATGTCTTCGGGATTGATGTTGCCGTGAGGCTCGGCCACATCGGTTCCGCCTGCGGGGTTGGCGTTGGCAGCTACCAGAGCCGTCTCCAATTGAGATTGGAGCGCGGTGTTCTGACCGGTCAGGTCATTGACCAAACCTTGAAGCCGTCGCTTTTCCCTACTGAGGGTCGGAACCTCAGCGTCGTATTTGCCCTGTAAAACGTCGAGTTGATGCCTCAACGCCGCGAGATCGTCGGGAGCCTTAGCCGGTTCTGGCTCAGGTGTTCCCGGTTCAGAGGAAGGTTCAGGTCCGGGAGCCGCTGCCGGTTCAGATTCAGGAGCCGGTTCGCCCGGTGTTCCATCGCCCTTCGGGTCGGTCTTCCCTGCCATCATCGCTTCGGCTGCTTCATCAGCCCGCTTGCCTTGCTCTTCAACCTGCTTGGGCAATTTTACGTCACTCATACCAGTAACCTCCTGTGAGCCTTGAACGTATTCCGATTGGAGCGTGCAAGGTATTCACGTTTGGGTTGATGTTCTCCGAACTGGTGTGATGTGGCTTGTCGGATTCGACAGGTATTGATAAGCTTGTAGGTTCCTACGCCGGTAGGCTTATCAGCCTGTCGAGCTCCGAGGCTCTGGACACACCCGTGTTCGGGGCCTCACTTTTTATGAAACAACCGTCGCGTCCATCCGGGGCACGGGGCGGTTACATACTTCGTCAGTATCGGGAACAACCGTTCCCACTGTTCGTGGACAACGGACAATCCGCCGTCCATGTCGTCGCGTCCCTCAAGCGGAACGCCGTACAATCGAATATCCCGGTAGCCATTAACGAGGCCAACCAAGACGCCATAAAGACCGGACGTTCCGGCTTTCGGGGAAATATTGAGGATCATGTGTTCTTTGTTCTTGGATTGAAACGGTGCGACGATTTCGATATCCAAGTTGCCGCCGTTCTCCATCCGTTGGAATGTCCAATCGGCAAGGAACTCAGGGTGCATGGTCGCCCACCACTTGACCGGTCGCCATGTGAGTTCGCAGCCAGCCCGGTTGACAACGAGAATGTCGCACTCATCAGGAATGGACTCAGCTTCGTACTCCCAACCGGGACCGGTGCCGACCACGGCAAGAGGAGGCAAAAGACGAGTACATCCACTATTATCTTTCTGGAACACCAAAGCCCCTGTAGGGCTCCACGGCCTGTTGTTCACTTCAATCTGATCCAACATCGGAGTCGGGGGTATGCCTGTATAAGTGCCCATTACGCTTCCTTGAGCTTCTTCAAGATTTCGTAGGCTCCACCACCAAACAGATCAGCGGTGTCTTCCATGGCTTCGGCTGCGGCCTGTAACCGGAACATCTCGTCATGGTCCCGAACCGAGACTAAGTCTTTGCGGTGACAATCTGCCAAGGCGCGAAAGCCCTTCTCAAGCTCATCGTTCCCACTGCCCGCACTCATGATTGCGCGAAGGAAAGGTTCAGTCAGTGCGTCGTTATCGAATCCAGGCATGGCTAGTTGCCTCCCTGGAAGAGAGCCGCGTCACCACCGCCCATAGCCGCACCAGCCGCGTCAACCCCCTGTCCCATCTCGGCGGGAACGGGTTGACCTTCTCCGGGAATTGCGCCCGGTTGAGCCATGGCCTCTTGAATCTGCTTCATGATTTCGTCGTCTTCGGGGATGATCTTGTCAGTATCGTAATCAAGCCCCTGCACAGTCGGACGAAGAATGTTCGCCAACCCGGTGGGACCAATGATATTTTGCACAGAAGGATGAAGGGCGATCTGCAAGAACTCGTTGCGTCTGACGGCTTGTTGTTCCTTGACCATAAGTGCGGACGATCCGGTTGCCTTGATCTTGATATCACCACGCAAGACCGTTTCGTCATGCTCAAACAGCATGAGATATTGCCATAAGCGAACAACGCTCGGCTTGATGATGTTCTTGTCAATGCAACGAATGATACGCTTGATGCCGCGAGATGCGGCAGTCATCATCATGGACATGCCTGCAGCGGTCGACAATGCTCCACCGGAAGAGGAAGCACCGTAGCTGTACTTGGGAATACCGGTCTTAACGTCTGCCTCATCCGACCACTTGGCGTAAACATTGAGAAGTTCACCGGCCAAAAGCTTGGGTTGGAAGAACCAAATAGGCTGACGTCCGCTTGCCGGATTCTTGCCCATATTGAATGGCCAAACCTTGAGCGGGTACATCTCCGTTACCTTCTCACCGGGCGGAATTGCGCCCATATCAACACCGACCTGGGGGCCGGAAGCTAAGGCCATGTTGTTGCACAGGGCACGCGCTGCGCTGTTGCACATCTCCTGAATGTCTTCGAGGACTTCGGGAACGCCCTTGTACCAGAACGAGCCCTTGATAGGACGAACACCGGCCTTGTAGTAAGGCGGACGGCCAAGCGGATCTCCGTTGAGTTCCGCTTTGATGACGTAAGGACCAATCTTCCAAAGCTCGGCGGCATATTCTTCCAACGGATCGGGAATCTGTTCAGCCGGTACGCCGAACATAATCAAGTGCTTACCTTGGACATTGCCCCAAAACTGCAAAGCTTCAATTTTGCCTTCGGGGTCAAGGTCTGCGTGTTGACGTCCCTGCAAAGCATTGCGTGCATGGTCATTATTCAGCCAGAGCCAGGACTTGAGCCCGCCGCTACCATACTGCGTGAGTACAGCACGAATAGCCTGTTCATCGTATCCCGGCACACCGATCAATGATGTGAGGTCCAATCGAGTCATGCGATGAACTTCGAACAGAAAACCGTCGCCAATATCCTTAGAATTGGGAGACGGATACATATCGAGCGGCGAAGGGCTGTAAAATTCTTTGACAATACGGTGTTCAACGGTCGGGACACTGCGTCCGTCCGGTCCTTCGCCCCACACCATTTCTTTCTTGCGCTTGAAAATCGGGCCTTTCACAAAGCCAGCGGGCATACCAACAATATCAGGTATGGCATCGCGTAGAGCATCTTCCCAACTCGCCTCTTCGAGCTCGTCTTCCATCTTGCGTTCTATGGCGACGTCAGCGGCCTTGGCCTGCTTCTTTGTCTCCTTGAGTACAAACGAACGGTATTCTTCAATGCTGCCCTTGAGTGCTTCATAGGCCTCTTGCATTTTGTATTGGATATCTACAGCGGTGAGATCGAGGCTCTGACCTGTTTGCTCAAAGTGCTGTTGATTTTCCATGGCAATCTGTCGTTGAACCATGCCATTGATATGCTGTTCAATGTCCTGATCAATCTCTTTCTGTTTGTCAGGGGAAAGCTCAGGAATAGGAGTAGGATCAACACCCCAAGGGTTCGCGTCAGGCTGCATAAGGATATCTTCAAGCCAGGACTCAGCCGCGTTGCACTTCTCTTCCGTGATATTCATGTAGATCGTGCTGCCGCCGTGCTTCTCAATCTCTGCCAACCGCTCCGGTTCGTACTGACCTTGCTTGGCACGCAAGCACATGAACATCCGGCGTTCAATAGGTGCTTTTGCCTGCAAAGCAGCCTGCCAACACAAATCGACATAAGAAGACAACCCGGAGATAGCGGGACTCGCCTGCCTGTTCTCAGCGGCTTGCCGTGCTTTCTCGTCATCTTCCTGTTTGAGTTGATCAGGAGTCTTGTAGTTCAGTGCGCCCATGAATCACCTTCTGTTGTTATGCCCACGCGCCGACACGTTCAATCTTGGGAGACTGAGGTATTGCGCCGTGGGTTGCTTCTTGTTCTGCGAGGGCAAATGTTTGAAATGCGTCTGAGCCATTGCTGTTGATGTCGTGTTTAGGCTTGGAAGACCAAACCCCGGCCCGATCATTCCAATCTTTGCAATAGTTCTCCAAACGAGGCACGCCTGTATCGCCGGTATGAGCCTCATCGAACCAACACGTCGGCAAGAGCTTGCGGGCCGCTTCGATGGAGTCAGCTTTCTTCTCCACACGGGGAACGGTGGTGAAATGGATGCCATATTCTCCACCGACTTCGAACCGCGACTTGCCGGTGCCAAGCTCTCTGACTTCGATATCGTGAGGAGCAAAATGTTCGCCGTAGTGAAACTTGCGTTCCTTGGCGATTTTATCGAGCTCTTGCGCGTAATGCTCCAGCCCTTCGCCACTGTTCTCGTAGTAATCAATAAGACGAACGGTCAGCCCGTGCTTCTGAATGAACCAAATAGCCGTAACGTCGTTCATGCCCAAGTCCCAATAGGTGTTAACTGGAACACCCTTGAGTACGGGCACGTTGGTTATGCGGCCTTCACTGTAGATATCTTGGAATTGAGTGGCGAAGTAGGCACCCTGAATGGATTGCTCAAAGGATTCCTTGGGCGTAGACGGGTATTCCTGCTTCATCTTCTCACCGAGAAGCTTACGCTTTTTGATATACCAAGCACGCTGTTCGGGCTCCAAAGTGGTCTTGCACTCTGTCTCAACCTCATTGAAATACTCGTCATCCTTCTTCGTAAAGACGACACCTTCAACGCCAATGCGATAGGTTGGATGCTTCCACCAAGGGAAGAAGTGAAACTTGAAGTCGAGTTCTGTCAGCTTCCGACCTTCAAGCAAGTCTTTGAGAGCTTCCATACAGTAGTCATAGAAATATCCTTGCCGCCCCTCAGCTGTGGATTCGATGAAGATGTATTGCCCCGCTTCTACGGCCTGGAACGCACCGGTAACAATCTCTTCCGCCTTGTGTGGATATTTGGCGCATATCTTCCCAAACTCGGAGACAAGCAGCATTTGAGCGGTGCCAGAACGATACGAAACACCAACACTGATACTGGAACCGTTGGCAAAGACGAATTCAGAACCCGTCTTGTTTTCAAGCGGGTGTGCCTCTTTCACAAAGTCGGGCAAATTGTCGTAGGGATATTTGATCTTCTTGCGGAAAATCTTCTGGGCTTCCTTGAGCGCGTGGGCGATGACACCAAATTCAAAGTTGGAGTTGAACAAGCAAGCATCCAACCCAAGGATACAAATAAATGTGGTAAAACCAATCTGGCGGGCCTTGAGGATGATGTTCAAAAACCAAAGTTGAGCCAGCAAATCACGCTGTCCCCAATTGAGATTGAACTTCACGCGGCGACCGCGCTTATCCTGAATCCAATAGAGATTATTCAGCCGCCACCAACGGGAGCGAAATTTCTCTGTGAATTCTTCTTGAGTAATACTACTCATCCTCTGCCTCGTTTCCTTTCATCAGGTCTGCGGTTTTACCGTCGATTTCTGCCAGCATGTGTGAATAAGCGTGTTTGAGTTCAACCGAACCACTATGATTGTGGTCAATTCTTTCAGTGAACATGCCAAGATGCTGGCCAAGCTGTTTTGTTCCTTTGAGAATCGCGTTCGGTTCGAACGTGTAGGCCGGGGCCATTTCGCCATCTGAATTTTCAACTTTGAGATGCTGGCCATTCCGACCAATGACGGGCTTTGCTTGCTTGCATCGCTCGACCGTCTCGACGATTGTGTTAATGACGTAATCCTGATCTATCTCGGTGCGCTTCTCGCGCTTTACGACTCCGCTCTGAATGGCTTTTTGAATGTCTACATTTGTCAACAGGCGAGAGCCTTGCTTTCGAGCGGTCTTTTCAGAGTAGCCAGCACGGACAGCAGCTTGCGTTGCATTAAGGTCCACCAGGTATTCCCTGACGAACTTCTTCTGCTTTTCTGAGAGCTTTGTTGCCTTCTTCTTCGCCATAACTATTGCCCGTAAATTGCGTGTTCCAACGCCCTTGAAATTGCTTCGAACTCTTCCAGTATCTCGTCTTTATTCACAAACCGCGCTGTAGCAAAATCGTAAAGCCGTGCTGTAAGAACATGCGTTACTTCGTGCAACGCGGCCTTCTTAATTTCCAGCTTGGTTGGCTTGACCGTCCAAACCTTCGAAAGAGAAAAAAGCGTATGCCTTGAACCGATAGTGAACGCCACTTGAGCGCACCGGCCTTCGACATCGAGATGGCAATGCTCAAAGTTATGATGCCACTGACCAAGACTGAACTTTTCAACCCACTCAAGACAGGTTGCCTTGAATAGTTTGAAGTCCGCTGCCGTGGTTTTGTAGTAGCTCGTTCTGCTCACGCTTCTTTCTCCATAGTAAAAACCCCAAACGGGGAAATTCTGAGCTATGATCTTGTGTCCCTATGCCCTGCGATTTATCGAGCCTGCGAGGTTCATCCGACCGTTACCCCGAAACGGGGTAGTGCCTGGCCGTCGTCGCCATATGCACCTTTTTAAAAATCGCGCTCGTTTATCCGTTACGCCAGGGCTTAATGCTCATGCCTGGCCGACCGGCCACCGGGGTTCGTGTGGCCGCAGGGTTTTAGGTTAAAAATTGTCTATTTTTTTGTCCTGTTGTCGCATGACAATTTTCTCTATTTTGCCTTCAAGGTTGTTTCGACGGCCACCAAACGTTCGGTGTTCTGGTCCGTCTTGATGTCCAGCCGTTCAACATCTTTCTTTGATGCGAAGTGCTGATGAAGATTGAGTTGGCAAAGTCGCTGCGCTTCCTCGTATCGATCAATACGTTCATGAACGCGGGTTATCTGTTCCTTGGTATCTGCTGCAGTTGCGTCCACCTTCTCCGATAAATCTCCGAAGAGTTTTTCGATTAATTTTTTAAGGAGCCATAGAACGAATCCGCTTGAACCGACGGTCGCTGAAACTGTGAGAGCGGTGTTTGCGAAAAGAGTTTCAGTCACGACTACCCCAAAAGTTTTTTGTTTAGAGCTTTTGCCGTGGTTCTATCTGCGAAGAACCAGCAAAAAGCGGTGGAGAAGAGAGAGAAGATTGCGCGGAACCCGTAGTCAACTATCGAAAGCTGTGCCGCGATGGATGCTCCACCAACGGTCAACATTGCTTGAGCCAGGAGAGTGTTTGCTTTGACGCCCATATAAATGAGCATGGCGGGCCGGATGGCTTTATTCACGACATCGACGATGCCGAAGAGGAAAACAATAAAGCCACCAAAGGCTCTGGCGCAACGCCCACCTTCAAGCAGCTTTTCCAGGGCTTCACTCGACAAGAGTCTTTGATTGCCCTGCTTCTGTGACTCCAGATATGCCTCGCCGTCGAATTTCTCGCGGGTGACTTCTATCTCGCACTTGGCCTCGACGACGCGGGTTTTGCGATCTTCCGCCGCCATGTCCTTTTCGTGCGCGAACTCAAGTTTCTTGGTCTTGTATGTCTGGTATGCGCTGATTGCGCCACCTATCAAACCCAGGACGGGGGAAAGGAGAAGTGTTGGATCAAACCCCATTGACTACCTCCAACTCGCATAGACCGGACGCCGTGATAACTTTGACGAGCGGTCGTAATGCTGCTTTTGATTGAAATATGAATGGGACTTTCTTGACGAACCCTGCGCTCTGCCCGACGAGGATACAGCCCTTCGAATGGGCAACCTTGTTGCCGGAGTGGACGCGAATAAGCGACCGCCCTTCGACGTTTTGAACAGCGAGAATATTTCCGAAGTGGTTCGAATAGACGGGAGCGAGCGGATAGAGGCCAGGCGGGATGCAAGATACGGACTGAGCGTTGTCGAGCCATGGTCGTTCAAGGGTATACATGGTGAGGCCATTCCAGGGCAGCGTAAGGACACCGCGAGTGCAGGATTCATCCATAAAATACCTATGCAACATAGCCCTTTTGACACGGCTCATACCCTCGCCTTCTCGTCGTACAGATATGGGTTAACCATCAGACCAAACCACTTCGAAACACGCCGGGCCATGCCCTTGGTCATGCCAGCATCGCAGAGACGGCAATAGATAGTCGTCTCGTTGAGTGCGTGTTGGGCATCTTGCTTCGGCGTGGTTTCCATTGCCTATCCCTTCTTGACGAGTGATCCGGCCTGACCATGGAAGACGAGCCTCCGAGCCGTGGCCAGTGAAGCCGGGACCGGGGCCAGACAACAGACCCTCGTTTAGTAGTGCATATGATAACATCGGTTTGGCGCAATAACCGCTGGTGCTATGCTCATGAGGGGGTAGCGATATGCTGACGGGGGGTTGACAAGGGGTCACTAATTTGCAAAACCCTATTGACATTATGGTCAATTTGCCATAATTTACCCATATGAGCTTGAACGAACGGAAAGTGTTTTGGGTGGGCAGTAGCCTAAAAGACCTTAAAGAATTGGGGAAAGATGTCTCCATAGAGATGGGAGCCGCTTTATCTGAAGTTCAAAATGGAAGATCACCAGAGAACGTAGTGTCGTTTAAGGAAGGCGGTTCTGGTGTGATGGAAATACGGGTATCTATCGACAAAGAAACGTATCGAACCATGTATGTCGCCAAGCTCAAAAAAGGTATTTATGTCTTACATGCCTTCCACAAAAAATCATCAAAAGGGAAAGCAACGCCACCTAAGGATGTTGCTAAAATAAAAGCCCGGTACACAGAAGCTCTAGACTCAGACAAACGATAAACCCCCTTCCTAAAAGTCCAAGACTTGCAGAAGGCGGATAAGTTGAATGGAGGTGCTGACTATGGCAATTACAGAAAGTTCAGGAAATGTTTTTGAAGACCTCGGTTTAGAAAACGCCGAAGAACTACATTACAAATCACATCTGGTTATGGCTCTTAAAGACGCAATTAAATTTCACAAATTCACTCAAACAAAAGCCGCGAAAGTATGTGGAACAGACCAACCAACTCTTTCAAAGGTTTTACGTGGACAGATCGACAAAGTTACCACCGACCGCCTGTTTAGATGGCTTGGCTGTCTTGGACTAGGAGTTAGAATAACGCTCGATCAAACGCCGAAAAAAGGTGTTCAAGTCTGCACATGCAGCTAAAACAGTAAGCCCTCGGTTAAAACCGGGGGCTTTTTTTTATGCTACAGCTTGAGCGGCGTAGGACTCTGGATCTTTCAGCCAACTCCATACTTCGGCAACTTCGGCAATCCAGAACCCATCGATAAAGAAGATTGGAGCCCCCTCTTTTTGCCATTTTTTCACGGTGCGCTCATCTCTTCCGAACCGCTTGGCAATTCTCTTCCACCCTTTGACCGTTTCAACTGGCCGAATTATCATGGTACTCCCCTTGTGCGGTTCTGATGGCCGGGGCTATCAGGTCAAAAATTTCCGAAACGATTCTATCTAGCCCTTCATCGTCATTCTTGGCCATGTAGACTTCTCCGAGCTCTTCGGAGATTTTTGCCAGGGCTCCAAGAAGCCCATCCCCGTCGGGCGTGAATACAGGGTGTTTCTCCCTGGCCGCGTCGAGGTGGGCTTGTATTGTCGCTAGAGTTTTTTCCCGCACTACGCCGCGACCTTCTCTATATTTTCAACCGTGACCACCAGAAGACCGGGCTTTAATTCGGTTGGTTCATACCTTTTCGATTCACTGTGCTTGAGATTGTTGGCAGTCAGGAAGGCCATACCTTCGAAAAGGAAGTCTTTTCCTCCATTGGTAGTGAAGAGCTTCACCGTGGAATCAGAACTCTTGTTAAGTAATTCGATAGCCACCTGGCGGGTCTGATAATTGAAGTATATCTGAACGTGCTGATATGAGGATAGACTGAACTCTTTTGCGGATGAGCGGGAGAAGGCAAACGCCCCATTTTTGCGTATGGTAATTTGTGGGCTCTCTGCTGGCTTCCCTGTATTTTGGTGCATGACGAACCCGGCGAGTAGGTCGGAGGTTGGCTGCAGTCTTTCTTGAGACGTGGTTTCATCTTCTTCAATCGGCACGGCTTTTCCATCCTTGAGCTCGTAGACTTCACAAGGCTCGACATGCTCTTCTTCCTTTGGCGGGAACACAAGATCCAACATGGCCTCACGGAAATACTTTGGTTCATCAACCTGCCAAGTATATGTTCCGTCGTTATTCTTCTCAAGATCGCCAAGGTTGAAATATTTGTAGCAGGAAGCACACAAGCCCATTGAAGCTATGCCGATATCCTCTCGCTTGCAGCATGGGCATGTTCCTGTTTTCGCTCTTTTCTTTTCAATCTTTGGCACAGGTTTGCCCGTCTTGAGCTCAACAAAATAATCAGGCTCATCGATAAGCCATTTGAATGTGCCATCAGGGGTCAATTCCAAATCACCATCTTTGAAATAATTGTAGCAAGTATTGCATAGCCCCCTTGCGGCAATGCGAGCATGTTCCCGTCCACAACATTTGCAAGTTGCAATGGCCATTGTCTCTTTCTCCTCTGGCTTCTGGCCCACAGTCAGTTTGCGGGCTTCATGTTCGGTGCATTTTTCACACGCTGAAATAGGACGCCCTGTATTCACGCCTACGCTTCCCCAACCAGGAGCATTTTCGTTTCTCTTCCTATTCTCATCGCAGGCGGAAGGGATCAGTTTGATTTTTAGGTCAGGGCAATAAAAAGTATTCTTTTCAAGCCATTCTTCTTCGGGTGTCACTCTTCGAACTCCTTCCCGTTTCCGATCGTGTAATTCAGCATGGCTTCCCGGGCCTCCTCACACCCCTTGCAGACCACAACGAGGAACCCGGCAAACCGCAATATCTCAATCATCCGCTTTTGATCTTGCGATATGGAGCCGCCCTTGACGCGCTTCATCTCGATGAACAGGCCATGATATCCAAGCCGCGCCCACGCAAAAAAAATGTCAGGCACCCCGGCCTTGACCCCTTCGGCCTTGAGTTTTGCGGCCACGGCTGCGAATCGATGTCCACCGTTCGGCGTTGCCCACAACAACAGGTAAAACTCTTCTGGCAACCACCCTTCGGCCCATTCAAAAAAGGCAACCTGTTCGTCGTGTTCGAGCGGCGGCGTATTTTCTGTTTTAACGGCCTTCCCATCCTTGAGCCTTGCCATGGGGCGTTCGGACTTCAAAAGTTTATCCAGTCCACCCATTTCACGGATTTGCGCGGCGGTGTATGTTTCTTGTCCGCTCATTTTTTGCCGTATCCCTTCTTTCGCCAAAACTCTCTGACCTGCTCGATCCACGGGCACGACCTCATGTTGCATAACTTTTTCGGAGGGACGCCCTTTTCATGATCCCACCTTTGACGGCCAAAACACAACGTTGCACTTGGGTTTATGCAATCAAGACGATTACGAAAGGCTTCAATGTCACACGGCTTGTCCGGTTTGCTCATGCCGCAGGCACCCTCTTATTTTTTGAAGAACGGGTCACAATTTCCAAAATCTTCCGACACCCCAGACGATTTCGCTTAACCTGCTCGTCTGTCAGTTCGTTGGAACCAGACAAAGCCAAAAGCTTGGGCTTGGGTTCTCGGTCAACAACAACGGCGTGAGCGTCGATTATATCTTTGATGCAGGGGAAAAACTTACTGTTCCTCCGGTGTTCAACACACGCTGCAAGAAATTGAGATTCCGTCAAATGCCCAAGGTCTTCAATCCAATCGTCCAGGAGTACCAACACTTGAGCCGGGCCGATCATTGCCGCCGGGTAATTCAGGCCGAACGCCGTTAAGCGCATGTGAATTGTATCCTTGCTGACTTTCTGCATTTCTCTTTGCCTCCTTCGCTTTGAGCAAAGCCATAGCCATGCCTTCACGGTCTTGGCTGTTCTTTTGCGCTTGGGTAGTTGCCCTCGGTGGAGCTTGAAACTGGCCGGGTTGTGCAGGAGAAACCGCACCACTGTCCGGTCGTTTGAATGGCTTGTTGCGCCACGCTCGGTCTTTTATGCAATTCGTGAAACTCGGAGAAAATCCGTCGCTCCACTGATCGTCTTGCTGAAAAAGCATGACGAACTGTTCACGAATGTACGGCAGGTCTTCGGCCAACATGCCTCGATCTTCCATGTCGCACCATGCACGCCACGCACTGTCCTCGTTAACCCTGCCATTATTGTTTTCAAAAACCTGAAGACAGGCCATGAACACCCGATGAGAAGGTCGGCCCTTTGATTTGTACGGCGTTCGCTTCGGACCGTCTGACTTGTCGGCCTGTGGTTGCGGATCTTCGGAGAGAGGACCAACCGCGCCTGTATTATTCTCTCTCTCTCTTATATTCTTATTCTTATCTTCTTGTTCTATTGTGCGCTGGTTGTGCGCTGGTTGTGCGCCGGTTGTTGCAGTGGTTGAGCGCTTACACTCATCGTCTGACTGATATTCTTTCCAATTACAAACGGTTACGACCATAAATCGGTTGTGCACGTTTCGCGTTTTTATGAACTCATCATCTTCCAAAACCTTGAGCATACGGCTCAATTTGAATCGGGTAATTTCAAGCTCTTCGCACCATGCAGACGCGACCACAGCAAATGCCCCTGCCGAAACCATTTCCCCACGAAACGGGGAAGGCTTCCGGTTCACTCGCACAAGAATGGAGTGCATAAGTCCGCGATACTCAAGGCCACGACTCCAAGACACGGAATCTGTAACCTTACGCCATGCTTTGTAATAACCGCGATGCATGGTTATCCCCTGCTGCTACTCTGCTTGAGATTCCAAAACGTGTCGCGACGCTGTGTAAACTGTGGACGAAAACCCATGCCCCTACCCCGCCATCTTCATGTAGTCACGGCGATACATGACGAAATTTTCTTCAAGTTCAATGATCGCTTGGTGCATCTTGCGGTTGACGACTTCAAGGTTTTCCCCATCGAGCATAGACTTGTGATAAGCAGCCAGAGCCGGAAGATCGTCCAACAACTCATCGGCCAGCGTCGACTTGTCAGGTTCCACATTCTGCATAGGGACAATCCTGTACTCCATCGCGGATGCCAGAAAACGCAATGGTGCTACATTCCCGCACGTCTTCATAATCGGCCCCAATAGATCGACACCAAGCTTGCACCCGTCATCATCTGGATTCAGTTCTCGGAGAAGCGTCGTGTAGGGCTTGCGTATTTCAGTAGCCACAGCCTTTGCCGGAACGCCTGAGTTCAACACCATATCGCGAACAATTTCAGTCAGTGAAGGTGTAGACATGGTTAGGATTTTCCTCCGCGATAATAGTAGTCTCTCATCAACGTACCGGGCCTACTACGGCCATGGACGCAAAACTGACAATTCACTTTCGAAGACAGGACGACGGTTCCACCCTGGCCACGGCAGTCATGATTGAATCGGGCAGCAGTACGCCCCGCTTTTTCCGCATGCCGATCAAACCAGACGTTGACCCATGGACGGTGTACGCAGACGTGGCGAATCAGGCGGTCGGGTATTTGAAGTCCCAAACGAAGCCGCCGACCAAGAGTAAGCAGACTGGATCGTCGCCAAAAGGGAGACTCATTCAACTGCAAGGAGTGCTGACAACGTGACATCAAGCGGCCTTTAAGGGGTCAGGATGCAATACATCCAAAGGTATGCCGAGCTTCCGATGATACCTGATCGCAGCATCTCCTGGGATAATTTGGGCATGGCAATGTTTGTGAACAGTCCCACGCGGATAATCCACAAGATGTCCCAAGGCCTCAAAAGTTAACTTGTTGTCAGTGCGATATTTTTCAAGTGCATTTTTCATGTCCATAATGTTTCCACACAAATACACATTGTGTCAATCAGTGTAATGGTATGGAAACAAAAAAAGGCGTAAGTGACAAATATTATGGAGAAACTAAAGCAAAAATGGCAAAAGCGCTCAAACGATGCTTGGCAAAAAATACTTACCGAAATTGAAAACCTCATCGAAGCAGGCGAAAGCCAATCATCAATAGCCAAACGCATGGAGGTAGGCCGGGCAGCTATCAGCAACTGGCGGGGAGACGTTTTGCGAGGAGAAAGAGTCTCATTCCCCGACATGCTTCGATACGCCGAAGCCTTGAACGTCGACCTAAATACCATTTTGGGGATGAAATCCAGCCGGATGCAACACACAGCTTCATCTGATTTGAAAGTACTACGATCTGGTGAGCCTGTCCCAGATGTTACCGGAGCCGTGGTCCCGGTCTATCAGTTCGCAGCTGGTGGCTTGCCCGTTGAATGGCAGGAAGCAGAACCTTTCTGCGAAGTCTGCATCCCGCAAAAATTTATGTTCCCCGGCCTGATGGTTCTCCAGGTAGTTGGCGACTCCATGGCCCCTCTTATCAAGGATGGCGCATACGTTGGAATCAACAAACACGCCAACATCCTCACCCCCGGCAAGGTGTACGCAGTTAGCGTCCCCTACGAAGGACTGACCATCAAACGCGTTTTCCTGGACGGAGATAAAGGGGAATTGATCTTGAAGCCAGAGAATCCAATTCACCCAACACAACACGTATCTATTGATGATCGCGAAGGTCTTCTCGTCGGCGAAGTCATGTGGGGAATGCAGGGGATATAAAGCAACAAAGAACTTTCAACTCAATTCGGATTAATATAAAATGCAAGACATGAGCACCGCTGATTTTTCAATATTTTATGATGGCGAAGCACTTCGTGGAAGCCGGATGGAGGTCCGAGAGCTTGCCCCGGCCCTACTCGCCGTCAGCGAGTTACTTGAACGCGCCAATACTGTTCTAAATGGTGATGAACTAACCGTCCGAGTCAGCATAAAAGCTTTCGAAGCTGGATGTTTCGGTATATCTTTTGAAGTCGTTCAATCCTTTGCCAACCAAGTCGCAACTTTTTTTAAACCGGGGACTGGCACCCGCGAAGCCTTGGAAATACTTGGTCTTCTTGGTATTGCCCCAGCCGGAGTATGTACTGGATTGTTTTGGCTATTAAATAAAGCAAAGGGCCGAAAGGCGACACGCATAAAGTCACAACCAAACAACACGGCTGAAATAACTTTCGACCAAAATGGGCAAATAGAAAAGATAATAGTCAACGGAGACGTTGCTGCCCTTTTTGCGAACACCTCCGTCCGCAAAGCAGTAGATAAAGTTGTAGAGCCATTACGGACGGAAGGCATTGATTCACTATATCTTGAAAACCAAGAGGCACGCACACCTCTGGCCGAAAAGCAAACGACTGAGTATTTCACCCCTCCTGACTTTGAGCCTGTCCTACTAAATGAAGACGAGCAACCACAAGTCCGTTTCTTTTCCATCGTATCCTTGAGTTTCAAGGAAGATAACAAATGGAGACTTACAGACGGATCAACGCCAATCAACGTAAAAATAACCGACAAAAAGTTTTTACAAGATGTGAATGAAAATAGAATAAATTTTGCAAAAGGCGATACTCTCAAAGTAAATCTTAAAACGATTCAAATGCAAACCAAAGATGGATTGAAAACAGAATATGAAGCTGACAAGATTCTCGATCATATAAAACGAGATAGACAAAGATATCTTCCAGTAGAGTAACCCCATCCACCCCGCCCCGGCGGGGTTTTCTTTTGTCCTACCACAACCTCCACACCACCCCGGCCAGCCCGGCCGCGACAAACATCAGAAGCAGTTTAATCGAGTCAAGACGCTGCTTGATAGGTCGCAGCTCACTCATGAGTTCTGCATGACGCTCTCCACTGGCAATCTCCAGATCTAGGACTCTCTCCTTCACATCTAAAACACCATCCCTCACTTCCGAGATTTCGCGAGAGAGATCGTCCAAGTCGGTTCTGTGATTGAACTCATCGTCAAACATAAAACACCTCCATCCCTTTCCTACGCCCTACATTAACCTGTCGCAACCGCTTGCACTCTTTCACCAGACCAATATTTTTTACACTTAATGTTTCTACATGAAAACATTTTGTTGACATAGGTGTATTCATATGGAAACATCATTTTCAACACGACGCACCACCAACCCCGAACAGCCTGCGCCACGGCCAGCGAGTAGGGGTAGCATTGCGAAGTAAACGCCAGAAGTACCGCAACAGCAAGGCCGGGCAACGAGAGGTCACGCCACGGGAGGGAAAGGCGAGAGGTTGAGGAAAGTTCATTGATACGGAGGGTAGCACTCAATGGAGAGTAAGCGGTCTTGAAAACCGTGCCATCGGTGAAGAGCCGATGGGGGTTCAATTCCTCTACCCTCCTCCATCAAAACATCGAACGACAAAACAGCAGGGAAATGAGGACCATCATGGAAAAGACATGCGGCCTTTGCGAACAATTCGAAGGATTACCCGGCACTACCGGCCTCGGCAAGTGTGACGCACTGGAAGACGAAATCGAACTGAAGCACAGCGTCAAGGTGACGGTCTTTGTCCATGAAACAACCAAGTGCGCCAAGTGCGAACACTTCGACGGCAACGACGAATACCGCGACATGCTCAATGCAGAGCTTGCACACGACGAAACAATGGGCCGCACCGCGACCGGACACCCGCACAAAAGCGCAGCGTAAATTTTGAAGCGAGAGACACTAAGGATAAGCAACATGAAAACCATCGAATTGACAAAAGGGCATGTCGCCGTGGTTGACGACGAAGACTACGACAAGCTCGCTGAACACAAGTGGTGTTCACGCGAAGATAAGCGCAAAGATGGAAGTATTCGTACTGTTTATGCCGGGCGTAGCAAATGGGAAAAAGGCAAATGTCTTTCAATCATGATGCATCGAGAAGTAGTTGGTGCTGGACCAGGACAACAGGTCGATCACATCAACGGGAATGGACTCGATAACACTCGCAAAAACCTGCGGTTGTGTACCTGCGAGCAAAATATGCACAACAGTCGCCGACGTTTATCCAACAGCAGTGGGTTCAAAGGTGTTTCTCGCGATAATAGCGGGAAGAAATGGCAGTCACGCATAGAGGTGTGCGGAAGGAAAATATACCTTGGAATGTTTGACTCCGCTAAAGAAGCGGCCCGTGCATACGACAAGGCGGCTATGAAGCATCATGGCGAATTCGCTCGCTTAAACGGTGTGTAATAAATTTCTGCTTATCCCCACCCCGCCGGTGGTGGCCCCGGAAACCGGCAAGCTTTTAAACAAAGGAGAGAGAACCATGCAAGAGACTATGCTTCAAACCATTGATCGAAGAGCCAGAACCAGCGATGGCGACACCGTTTGCGCCCTGTGCGGCAACACTCTCCCCAAAGGAGAGGTCTACACTCAGGAAACAAATGTCTCTACTGGCACGATGATTGAGCGCGACATATGCGCCAACTGCCAAGGCTCGGACCCACACAACGAATTCGTGAACATAGTGATTGTGATCGGCGTGAGCTTGGCTCTCGTCGGGATTCTGACCTTGGCTTTAGTTGGGTAATCATCATGTCCATGTCCCGTGAACAATGGCTTGCCCAACGCAAGCTCGGCATAGGTGGCAGCGACGCCGCCGCAGTCCTTGGAATCAGCCCATGGAAAACTAACGTCGAACTTTGGGAAGAAAAGACAGGCCGCAGGGAAGAGAAAGATATCTCTGACGACCCATATGTTCAGTACGGCGTTGCCGCTGAGACATACATTCGCGGCCTGTTCGCGCTCGATTTTCCGCAATACGAAGTCTCACACACCGAGAACCTTTCTGAACAGCATCGCAAGTACCCGCAACTCCGCGCCTCTCTCGATGGGCGGCTCTTTGAAACGGCGACCAAATGCACTGGTGTCTTGGAAATCAAGGTTTCGTTCATCAACAGCCGGATGGACCGCGAGAAGTGGAAAGGTGGCATGCCGCAACACTATTACACGCAGTTGCTCCACAACATGTTTGTGATTGGTGCCGACTTCGGAATCCTGAAAGCCCGTCTTATCAGCCAATGGGATGGGGACCTGTTTATCACCGAAAAAGACTACCGCATCGAACACGCTGACAAAAAAGAAGACGTTGAATACCTGATCGAAAAAGAACTCGCCTTTTGGCGAATGGTCGAAACAGACACAAGGCCGAACTTGCTTCTGCCGGAAATATAGGAGGTTGAGAAAATGGGTATGGAATTGAAGATCATCAGCCCGTCAGAGGACGGCTATATCAAGAGCATTGAGTTCAATTTTGACGAACTCAAGACCGGCCTGGGTTCCAGTTTGGAGAAATATCAGGGACTCGCCTACACCGACGAGACTATTCAGGAAGCCAAGAAAGACCGGGCGACGCTAAACACACTCAAAAAGGCATTGAATGCCAAGCGTCTTGAAATCAAAAAGCGTTGCCTTGCTCCATACGATGAATTTGAAGCCAAGATCAAGGAACTGACCGGCTTGGTGGATCAGCCAATGTTGGCAATCGATTCTCAAGTAAAGGGCTACGAAGAACGCAAGCGCACCGAGAAAAGCGACAAGATCAAGGCTTATTGGGACGCGCAGGAGTCAAACGTCAAAACACTGGTGCAATTGGACCGCATCTTCGACAAGCGTTGGCTCAATGTGACTTATTCCATGGCCAAGGTTGAAACCGCAATCACCGATTTTTTTGAAAAGGTCGAAAGCGAACTGGCTTTGATCGAGGAATTAGATACCGAGTTTTCCGATCAGGTAGTCCGCATGTACCTGAAAGAATTCAACGTTGCCAAGGCTATGGCCGAGAATAAGGCGTTGATCGAGCAAAAGGCGCAGCGTGAAGAATACACACGTCAGCAAGAAGAAGCCGCGGCCAAGGCCAAGGCCGAAGCCGAAGCACTGGCCCAAGAACGTCGGCAGGAAGAAGCCGCCGCTTCTCAAATAGTCGAACCTGAACCGCAGCCCGAACCGACTCAGCCGGTCGAGATCCAGCAACAGGCACAACCTGAATCCAATCCCGTCCATCAAGTTGACTTCCGTGTGTGGGCAACCACCGACGAACTCAGAGAACTCGGACGCTACATGAAGTCCAGGGGCATCAAGTACGGCCGCGTCACTAACGAACAGGCCGCATAAGGAGATATGAGCATGACACAGGTAAATAATTCACTCGTCCCGCAACAGGCGGGAAACGGCAACAAAGGCGCACTTATAGCCAAATTTTCTGAAAAGTTTGGCGTCGATCAGAACCAGCTTGCAGGCATCTTGAAGGCTACTTGCTTCAAGCAGTCTTCCAAGAAAGGACAGCCACCGGCAGATGTGACCAACGAGCAAATGGCTGCGTTGCTTATCGTTGCCGACCAGTATGGCTTAAATCCGTTTACCAAGGAAATCTACGCCTTCCCCGACAAGGGTAAGGGAATTGTTCCCATCGTCGGTGTGGACGGCTGGACCCGGATCATGAACGAACACCCGGCCTTTGATGGTATGGAGTTTAACTATTCCGAAGATATCGTGACTATTGACGCCGACGCCAAGCCCTGTCCGGCATGGATCGAAGTCGTGGTTTACCGCACCGACCGGACGCGCCCCATAAAAATACGTGAATATCTGGCCGAGTGCTATCGTCCTGCGTTCGACGGTAAATACGGTAAAATCGCTGGCCCGTGGCAGTCTCACACCAGCCGTTTCTTGCGTCACAAGGCGTTGATTCAAGGCGCACGGACCGCCTTCGGGTTCTCTGGAATATATGAAGAAGACGAGGCCAAGCACATCGCAGAGGCTCGTGTTGTTGGCATGAATCGCGACATGCCAAAGGCCATCGATACGAAACCCGTTAAGACAAAGACACAAACTCAACATTCCGCTCAAGACCAGCCCTCCCCAGAGGATGCCCTCTTCGACTCTGACGGCACCGGCGACAACACCGAACCAACCGAAGATGAACTCGCCATCAACGTCTTTGACGACGCCGCAGACAAATACAACAGCGGTTCCGCTGCCGATAAAAAGGCACGACTCCTCAAGTCTCTCAAGGCATACGGCGCAAACCAGAATGACATGGAAAAACTGGTCGGCAAAACCTACGGCCAGTGGGCATTGAAAGAACGCATCGCCCTACTCAAAGCCTACCGCGCTTTGGCTTTTGGCGAAGATCCGGCAATCGTTTTCCCGACACAATAAACCATACCCTCCTAAACATGCTGGTCGGGGATAACCCTCTCCCTCCCCGGCCAGCAAAAGGAAACAAGACAATGACAAATGAAGAAGCATTGAAAAGTCGCGGTAAAAAGTCTCTCGAAAACGCGATCCGCAAGGAAGCGTTACATCACGTACTGAAGTACGATCTGGACGCTGAATGCATCAACGAAGCGACGTGCAATATAGCTCGTGAGGTCGAGTCCTACCAGGAAGAAACCGAGGACGCCGCGTAGTTATGCCAGACTTTGACGCCACACCATGCGCCGTTTTCCCGAAACAGGCAGGGAAAAACCGAGCTTTCACGCTCCGCTTTTTCCCCGGCAACAGTCGGGAAACATGGACCAAGCACGGCGGCACCCGCGACAACTTCCGCGTAGCGATCAATGGCCAGTATTACAGGACCAGCGAACGCAAGTTTATATTTTTCTCCCGCGAGTCCGTGGAGTGGATGATTCAACAACACGCCCTTGCCCTGCTCGGCCTGCTCGGACCATGGCCGGAAACGGCGACCACGCCAGATTTACCCCGAGGGGCAAAGGTTTGGTGGTTCAAGGCAGAAAAAGACGGCAGCGGCGTCATGGACTGCGACACGGGCGGTGAAACGATGATCGAGACATTCACCCGCACCGAACCGTTTCAGGACGAGCACAACGAATGGAAAGCATATGTCATGGGTAGCCGCGCCCCGGTATCACTGACGCAAATACGCCCGAGGACACAATGACCAAAACAACACAGCCAGTAATGAACAAACGAATTTGTGCAATCTGCAAGGCAGAATTTATTCCGGGAAACTGGTGTGCCAAGACGTGCAGCCCAGAATGTGGACGGATACTCAATGCCAGGAACAATAACAGCGCGATCCGTCGAGAAAGACGAGGTGAGTATGTCCCAAACGGCACACCGAACCCTGTCCGCCTTGAGTTCAATTCTTTGCGCGTCTACCCCTTCGGCCTCAACGACCGTCGGATCACGCCAGAGAGCGCAGATTTCAACCCGTTCCACGGTCCGTGCGGCAAACCGTTAGCTCAATGGCCTCCCGCTCAGCCAGAAAACAAACCGGCTCAAGGCATCGTGGACGTATAGCAAATTTTGGGGAATGGCCCCGAATCGAGGGGGCCGGGGTCGCGCAGTGCGACAAGGTTCATATTGTGAACCCATTAGGCCCGGTCCCTCTCATACAACTAGGAGAAGTAAGTCATGGGCAAAATATTCAAAAAGTTTAGCGAGGTGTGGCCTTGGATTTGCGCATCCGTCTGCTGCATGGCTGGAACGTGGGCGTTTATTACCGGACACAAAACCAATCCGCTGGAGTTCGGGACTTGGATGGGCGTCTGCGCGTGTGTTGGTTTTCTTTGGAACAAGGAGTGAGGGATGGAAGGCTGGCTCATCTTTTTCGGGATTTTGTTGGTCCTTGGCGACCATCCATTTATCGGCCTTTGCCTTGTTCTGATGGGTTTTGGAGCATGTGGACGAATTATCGTCTCGTAAACATTTGAGAGAGGCTGGTAAGCAATGGACGCTTTTTTCTACGAGCTTGGACGGTTGGTCAGCGCGATCATTTGCGGATCGTTGTTCGTCATTCTCATCCAAGTTGGTGCCTCGTTTATCAAAGGACTGTTGAAAGAACTTTTTGGAATCAAATTATGAGAGGTAGTACGATGAAATGGGAAGTCAGACCGCACAACATGTTCCCAAACATGGCAATCATTTTTGACGAAAACGGCTCACAAGTTGGAGTCGTCGAGAAAGAGGATGCCAACTTGATAGCAGCAGCCCCAGAGATGTTGGCCGTGATCAAGCACCTCTGTGCATCCTTGGAGTTTCAGAAACTCTCCAGGCGGCAGATAATTACGATTTTGACGGAAGAAATCACTCGGGCCGAAGGCCAAACCGTTGGAGGGAACTCTGATGATTAAGGCTATACCCTTCAATGTAGCCATGACCTGCGCCATACTGAATGGCGAGAAAACGCAGACACGCCGGGTTATCAAATGGCCTGCCGAATATTACCCGGTTGAATACCTCGGCGAGTATCCCATGGATGAAGACGGTATTGATCGTCATTGGTGGGTCATGAACTTGTCAGCCGAGACAGGATTTATACCGCCTCACCTTCCTGGCGATATCCTTTGGGTTCGCGAACCGGGTCGCGTCGTAGCCTACGAAGAGTCCGCAGATTGTCAGTATGAATGGATGCGAATCAAATACATGGCGGATGGGCACGATGTGGAAATAAACACCCCATGGCGCATGTCTGATGTTTGGGACGGCAACGGACAGAAGTACCCATATGGTGCGCCGGATTGGGTCTGGAAAAAGCAAGGTATCCCCAACGGCATTTTTAAAGAAGCTGCTCGACTCTTCGTCAAGATCGTCAATGTTCGTGTCGAGCGCGTGGCCTGTATTTCCAAAGCAGATGCTCTCGCCGAAGGCATGGACACGCAAGACGAAGACAGGTTGCTTCCTACCCCAGTCGAACAATTCCAATACCTGTGGAACGACCTCGCGAAGAAAGGCTTCGAATGGTCCGACAACCCGTGGGTGTGGGTCTACGAATTCGAGCGCACCGACAAGCCCGCCGACTGGCCGACAAATTGATAGTAGGTTTGGCTAACTTTGGAACAAATCCAGTATCCACAACTTCACAGGGTCAACAAAGAACGCCAAGGCGAGAGCTAGAAGAAACGGTGGGACGCAAGCGAACAAAAGGACAGTTAAATGCCAAAACAGCTTCCAAAACAATCGACACAATCCGCTTTGGCAACACCCTTCATGCCACCCAAAGAAGCCACCAAACAGATCATCAACCTTTTTGTGTGCCCAACTTGCCATGTGCCGTCCTCCCTTTTTTTTTGCGGAGACTATGCACCCTTAAATGGGGTCTTGCAAGTAGCCACGCATAATCTTTGATTTCAAAATAGGCAGACAAGATGAACACACAAGACATCATACGCTTATCAAACATCACGCCCCTGGAACACCAGATGCATGATAGCGGAATAGTCCATGTCGTTTCCTGTTCAGGGGGCAAGGACTCCACCGCTTCCATCCTGCGCTCAAGGGAATTGGGCATCCAAGCGCGTTACGTGTTCGCCGATGTCGGGAATGAGCACCAACTTACCTACGAATATCTCGACTACCTTGAAGATCGGCTTTGCATCACTATTGAGCGAATCAAGCCTGATTTTTCCGAATGGATGGCAAAAAGACGGGCGTGGGTTCGTGAAGTCGGTCCCCGTCGCGGCTATACACCCGCCATGGTTGAGCGCATTGTCAGCCATTTGAAGCCAACCGGTATCCCATTTCTCGACTTGTGCCTTATCAAGGGCTTTTTCCCTTCTACTAAGCGGAAGTTCTGCACACAGTTTTTGAAGCAAGTCCCGATTAACACGCTTGTTACGGAACCGCTTCTTGAAGCTGATCGAGAGGTTTGGTCATGGCAGGGAGTTCGTCGCGAAGAGTCAGCCGCCCGTGCCACTGCAAGCCATTTTGAGGCAAGCCGAGACGGATGGGAAGGATTCTTTATTTATCGCCCCATCGTGGAATGGACTACTGACGAAGTTTTTGCCATGCACCGTCGCCACGCCGTGAAGCCGAACCCCCTTTATTCTCTTGGGATGACCCGCGTGGGCTGCATGCCCTGCGTCAACACAAGAAAGGAAGAACTCTACCAGATTCAAAAGCAATTCCCAGAAGTTATTGACCGGATCGCCAAATGGGAACGGCTTGTAATGCTGTGTAGCAAGAAAGGTGTAACGACATTCTTTCATGCCAGAACCATTCCCAATAGAGGCGGAGGCGACACGCGATCACATATCAGGAACGCCGCCAAGTGGTCTAAGACTGACCGCTATGGGCAATATGACATGCTCAAGGCAATGGAAGCCCCAGCAGAATGCGCCAGCCAGTACGGGCTTTGTGAATAAATATTACTATCAGCAGGAAGTGGAGTGCATCAAATGAATGTAGCTATAAGCTGGAAAATGAAGCCCACGAGTATGGCAAGAAAACCAACTCTTCGAGGATTTTCAAGGTGTTCCGTGAAACTCCAGTATTTTGCGTGCGCTTTTATGATTAAGAACTTCAATTTTGTTTTTGATTTAAACATTGCCTTTTCAAGCCGTGACCTTGTCTCGCCCAATTCTTTTAACCTCTTTTCCTCTTTTTCACAGTTGGTCATGTCTGCGAGCCTGTTCCCAAAACGAATAGCGTTGTTTTTACAATGCTCATGGTGTGCTTTGGTAAAGAGGTCTAGCGCAATTAAGGACGCCCCAACGATGTCAATAACGAGGCCGATCCGCGTGAAGTCTATTGATTCGATCATGCGCGTAGCATCGGCAGAACAATGAAAGAAGTCAACCAATCCGCAATCAGGAGAAATCAATGAACGCAATCGAAGCATATCAGGCCAGCAGCACATGCGTGTGTGGCGGCATACCTACTCTGGTTGAGGTAAACGGCAAACAGCAGATTAAGTGCGCCTCTTGTGGATGCTCTGGACCACTTGAACCTCAAGCTGAAGGTGCTGTCCGTGGCTGGAATATAAACATTGAGGCTCTGACCTCTAACATGACTGTCATTGACATCATGTCGCGAGACAATCCCAAACTGGCTGAGTTGTTTGGCAAGTAACCACGTATCTGTAATCATCTTTGGGGGACGATATGACTTGGCAATTTATGGACGGCAAACAGTACCGTGAGCGCAACCCTATGGCACTTGACAAGGCAGGGAACTACTACTGCCGACACGTTGAAGCCATGACCGCCGAGAGTCTGCATGACAAGTCTGATATCGCGGCAGAGCTTGCCGTCAGGGACATGGAAATAGACCGACTCAGGCGTGAACTCGCCAAGGCTTTTGAGGCTGGCTACGGCCAATAACTGCTCACTCAGCAAAGGTAGACCAATGCAGCAAGAAATACTCGACGCATGTTGTGGAGGGCGAATGTTCCACTTCAACAAACAGAATCCCGAAGTGCTGTTCACCGACATCAGGGAAGAAGATCATACGCTTTGCGATGGTCGCCCCTTCACCGTGTCGCCGGATACTATTGAAGACTTCCGGTCCATGACGTTTGAAGACGAGGCTTTCAGCCTTGTGATTTTCGACCCGCCGCACCTTTGCCGTGCTGGTGACAAGTCTTGGATGAAGGCCAAGTACGGTTGTCTCAATCCCGACACTTGGGAGGATGATATCCAGAAAGGTTTTGCCGAATGTTGGCGAGTCCTCAAACCGGGCGGCACTCTCGTTTTCAAATGGAACGAGACGCAACTCAAATTGAAAGATTTGCGGCCGCTTTTTCCGGCCCATCCGGTTTGTGGCCACACGACTACAGTGAACCTGAAAACGCACTGGATTTTATTCCACAAGACAGAAATGTCTTAGAACATGAGAATCCACGATGTGCAATTGCGTTAGCTACAACCTGCCAGAGCCATACCAGATGGACGAGCCTGTCATTATCAACGGGATATCCGTTGACGCATGTATCGCCGACACGATGAGAGCAGTCTGGAACGCTGGCATTTCAACCGGGTGCTGTTGTTGTGGGCATGGTCGGCAAGACCCGTCAATCATCATCACCCACGTTGGAGACGTTGATTACACGCGGAAGGTTATCGAGGCCGTAGATAATCGACGATGGCAGATACTGTGCAATGTGACGGCAGTTGTTGGAGCGGCTAACGCGGACGGTATTAGGGCAATAACTACGGATATGAACGAGGAAGGCAACAATGGATAAGAATTGTACGACATGCGTCTATGAACCCGATTGGTTTCAGAACGCTGGAAAATGCAAATTTCCATTACCCAAATGGGCCAAGTCATCCACACAAAACATGATTTTCAAAGAAGCGGCATCATCTTTCCCAGATATGAAGTGTGACGCATGGACACCGAAGTCCACGAATGAAGACAGAGGCGACCATGACCCTATGTGACACATGTATCCACGCAGACGTGGATTGCCCGGTCTACCCGATGCAGACGACGACGTGCGTTGAGTATAGGCCCGCGCCCCACAACCAGACAGCAACTTGTAAGTAATACTTAATAGTTGAGCAACTGATAGGGAATCAGGATGAAAGGAATAGAGAAACTATCTCCACAAGAGGTCATTGACCGCGTTTCCCCAGAGCCGAACCCATGCGCTGAACCTAAAGAGGTATACGACGTTGGTGAGGTCCTGCGGAAGATTGACCCTGATTTTGACGAGTTCCCGCTTTATCGGTGGACCGAGAATGAAGAGATCAAGCGGTTTGTTTTCTTTCTCCATAATGGCGAACTGGCAAACGGAACCATGGACCTTGGCCGTGCCTATGCCCACATCATGAATGGGTGTGTGATGGCTTCAACACTCTGGGTCTACAACCCGAAGATTGGATAACCACTAACAAGTAGAGGCACGACCATGGAAAAGACATTCAGAAACGGCATGACATACGGATTAGTAATAGGGTCAGCGTTTGGCGTGGCCGTAGGAATGGGTTTTCTTGTCGGCTTGAAGGTCTTGGTACTCAACGTAGGTCTTTGCCTCGCCTTCAGTTGGGTCAAGACAACCTACGAACGATCATGAGCAACAAAAATATAAATTTCCTCCCCCCTGTGAGGACGAGTGCCGCGTCTGGCGGCAACTCCCCGGAGTCGTTCGGGCGTGGCACTCACCAACGCACAAGGCCGCATCATCCAATGACACGGCCCCGGCATACTTCGCGTTACCATCGAGCCAACCCCAACGGCAAAAAATAATATGACTGATTATAATCAAAAATTCAATGCTCACCTCATGCAAGGACGTCTTGCCATTGAAGTGGACAGAGTGAGACTGTAAACAGTGAACCTCCTCACAACATCAGAGCTCAAAGACTTCCTGCGTCTGCCTACAAATAAGGCAGCCAAGAAGATAGCCAAGCAATTGGGCGTAGAGCCCATTTGTTTCGGCAATGGTAGGTCTTTGGGGAATAGGTATGTTCGTGAGGAGGTAGAAGAAGGACTTCTGACACTTAGAGGCGGCAAACCCAAAAGCCAGATAGAAACAAAGACAAAGAAGCCTCGCAAAACATCCCACCTATTTGACGGCCCCTGCCCTTTCCCACCAAAAGCCCGATTGACGGACAAGGCTTCTTAGCAGTAGAAAGGCAGTATGGGCGTCCAAAAAACCAAGCGTAAATCTGGCATCGTCTACCGTGCCTATTGGAAGAACCCCTTCACAAAAAAGAAGGAGTATGGCCCGTGGGAAAGTGAAAAAGCTGATGCCTCAAAACTCGATTCACTTATGGGCCACCGCCTTAAATACGAACGAGAATATTTCCAACCGCAAATCGAAGAAGGCCCGGCCAACTCTGATGATCTCACCGTAAACGAGGTCTGTCTTGCCTATATGCAAGGCGGAGAAATGACCGACTCTACTCGCCGCGATTCATGGTATCATGTCAAGGCTGTAACCCCTTTCCTTGGTGACGTATTCGTTTCAGAGTTGGACAAAAAGTACATGAAGGCGCTGGAAAAGTACCTTCGCGTTGAGCGTGAGCTAAAACAAAACACCATCAACCGAAAGGTTTCAATTATCCGCTCTGCCCTCAACTGGGCCGCAGAGGAAGGCTTGATCGAAGAAAACCCCATTGATGGATATGTATGCAAACGCGGCAAGGACAAGAAATTCGAACCACCGACCAGAAAAGAAACGGAAAAACTGTTCCAAAAAGCATCTCCCCATGTCCGCCGCGCAATCATTATTGGTTGGCATACGGGTGTCAGAATCGGGCCAAGCGAACTACTCAAGATGGAGTGGTCTAGGTTCATTACTATTTCAGTCAAAGAGGCCTTACCGGACTATGCTTCGGCCAAGGTCTATCAAAAGGCAATCTATCAATGGATAGCCGACGGCTTGCTTGCCGAGAAAACCTTAAAGCGAGCCGGTGTTCTTCAATGGCTTGAGGAAAGCGACGACGCTCTGCTTATTCGTGAAGACGTTGTTGAACACATGGGAACGGCCGCAGATAAGCCTGTGCGAGGCCGTTTCAGAATCATGGCTGCTTTAAAGAACGATGAAATGCCATGGCGTGAACTGCCAATTGAAGGCTCTATTCTTCCTATGGTTATTCGCTGGCGCGACGAAGACACCGAAAGCGGCATCCCCTGGGTAATCCATTTCAATGGAAAACGTATCAGCACGTTCAAAAAAGCATGGAAGGCCACAAAGGCACGGGCAAAGGTTCGTGACGACATTCGCCCCTACGATCTCCGCCACGCTTTCATTACCTATGCCCTTGAGCAGGGTGCCGACATGAAGGCCGTTGGCAAGCTGGCAGGCCATGCAGATGAGACGATGATCTTGCGCCGGTATCAGCATGTTGTCGGCGAGATGGAATCAGACGCGGCGAAAGCTGTTCCGACCTTGGACACCAAGGAAAAGAAGCCCAAAAAACGCGGCACCCCAAAACGGCACCCCTCAAAGAACATTTCGACCCATTTTCAGGGTGCCGATAAAAATAATATCCAGTAATAACGGCATCTAAGAAATAGAGCCCTGCCTTCGGGACGCAGAGATCGGAGGTTCAAATCCTCTCATCCCGACCAGATAAATCAAGGGTTTATGACAAAGTCATAAACCCTTTTCTCTTTTGCTACCCCATTGCTACCCACGACATCAGAAATGGGTCCACTTTGTTGGACCACTGAAGAGCGTTTTTAAGGTGGACAGTTTTACAAGTTACGCTGCTTGGCGGGGCCAGGCCAAGGCACTTCGCAGTTCACTTCCTGTCTCCAATTCCCGCAAGTAAACACATTCGTATTTTAAAGACTTCAAAAGTCGTTCGATCATGACGTTATCCATCCACCGCCACGACCGTCCATAAAAATGCGTATGCCAGCATCCCTAAGAGTCTCTCGTGAACTAGTAAACTGTGAGCCTTGATCGGTATTGAATATTTCTGACGCGCCATAGCGATTTATGGCCTCTTCCAATGCTGCCACGCAGAAATACGTATCCATTGTATTCGACAATCGCCACGCCAATGCAGCTCGGCTATGCCTGTCCATAATTGCCACGAGGTACAGAAAACCGCGTTTCATGGGGATATACGTAATATCCATGCACCAGCCTGACGGATTCCCTCTTGCTTTCGAAGCCTTCGTTCCTCCCTCCCAAACGACACAAAGCCGATTCCCTGTTCTTGCAAAGTACGTAAAGCGAACAACCTGCTTCGCTACATTGATGCTTCCCTTCGAGTCGCCTCCAGATCATCAATCACTGAGAGCAGTGCTTTGACTCGACGTGCAAATGACTTGTCTCCGGCCAACTTTGAAAATATGACTTTGGCCCCCTTCCAATCGCGCTTTTCCCACGCGCACATGCCGAGCAGATACAAACTTTCCGGTGCTTTGGGATCACGTTCCACAGCCGCCAGCAGGGCACTTTCTGCTTCATTAAAACGACGGGCATTATACAGAATATTCCCCTTACTCCGCTCGACGGCATAGGAAGATCCAAGCCGAGCAAGGTGTTGCACGGCCTCGTTGATCCTGCCTGCGCTGGCATACAAGGAGGCAACCTTGATTCCTTTTTTTGTATCCGCAACGCCGGAGTGCGCTCGCTTGAGCGTGGCTGAAGCAAGCATTGGTGCATTTGAATACGTATACAAGGATGCAAGCCGTTCAAGATCCTTGGTGGTCGGAGTTCGTACCCGATAGCATATCTCCAAGGCACTGGCCGCCTTTTCATATCGCTCACTATCCAAATACAACTTGGCGAGCAACTCCCAATACGGAGCCTCTCCCGGATTGCTCGCAAGGAATTTCCTCAGCACAGACTCGGCCTTTTTCGGTTGCCCGCATTCGAGACATGCGTGAATGGCAAGACGAACCCAATCTTTTTCAGGTTTCTTTTCCTGCAAAATCAAATTGAGCAGGATACGCGTAGCCGACTTGAAATCTTCGCCGCTATAATAAGCTGAGCCCGCATGGAAGAGTAGGACTGGCTGGGACGGCATCGAAAGCTTGTAAGCCTTTTCGAAAAACCTTCCAGCATCTGCATATAGCTCCAGCTCGTAGCAGGAAACAGCACAATTTCGGGTCAACATCGAATCGGACGGATGCGCATCCAGTCCCTCGCGAAACGTTGCATATGCTCGCTTCCAGTCACGATTCTTGTGATATACGCCGCCAAGCATGAGATAAACCTGAACGGGCACACTCTCTTCGGCCTGCACCATGTATTCACGCAAAACAGCCGCAGCGTCTTCAAATCTGGAATCATCCATGTTCACCTGCGCCTTGTGCAACGCCTGCCGAGCAAGGGGAGGTAAACGGTCTGCGGCATGAGCAACCGCCGCCAGCAAAAGGACAGCAAGAAGGCAGAAAATAATTTTTTTTACAATCATAGCGTCAACTCGAATACAAAAGGAAGAAGAACCCAGGTGTCCACGCTCTGCCCTTTATATCTGCCCGGCTTGAAACGCCACCGCTTGGCAGCCCGCAATGCAGACTCGTCAAAGACGCCCGCCGGGGTTGAGGAGTGAATGGTCAGGTTCTGCGGCACGCCTTCAGCCGTCACCAACATACGCACAACAACCTCGCCTTCAACCCTGTTTCGCTTGGCAACATAGGGATAATCCGGCGGCACGCTCCGCATGACCTGAGGAGTATCATCCACTTCGCCCATGGAAAAACCAACGCCACCGAAATCTCCCGAGGGAAGGGCTATCCCGCCCGACACCCCCGGATGCATCTCAGCAAAAAATGCTGGGGTATTCACCTGCATGATAGGCTTGGCAGGTCTACTTTTCACCTTGGCCGTAAATGTCTTGGGCAACTGCTTGGGCGGTTCCACCTCATCGAGTTTTTTACGCTTCAACTCCGGCTCCGCCTTGTCATGTTGCGGCTGAGCAAGACGAATGGCCCCTTCGACGACTTCCATTCCCTTAGGTATTGGAGCATCGTTAAGCATCAAAACGCCAATATAGATCAGCCCAGCCACAAGAACAGCACACATGCAGGAGGCCGCAAATTCACCGACCCCTCTGTTCCTCACAATCATCATTGTTTCCTTGCCGCAATACTGATGTTCTTGACACCGGCCAGACGACACTGATCCAGAACCTGTACGGTATTGCCGGTCATGCTCTCCTTGTCAGCCACGATAACCACCGAGCCATCTGGAGTCTCCGCCAGAAAACGCTCCATATAAGCTCGAACAGATCGAATATCGAGTGCCCTACCTTCCACAAAAATCTGCCCGTCGCTGGTCAGTCCCAACAAAACATTGGCCTGCTCCTTGGTCTGTGCCGACTGTGCCGTAGGACGTTGAACCTCAACACCGGACTCTCGTACGAAACTCGTGGTCACGATAAAAAAAATGAGCAATATAAACACCATGTCGATCAACGGCGTCATATTGATATCGCTCTTACGTGATCTGGCCCCGCGGGTGTAACGAATACTTTTCATTCCTCCCCCTACAGTGCCGGTTCATCGGTCTGCTGTTGCAGACCGATGCAAAACAATTCCATCCGACTTTTGAATTTCTGGGCACGCTGAAACAAAAAACCACCAAGCAACAGGCCGGGCACAGCCACGACCAGCCCGCTCTGCGTTGTCACCAGAGCTTCAGAAATGCCAGAAGCCAAAGCGCGCGCATTGCCCGTACCAAATTCGGAAATAACGTCGAACGTGGTAATCATGCCGGCCACCGTACCAAGCAAACCGAGCAAGGGTGCGATGGCTGCCAAAATCAAAATAGTTCCGATATAGCGCATGACCTTCAATTCCTGACGCATACGCATAGCCTCAAGCATATCACGGTTGAGTTCCTGATCTTCGCAGCGCTGTTCCATATACTGATTCAAGATATCCCACTGCCACTGCGCCAAACCGGCTTTGCAGACGCTACTCTCACCCTGAAACAAATGGAGGCATTTTTTTGGCGAACTTTCCCTACGCCGTTCCCGCAAGAAGCGGGACGCCTTGATGATGGCCAAAGTCCACATGACCAAAGAGATCACGAACAAAGGAATCATGGTGTCTCCACCCGCCTGAAAATAATCCGCCATTCTTTCAACAAGATTATGCAGCTGCATCGAATTCCTCCCGTTTCTTCATCTTGCCGTTTTTCATGAGAACCACAGCAAACCCAGTACCCTTCTCCTCCATATCACCGATAATCTTATCCACACGCCGTTCAAGCACATGGTGCAAAATCATGATGGGAACAGCCACGGCCAAACCAAGCTGCGTTGTAACAAGCGCCTCGGAAATTCCGCCAGACATCATGCGCGGATCACCGGTACCGTATACGGTAATGATCTGAAAAGTGTTGATCATTCCGGTCACTGTACCGAGCAGCCCCAAGAGCGGCGCAACGGCCGCAAGCACATTCAGGGTCGGCAAGAAACGCTCCAGCATGGGCAATTCCCGAAGAAGCCCTTCCTGAAAAGCGTTCTCGATGATCTCGCGAGTATTCCCGATATACTTAAGCGTGTGGCCGATGATACGACAGGTGGGATAATTGGGTTGATCTCGGCAGAACTGACGGCATTCCTTCCACTGACCTTTGCTCGCCATGTCCAGAATCGCAACCATATTGCGATCAGAATTACCACGAATCCTGCTCAGAGAATAAAACCGCTCCACCACAAGCACGAAAGCAACAACACCCACAAGAATGATAGGCCACACAAGAAGTCCACCCGCGCTCAACCATTCGTAGATGCCCTTCTGTTCCTGAGCCAATCGTGTGAAAGCGGCACCGTTGGAGATGTCCACAGGAAAAACGGAATTCTTTCCATCATAATAATCACCCATCAGACTGGATAACTTCCACCCAGGATCACCCTGCACGGCGACGAGCTTGCTTCCGTTGCTGCCGGGACGCAGAAAGCCGAGCGAACCATCAGGGAGACGGTACGCCATGGTAAAAGCACCAACCCGCAAAAGATCACCAGTCTTGTCCTTGCCATCAACACCGATAAAATTACCAGTTCGGCGAACAACTGCACCGGAAACACCCAATTCATCAATAAGAAGTGCGAGCAGATTCTGGATACCTTCCAATCCGGGGAATTTCTCAGGCTGAAGCACCTCGGCCAACACGGCCTCCCGCTCTGAAAACTCGGGGGTAGTCAGGCTTTCATGAAAATAATCGCGAGCCTGTTTGGCCGCTGTTCGAATGGTGCCGTCAATGGTCTTGACTTCATGAGCCTGTGCGGCCAGTTCATCCTGCAACACCTTTTCCTGTTCCAGCAGGTTTTCGTATTGCCCTTTGAGCGCATCAAACCGTTTCTGCTTCGAGGCAATGGACTTTTGCAAAGTGCCCTTCTCAGCCATAATCCCTTTGCGCTCATGTATAATAAGCCTCTCTGTCTGACGTGCATCCTCACGAGCCTGACTGGCCGTGGCTGTCACCTGCTGCGCCACCTGCTGCCATTGTTGAGCGCAAACCGGTACGGCAAGTGCCGCAATGGTGAAAAGAGTAAGCATCAAGGTTCTCATCGCATGGCTCCTATAGGCAGTTCGAGCAATTCAACAGAACGTTTCCGTTCCGCCATGTCCCGTGCACGACGCAAGGTACGAACATATTCATGATCAAGAGATACCCATGATGCGGAGGACTTATCCCAAATACCGGCGGCTGAGCCGTCAGCAGCTTGGTAAAACAAGGCTGTCCGCCCAAGGCGAAACACGGATACCTGAGTAGGAGAACCATTCAAATCCAATTCACGTGTCGTGGTGGCAACATTCCGCCCGTACTCTGTCTCGATAAGCAAAGCCTCGAAAACCTGACGCAACTTTTCACTCAAACTCAACCGATAATCATCAAGTGAGGCCCGAAGAAAGTAAATTCGCTTCTTCCGTTCTTCCGACAAAAACGGCAGGTCAGCCTCAACAAAATCCTCAAGAGCGTCGACAATGTCTGCAAGAAACGGCTCGAGTCGCATGCGAATCAACTGCGCCTCTTCTTTGCGCCGTTCGAGTTCAGCAATCACGGACTTCTGTTTTTCAATATACTTCAAATACTTGTTGGACTGAAACTCAAGCCATTCGTCCATGGCTTTCATATCGCGAATATCATCAGCTATCCCAGCCTTGGCATCCGTCCACTTGCCATAGGACGCCTGCGCCTTCGCTTCGACCGCCACCGCTTTGGCAAGATTCGACTGAACCTCTTCCGGTGTGGCGGCGCTCATGGCCCAAACGGGCAATGCGAGCAACGCCACTGTCGCAAACACCATCCTTCTCAACATATTTCACCTCATAGCTGCATACGAACAGCCAATTGCTCTTTTTTTTAACGATTAAATAAATTTGCATGGCTACTATTTTTATTGGTTGAAAATGAATATGATTTTCAACTTCAATGCAACTACACTTAAATTCCCGGACTGTAAAGCCTCCAAACTCACGCTTGTTCTTCTTTCCCAATGGGCTTCGAACGAGCCCAAAAAAATCAATGATCAGTGCGACAAACAAATTTGAACCAACCACGAAGCTCATGCACACAAATATCTTCACCACGGAAACAAGACAGGCGAAAAAATGCAACGTAGAACCATGGTCGTCATAAGCAACGCTCCTCACAAAAAGACAAGTTCTCCGATTGCTCTCCGTGTAGTTGCCGCACCCTCGAATTCCACTGACTGTGATTGATGAAATGAATGGTATCGCCCACCAAGACCATTATGTCCCGGCCGAACAATTTCAACATGCCCCCAAAATCGCCTTATCTTCAGTTCCCAAATAAAGCCGGAGGCAAGAGGCCCCCGACTGTGAGAGGAAGAGATGCTACTCAACAATGAAAGTCAGGCTTGCGGCGTTGTAAACCTGATTTACTTTGCCATAGAGGGCTTTCATGGGACCGTTCTTGGTCACATCTTCCTTGGTATTGATACCCATCTGCCACTGTCCAGAACCCTGAACGCGGAACTGGGCCTTGCCTTCGATCACGTTGGACATCAAAGAAAACCCTTCGCTCTGGCCAAAGCACGAGCTGTGAGCCGTAATGTAGTTTACGCCCTTGGCAGAACAAGTAACTGGCTTGCCGTTGAAAAAAACTCGAACTTAATCAGATCGCCAACACGCACGTCACTCAAATCGGTCAGCGGAATAATTTCAAGACCATGACCAAGTGCTGCAGGCTGAGTCCACTTGCCAAGAGTCATGTACGATTTGGCAAAAACCTGAAACTTGACGGCCATAAGCACTTTGTCGATGTCCTTAACCTGATCGTGGAACTTGAGTGCAAGACGCTGCCGCCCCTTCTTATCGATGTACTGAGTATAAAAGGTCGGCTTAGAAACAGCGCTCAACTAGTAGACGCCCTGCTTGCTATCCTTCTTCAAGACATTTTTTTGCACGACGAGATCACCGGGATACACGTCAAAATCAGCCTTGGTGAGCGTGGCCTTGCTTTCCTCGGGAGAAGGTTTTTGTAACTGGACGGTCTTCAGATCAAAACCAACCACCTCAAACCGGTCGAGAAGGATGCTTCCATTGGGAGAATTCGGAATGTCGTCCATGGGCACGGTATGTCCACACCCAATGGAAACCATGGTATGAGGCGGGAAATGGGCATCGGAAAAGAAATTATTGATCCAGACCGAATGTGCATTGGCATTCACTGCCGAACACAGCATGAAGCAACTGAGAGAAAACAGGATACGTTTCATATTAACTCCAATTGTTATTAGTTTTTACAGTACTATTATTGAAGATAATACAGTCATAATCATCGTCATTATAAAAAAAACTACGAGAAGTTATACATCACGCTCAGCTACTCCGAGCCCGCTCCTGTTTCGTTATATGTTAAAGTTGACACCTAAACCAAAACGCATGGGGGGGGGGGAATAAGGTTACCATACCAATTTCCGTCCGCAAAAAAGGTCAACGGCGTCGGTAAACTTTTACTCATTGGTAAGATTTTCACCAAAAGCGTAGACCTCCCACTCGTCCTTGGCGTAGCCAACCCGCATGTTTAGCAGGCAATACGGGTCTTGACTTTTAGTATTCAGCCGGTCTCAATTGGAGTTGGAATTTTGAAATTCTTTTCAATTCCAATTTTCTCAATTTCCAACAAATTAAATTCAAACCGCTTTCGCCATTCAGAATTTTATCATATATTTCAAGATATTTGGTGTTTTCAATTTGAGCTTGGATTTCTAAAATTGGCCGATCAAAATTAATTGCAACCAATACATCATATCCAAATAGAGGAAAGCCCTCATAATCGAGCGATTTAATCCCGTTTTCAACGTCACATTCCGCTACAAACCAAATCACTTTCGACCCTTCACGAGGTTCATTTGGGCGTAAAAATGGTTCACCATTTTCAATCACAATAAACATTTCACTCGCGGAATAAGTACAACTGGATCGTGGGCCGGAGATTTTGAAACCAAACTCATGTCGCACTATGGATAGGATTAATATTGAAATCTAATTCAAAAGGGGCTGTTATTATACATCATGATAATTTAGGCCTTCCGACCTGCCGGTGACCTCCATCTCACAATTATCACCCACCCTGCTTGACTTTGATTTTCATTTTCAATACCACCGTTAAAACTTACCTACAAAAGACAGTGACCCGCGTGTTTGTAGTCATGCTTATTGAGAGAGGGACATATGCAAATGAAAGTCACCACTGCCCATGCAGATCCTTGTATGCGCCAAATTGCGAACACAAACTCACCTTTCCTTAACGCGAACATGGATGCACCAGTCAATGCCTATTTACTTCGGCCGGATATGGCCGTTTGCTTCTGGGAATGCACAACCAACACCCCCAAAGAATACACAATCACCTTTGACACACCCGTCCTGCGGTTTTCCTTCATTTTAGAAGGTGAAAGCATTTCAAGCGCTGACGAACAAAAAGATTTCGCCCGTCACAAAGAACTGATTGAAATGCGTTTTTTCCATGCGAACTCCGGCCAGATAAGGCTAGCTGCTCATCAATCGCATAAATGGCTGGATATTGTTCTCTCTCCCTCCTTCCTGGACTTGGCCCTTCCCGAAGAGAGTGCGCACCTGCCAGAAAGTATCCGCAAGGTGGTCTTAGAAGAAGTCGCCCACATCCCCTGCGACAGCCGCCGAATGACGCCTGATCAATTCGTAGCTGCCACACAACTCGCTCACTGCCCGTACACACATGCCGCCCGTACTTTGTTCCTCAAAAGCAAAACTCTTGAGCTTCTCTCTCATGTCCTCGCAGTGCATTCCCCCACGCCATGTCAAACACGTTTAAGTTCCTACGAAATGGAATGCCTGAAAACCGCCAAGGACATACTTATTGCTGACGTAGAAAATCCTCCGACCCTCAAGGAATTGTCCATCATGGTAGGATTAAACGAGACCAAACTCAAAACCGGATTCAAAGCACTCTTCGGCCAGACCGTTTATGGTTATTTCAAAACATATCGAATAGAACTGGCTCGCCAACGCCTCCTCGACGAAACTTGCTCCATTAGCCAAGTGGCGAGTAGCGTCGGATACACGAACATCAGTCATTTCAGCGCAGCATTCAAGGAACGTCATGGAGTAACCCCGTCCCGCTATAGAAAAGACAACTTCTTTGTCGCCAATTTCTCCCAAAAGTAGACTTCACCTGTTTCGGGTTATTTTAGACCGTCTCCGGGTGGTCCTTTTCACTCCACACAGCTAATCAAACAGTGTCCGACGTGTTGTCGGGCTTTTTTAAAGCCAGTGACTGATAAAGAAACTCATTATCATAAAAGGACTATCCCGTGAAACTTATTACGATTGCAGGAACGCCCAGCGCCGGAAAGACGGTAGTAACCCTGCACCTCATCAAACAACTCGCAAAAGATGGCAAGCAATCGGCAGCAGTGAAGTTCGACACACTCAGCACCACAGATGACCAGATATATCGCGAACGCCTCGGCATCCCTGCCATACAGGGGTTGTCAGACTATCTCTGCCCCGACCATTACTTTGTGTCGAATCTTGAAGAAGCATGTAAGTGGGGCAAGGCACAAAAAGCCGATTATCTCTTCATAGAAACAGCAGGGCTTTGCTATCGTTGCGCCCCACACGTCACTGACATCCCGGCCATCACCATCATCGACAACCTTGGAGGTATGGAAGCCCCACGCAAAATGGGTCCCGCTCTGACACTGGCGGACGTGGTCGTCGTGACCAAAAGTGACCTTGTTTCCCAAGCAGAAAAAGAAGTTTTCGCTCACCGGATATCTCAAGTGAATCCGGCAGCTCGCGTTGTTCATGTCAACGGCCTGACCGGCACGGGGGCACTCCATCTCAAACGAATTTGCGACACATGGTCAGACGCCGATGAACTTGAGGGGTTGAAGCTCAGATATTCCATGCCCGCTTCAATCTGCTCATATTGTACCGGAGAAACACGCATAGGACGTCGATTCCAGTCCGGTAACGTCGAAAAACTCTTGCTTGAGGAAAACGCAGCATGATTATTGAAAAAGTCACCATACTGGCTGGACACGATAAACAAGGACAACCGGAAGCCATTAAGGACGTTTCCCTATACCCCGGCGATTCTCTCGCATTGGTCGGCCCTACAGGGTCCGGAAAAAGCGAACTTCTTTCTGACATCGAACAAGCGGCTTTCGACGATACCCGCTCCGGCAGGACCATCCTCATAAATGATGTTCCTCTCTATGAATCCCCGGCAGGGATGGTCGCTACACTTTCTCAGAAGACCAACTTCGTCATGGATGCCACGGTTCAAGAATTCATCCTGCTGCATGCGGAAAGCAAAGGACGTGATGGCGCACACCTCTTAGGCCCCCTTCTTGAAATGGCCAACAGCCTTTGCGGTGAACCTGTGACGCCAGACATGTCGCTTCAAGTGTTAAGTGGCGGGCAATCTCGCGCATTGATGATTGCCGACATAGCCATGCTTTCTGCGACTCCCATCGTGCTGATTGATGAAGTTGAAAATGCAGGAATCCACAAATTCAAAGCTCTTGAAATGCTGGCTGGGCATCAAAAAATCGTCATATCAGCGACACATGACCCCGTTCTCATTCTCATGAACGACACTCGTCTGGTCATGCAAAACGGGGCGATGAGTTCTCTTCTCTCTGCCAACAATAAAGAACGAGAGTATGCAAAAGACCTTAAAAAAATGGACGACACTCTCATGGCAGCAAGAGAAGACCTTCGCATGGGATATTCACTGAACGCACAGGAGATCGCACAATGACACCAAATTCAGTCTATCTGGCTATCGCCCCAAACATTCTCCGAAAAACCGTACAAGATCTGTCTCGCCTAGATCTCCCTCTGGAGCTTATCCCACCGCAAACACATCAGGAAATGCAAGATTTCTCCAAGCAATTCGGTTTGAACGGCGACATTCCCGGTGTAACTCTCTGCGCCTACCCCGAGTTCATATATAATCTTCTTCAGCATCAGGAACAGAGAAAACTCGCGCAACTATCAGGATCACTCCCCCCCATGCGCAAGGAACTCACGACATTGGGCATGGCAGAACCTTCCCAGTACTTTCGTGTCATAGCCTTTGTACCATTTGTAATTGCAGCGGCAAAAGGCGTCACCCCTCCCATCGAAGACTGGGAAGATTTATGCCGCCCAGACATCTGCAACGCCATTGCCGTTCCGCCGCACGACACTCCTCTTCCGGCTCTGTTCGATACAATGATGACTGCGAACTACGGCAACAAAGCGACCGGAGCCATCGAAGGAAAAAACACGACGTACACCCCTCTGGACATCAACAAACATGTGGATGCCGGTGACTTTCTTGCGGGGGTCAGCATCCCTGCCTTCAGCAAAACTTACCGTGACGGCAATGGACACATGGTATGGCCAAAATCAGGAGCATGGCCCGTTCCTCTGATAGCGACTGTTCGGGCAGATGCCCCGGATGAAGCCATGGTGCTCCTCAATTATCTTCTTTCCAATAAATATCAATCATATCTAGCTGAAACAGGTTCACTCATTCCGGTCGTGGAAGGTATCCCCTGGTTCTCTGAAATGGCGGAAAATGACGGCCGACTACAATGGCCCGGATGGGATGCACTCATATCACTCGGCGCACCGCAAGCCGCCTAGCCCATAAAGGAATTTACTCACATGAAACGACATTTTGGCACGCTCATCTTCACCCTGCTTCTCGTCGCGGGCATTGCCTCGATGGCTCACGCCGAAGAGGTCACGCTGGACAAAGTTATTGTCTCGGCGCGAGGTTCCGACAGATTGCAATCACAAACTCCCGGCGGCACAGGAGTTGTGGAAAAAGAAGAAATCATCCTTGCCCCCACAGCAAGTATCGCAGACTCGATTTCCCGCATTTCCGGCCTGACGAAAACCGGAGATTCTCCTTGGGGCCAGGACGTCAGCATTCGCGGCTTGACGGGCTCCTCAGTTGTGGTCCTCATTGATGGAATGAGAATTAACACGGCCACGGAAATCAATGCCCGTCTCGGCTTCATCAACCCCATGGATGTCGAACGAGTGGAAGTCCTCAAAGGCCCCGTCAGCTCACTGTATGGTTCCGGGTCCACTGGCGGTGTCATCAATGTCATCACCAAAAAAGGAAAATTCACTTCAGAAAGCGACGTGTCAGGTGAAGCCATCCTCAACTGGTCAACCAACCCTCAAGGACCTGATGGATACGGCCGTGCTGTCCTTAGTCTGAAAGACTTGTGGATTCAAGCTTCCATGGGCATTCGCGACCACGAGAGCTTTTATGGAGGTGACGGCACCCGAATCTCAAACAGTCAATACGAAGATGTTTACCTGCGACTCGCGGGCGAGAAAAAATGGTCAGACCTCCTCACCACTCGATTCCAAGCCATGAACATTGAGGCCAACAACATAGGTATCCCAGGTGGTTCTGCCACCATGCCCCAGAACGCAGCCATTACCTATCCCCGTTCAAAAAACAGTCTCGTCAGTCTGGACACAGTGTTCACACCAAAATCAGATGTGGTGCAGGAAGTGCTGTTCAACCTCTATTACACAAAAAATGACCGCAGAGTTCGGATCGACAAACCGGCACCACCTATCGCCTACGTCTCCCCCATGGCTGACCACGAAACATTTGGTGGAAAAATTCAGGGAGAATTCGGAATAGGCAATCATAATATTGTTACCGGTCTTGATGCCTGGAATTGGCACATGGTCTCGAAACGGGCAAAACATCTGGTCGCTGGACCAGTCATAAAGGATAAACCCACGCCAACATCGACCATGTTATCCATGGGCATTTTTGCCGAAGATGATTGGAAACTTAACGAGGCCTTCACTCTCAATCTGGGTGCACGATTAGATCGCATTGAAGTGTCCAACAAGGCCAATGCCATTTATGACAAGGGAACTGAAGAGGACCTCGGCTGGAACATCCACACAGGATTGACATGGACGCCTGCCAAAAACTGGTCTCACACTGTCATAGTTGCCAGCAGTTATCGAGCCGCAGACATTCTTGAGCGCTTCAAAAACATCAATCTTGCCCCCGGCATCATTTCACGCGGCAACCCAAATCTGGATCCCGAGACTTCATACTACTTTGAGTATGGACTACATTACACAACAAACACTTTGAGTGTCACAGGGGCAGCATACATAAATTATATAAACAACTACATTGAAGAAAAACAGAAAACGGCCGCATTGTATGAAATGGAAAATGTGGGAAAAGCTCGCATATACGGACTCGAAATGGATGCAAACTGGCGATTTGCCGAACACTGGGATCTCTACGGCAACATAGCCTTTGCCAACGGGCGTGACCTTGAAAACAAAGAAGCTTTGCGAAGCGTAGCCCCCATCAATGGTCTCGGTGGTATCCGGTATACCATGGGGAATGGATTCTGGGCTCGCCTGGAAACACCATGGGCGCTTCGTCAAAGTGAAGTTCCCCATGGGACCGAACGCTCTGACGGTTGGATAACGTGCAACACCGCCGCCGGCTACGATTTTACGATGGGTAAAATCGACAACAGCGTTTCACTTTCGGTGAACAATATCTTCGACAAAAAATATCAGAACTACCTTGCCAACTCACGTGGGGTTGAACTTCTTGAACCTGGCATCAGTGCCGCAATCAACTACCAAATCGCATTCTAGGAGGCCCTGTTGCAAAAGATACTCGCCTTGACCGCACTTATCGTACTGGCGGTCTGGGGCGGCCTGCATCTGACCCTGAACGACACTCCGTCCGCCCCCACACCGGGGCGGACGGTCCTTTCCGTCTACACCACAGGACAGGCCACCACACCACAAATGCCCCTTTGGAAAGCTTTGGCAGAAGGAAAACTCAATTTTACACCAGAGATACATTATTGGAAGAATCTTGATGACCTACGCGGCTTACTCCTGTCCGGCAAAGGAGACATCTGGGTTGGACATATCGACGGTTTTGCCCAGGCAGCGATGCGAGGCGCACCAATCCGACTGGTTAGCGTCACAGGATGGAAGAAATTTTATCTTCTCTCCAGTCGCGAGGATATTCGTTCTTTCAAAGACATCTCCCAACTTTCCAAAAGAAGTGAAATAGCATCAGCCCCGCCACATTCACCAGGCGTGGCAATCATGCGTGCGCTGGAAGGGTATGGCCTACCCAGCTTTTCTTATGCCCCATATGAGCCGAAACAACTCTCGCTCATGGCAATGCAAAAAAAAGTTGACTTATTGATCCTGCCAGAGCCGTTGGTCACTGTCCTTTTAAAAAAGGCTCCCCACCTGCACATTGTGGCAAGCATTGAAGAAGAATACGGCTTGCTCACCGGCAAGCCCGCAATGCTTCCGATCGCTGGTGTCGCCGTAAATACCGAGACCCTGAAACAGCATCCCATGCTTGCAGAACAGATTGAAAAGGCCCTGAAACATCAGGAAACCAGTCTCAAAAAGAATCCCGCAACCGGACTGGATACGCTTCCAAAGGAATTCGAGAAATTCATTCCCCGACAAATGATTTTATCATCCCTTGAACGCGACATCATTCAAGTTCGTTCGGCCAGAGAATCAAAAGCCCTCATTCTCGACTACTTGAATATTGTCTTCTCGGACAAAAAAATGACCGCCAAAGACATCAGCCTTCCCGAGGCATTTTTCGGAGGTGCATCGTGAGAGGACTTCCTCTTCTGGCGTCACTGATCATCGCCGTCACTAGCTGGTGGCTCTGCTCCATGTTTTTCGGCAACCTCCTCCTGCCGTCTCCCATGCAGGTCGGCACGGAATTGGCGCACATGGGTCTAAAACCCCAGACATGGCTTACTCTCGCCATCACTGTGGCTCGAGGGGTAGCCGGATTAACAGCAGCCTTTGTTTGCGCGTTGATCCTCGGTGTTGCTGCTGGCAGCAACCCCATGGTCATGCGACTGATAAATCCTCTGGTGGCGGGCCTTCAGTCCTGCCCGCCCATAGTATGGATCACATTGCTTATGGTCTGGGTCGGCACAGGCTCGACAGTTCCCGTGGCCGTTGTTTTCGCAACAGTCTTTCCACCACTCTTTGCCAATGTTGCCCAAGGATGTCTTACCATTGACAGACGCCTGTTCGACATGGCCAGACTTTATCGAATCTCACGCTTTCACGTATTGATAAAAATACTTCTTCCAGGCCTGGCCCCATACCTTCTGGCCAGCATATCCTATGCGGCTGCAGCCAGTTGGAAAGTAACGGCGGTTGCTGAATTTCTTGGTTCATCCACAGGAATAGGCGCACAAATATTCTGGTCTTACCGCATGCTCGAAATACCACGACTCTTTGCATGGGCCTGCATTGTCATTATCCTTGGCGTCACACTGGAATTGGCGATCATCGCCCCCTTGCGAGCATCCGCAGAAACATTCACCGGCAAAATTCGAGAAAAAGCATGATACAATTCAAAAACGTATCCAAAGAGATAGGCGGCACACCCATCATTCGCAACTTTTCTCTAACGATCGGCACAGGAGAGGCAACCTGCCTATGTGGCCCCTCTGGTATAGGCAAAACAACCCTGCTCGAAATCGGTGCCAAATTGACAACACCAGATTCAGGAGCAATTCACCATGGAAGCAAAACTATTGGATGTGCATTTCAGGATGACATATTGATCCCCTGGCTTACGGCGCAAAGCAATATAGAACTTGTTTTGCATTCTCGCATGTCAAACACTCGGGACGTTGCCGAACAATGGTTGAAATTCTTTGAACTGTCACCAGACATGAAACCTCCGAAAATGAGTGGAGGCATGCGGCGGCGTCTTAGCCTGGCCCGAGCCTTTGCCATCAATCCACTCATCCTTTTACTTGATGAACCATTCGCCTTTCTGGATGAAGAATGGCAAGAAAAAGTCGCACACCTCATTGAGAATCAACGAGCCAACGGCAGTGCCATATTGCTTGTCAGCCACCAAACCCGCCAACTCGAAACGTTCAACTGCCGTACTATTCAAATCACGACAGCCCCAATCACCCATTGTCTCAATAGGGCCACCACATCCGTAGGCCCACTCCTTTCAGCCACAATGCAAAACTAAAATCCTACTGCTGACAATATTCTCGCAGATGCGACACCACTGGCAATATGCTTACGCGTTCCTTCGGACAAATCCAAATTTTCAACAATCTGCAAAGGAGCACTTTCATAAGCATTCTTCAACATCGTTTCAAAACTATGTCGAAGACGTTCAAAAGCGGCCTTTACATCAACAAAATCATTTGATTGCCCACGCCAAGGCAGCGTCAGGGATTCTGAGATTCTTCCCATTTTATGCGATGGGGTCATAAGCCGATACCATTCAAGTGTCCCATTACCTCGTTCATCTTCACCTGGGTAACAAAACGAACGCCAAGAAGAAGGTGGCCGGGCAATGGCAGCGTCTACGACCACATGAGGAACGGCCAAATCCACTTCAAACGATTCCAATTCGATAGAATACTTCAGTACAGGGCGATGGTTGCCCCTTTTTTTTTGCACAGTCCATTCAATCTTCATCTTGCCTCCTTATCATCAAATAATGTCAATAATATCGCCAAAAGGAGGAACCTTGCCCCCTTGGCCGATTTGCGCCCATAAAACGGGATATTCCGGTTCATTCTCGGGGTAACGTATGCACTCCAAATCTGTCAGGTAAACCAAGCACACCGGGTCGATCCCTTCCTGCTCCACCCACTGAAACGCTGGACGATAGTCCGTACCGCCTCCACCTTCAGGAGCGAGATTCAATGGCAAATCAACCCGCCCGAAAAAATCCGATCCCGTGACTTGTGCATCGCAATACACAACATGAATATTAGTATCGAAGGATTCCAGAATGCCGGAGACTTCCGCAGCGAACTGATTCATCTCAGGTTCGGTCACACTACCCGAAGTATCAAAAACCAAAACAACCTCGGGCAGCTTTTGATGTGACAATGACGGAAGAATCACATCCAGATATAAAAAACGTTTATTTGGCGGGGTCCAACTATAGTCGTCCCGAGCACGGTCACAAATGTACCGCGAAAGCAATTCCTGCCAATCAAGCTTTGGATTCAACACATCATCCACAAGGCGTGCGAGATTCCCTGGCAGATCACCAATCTCCCGCGCAGTCTGAGCCGCTTGTGCAAGAGCCAGCTCCCACGATTCATCCGTACCGGATTCGTCAGAGGCTCCACCCTCTAGTTCCCGCTCGCCGTCACGAACTTCACCACTCCCTCCGGGATCACCAGACTGGTCGTTCCCTGACTCTTCGGTATCATCACCTTCCATGCCTTCTTCCATGGAACCATCGCCGTCACTTTCACCGGCCCCGGATTCGGACCCTTCTCCCAAATCTTCGCCATCTCCAGCCTTCCCTTCAAGCCCATCCCATTCCACTTCGCCATCCGACTCTCCTTCTCCGTCCGACAAAAAAGGACGATCCTCTTCTGCCTTATGAGAATGAAGTTCAGCATAGATTTCATCGGCACTCAGACCATGAAAGGCTGGGGCATCCAAATATTTGGGTGGCAATTGAATACCGGCATCCAGCAAAATCCAATTTATAGCATGGTCACAAGCCATATTCCACAGATCGTGACTACGCCCGTTCCGCCGGGTGTGATGCTGACAGGCTGGATGCATGACCGTATGCGCCATGAGCCCCTGCACCTGCTCATCACGCAGTCCGGCGACATAAGCAGGATTGTAGCCTAGGGTTCGACCATCGGTCCAAGCTGTTGCACAATGCCGATCCTCTTTCGGTTCCATGCGCAAACACAACGAACCGAAAAAGGGCTGCTCCAACAATAAATTTGTACGAGCTTTCAAGAGTTTTTTTCGAGCTGTATTCATGATCACCTAAAAAAGAACATCCGAATTTGCAGTAGCCCAATTCGAAAAAGCTGGTGTTTCCACGATGCCTCTATGCTTTTTCGCAGCATCTCTGACTAAAAGGACACCAAACTCCGAAGGCAATCTGGAAGCATATGTAACGATGCTCTCCGCTGTTTCCTCTCCGGCTCTTTTTGCCAAAGCCTCACACAATGCATATAAAGTTGCAGGTTCTTCCGGGACATCTGCCATGCGAGGTTGGTCTATGACAACGTCTGGATCAGGTAGTTGCCTGAACATACGAACAAATCCTTCAAACTCAGCAGCCGCACCCGGACCAACTGTTCCCTTTAACAAACTCAACTCCACCTCCGGGGCCGGAGCCGCTGCAAGTATACGGGCAGCGAATTCCCATGATCTTGGTGAAGGGAATGCTTTTTCATTCTGTTTGGGATCAAAATTATGCAAAAGGTTTGGCCTGAACCTGATGAATGAAAGGACTTCTTCAGAGAACCCCTGCCCTTCGGCCCATTCAAGCCAAATGTCCACGTCGACGGAAAAATCAAGGTGCACGAATCTATTCGCCAAAGCAGAAGGCATACGGTGAGTCACTGCACGATCAGTCTCCCGGTTGCCAGCTGCAACCACGGTCCAACCATCTGGCAATGAATACTCACCGACCTTACGATCAAGAACCAATTGATAACAGGCAGCCTGCACCAATGGAGGTGCAGCGTTCAATTCATCAAGGAAGAGGACGCCTTCACCTTCTGTCGGCAAGAATGAAGGGGGACTCCAATGGGCCACATTGTTTTTTACCGATGGCAATCCACGAAGATCCACGGGATCCAACAGTACGGCACGGACATCAGTCAATTGACGTTTCATCTCTTCTGCAACCTGTGCGATCACCTGACTTTTACCGACACCAGGAGCTCCCCAGATAAAGACAGGCTGTTTCAAGGAAATAAGGGTCTTCAAAGAAGACTTAATTTGCTTTGGATTCATATATTCCCCGCTAATTAGCGAATTCGACAAGGTTAAATTTGATCTGTTCAACGTCTCCCATAAACTCTTCACCGCACTCCATGGCTGACTCATTTTCTTCATGATATCGCCAGTTCACAACGATATTTCTACCCTTTTCGGCATAGCCATCAAGCATCTCAAAAAAATCCATAAAAGTTTTAGAAGAGGAAGAGTTAAAATAAATAATCTCCATATCAATCTCGACACGATCGCCATTGATGGAATCAAAGAAACCCTCTAGCCACTCAAACATCGGACTATAAAAAGCCCAGCAATTTTCCGGATAGGATTCTCCTTTGATCTCAAAGGACATCTCATCAGGATCAAAACGAATATGTGGCGACGAATTGGTCGCCTCAACGCAATATTTCGTCATATCTAAGCTCCTATTGTGTCACGACTTTCATAGAAAAAAATGAGGTCTCGCCATCCAATGGGACAATATCGAAATCCATAGGAGAAGATGCCTTACGCGCCATCTCGACAAACCCCAGTCCGGCACCTTTATTCGTGACACAATCAGGGCCTTTCCTGCGCTCCCTGTAATAAACTTTCAACTCACTCTTGCTCATTGAACGAAGCGTCTGAATATACTCTGAAAGCTCTTCACAATCAGCAGAATTCACCTTATTCCCACATGCCACGAAGAAACGATCATTCTCCTCACGGCCAACGACAATCTGACCATGGGCGATCTCTCCTTGTTGATTCATATTGTCCTCTTGTCGCTCGGATGAATACCGTACGATATTTTGCATCTGCTCGACCAAGACAGCAAAAACACGCTGTACTGACCCCATCCCCGCATCCTCTGCACGCATTTTGGACCGCATAAGTTCGGCCAACCCTTCCACGATAGACTGAGAGACAGGACCATTAAAATATAGAATCACACCTTCTTGTTTCATTTCTTCGTAATATTTAAATAAATTCGTTCTCATTTAGATCTTCCCCTTTGAATTCAAAACCCAAAACAGTCACATCATCCCGACGGGGTTCGCTCCCCTGAAACTTCCCCAATGTCTGCATGAGTTCATGACCTTGCCCCGCAATCGGAGCTTCCCACTTTTTCTCTATGAACGACATGAACCGCCGCCGCCCAAAAGAAAATCCTTTCTCAAAACCAACCTGATCAACATATCCATCCGAAATGAGATAAAACCGTGTGCGGCCGGTAAACGGGATAACAACATCCGTAAAAACAAATTCCCGAGGCGACCGGACGTATCCAAGGCCACAACGCTCTCCTTTGATGCACTTGGCCCCCTCATCTCCCAAAACATACAGAGGAGAATTCGCACCAGCGAAAGTGACGGAACGACCAGAGATATCAACGTGACACAACGCGCAATCCATACCATCGTCGGATTTCGCATCCTGATCGTTCTGCCCAAGCGCATCCTTAATAAGAAGATTCATTCGGCCAAGAATTGCTGCAGGACTGACAGTCCGATCCGCCGAGGCTTTTTCCAGCAAAGAAATAACGATAAGTGTCATAAACGCCCCAGGCACGCCGTGTCCGGTGCAATCGATGACCCCAAGAAAAAAACCTTTCTCCGTGCGCTTCAACCAGTAAGCATCCCCACCCACGGTATCCCGCTGGTCCCAAACAAGAAAATGATTCGGGATATAATCATACAAATTTACCTGACTAGGGAGAAAAGAAGTCTGTATCAGGCTGGCACAAGCCAAACTTTCTTCAATCTGTCTATGAGCAGCCGCAAGATCTGCTATGGCTCTTTGTAATTTCTGCTCTCGAATGGCAATGGCGTGCCCCATCCTGTGCATGTTTCTTCTGAGTTCAAGAAAGTCATGCCCGTCGGCACCTATATCAGGCAAATTAAGCTGATCATAATTCCCTTGCTGAAGGAGTTGGCATTGCTCATTGAGTTCCTTAATATTCCTTAAAGCAATGACATGGCTCATCCACTTCGAAAAAGGCACAAGCAGAATTATGGAAAGAACAACCTGTCCAACAAGAAAATTCGTCGTAACCCCAGCACTTTGAGAGTGAACCAAAACAAACATGACAAGTGGAAAAACAACGATAGGTAAAAACAGCAGGACAATCATCTTGCGCTCCACGCTCCAATTGAGCCTCACTTTGATCCTACTGAGTTTTAAGTTCATTTCACGTCCCCTTTGCTCTCTCCAGCAAAAACAGGGGGCTCCACATTGCAAGAACAACTTGATCGGCGATACACTTCCGCTCTATCGCGACCATTTTTTTTGGCTGCGTAAAGCGCAATATCAGCAAATTTGAGCAATCCATCTAAAGTGTCTCCAATGTCTTCCATTGAAGCCACCCCGACACTCACAGTCATGGATATATGATTATCAACCGAATCAACGACGATTTGTCGAACCCCTTCCAGTATACGTTCTGCCACACAACAAGCATCGCTCGCTGTGGCATCCGGCAAAAGGACGACGAACTCTTCACCACCTAATCGCCCCACCACATCCACTTCTCGAACAGAATCAAGAAGAGCACGACTCATGGCGACAAGGGCTTTATCTCCTACATCATGACCATACGCGTCGTTGACACCCTTGAAGTAGTCTGCATCAACAATCAATAAGGATAACTTGTTGCTTCGCTTACTACGAGCGACTTCACGCAATGCCAACTCCATGAAGTACCCTCGATTCCACAACCCTGTAAGGCTATCTGTCCTCGCCAAACGGCACATCTCTTCCGTCATATGCTTACGTTCGGTGACATCGGCCAGTATTCCGACAACACCACCACACGAGATGACTTCACTCTCTTCACGCATTACGCATGCACTTATTTCCGCCCACAAGACCACACCATCCAGGCCTGACACTTTGGCCTCCATACGGTGCACCTCTCCTGAGACCAAAAGGCTCATGTAACGAGAAAAATCAATTTCATGACAAAACAAATCGCGGATGTTGTTAACGACTCCCAAGAAATTTACAGGACTGGAATACCCAAACATCACCGCCATGGCCGAGTTGGCTTCAACTATTTCACCGGCTGAACCACACCTGAATACACCTTCAGTCACATTTTCAAATATCCCACGATACCTCTCTTCACTGATCTCAAGGTTACGATTGACCTCAGTAAGAGACTGCTGCATCCGATCACCCATTGAAATTAACCGCCTACTCTGTCGCAAAAGCTTGTTGTACCCTTTCACCAATGCGGTAAATGCGGGATCGCTGCTCTGGCCCTGACTTTCGTTTCGTTCAAGCGACTTCATCGCCAGATGAAGTACTCGCTCTTCTTTCTGAAAACCTTCTTTTTCCATACTACAATCGTATAATTTGTTTATCACGGTCATATTAATTCACCGGCATAATGATTATGGCCCCATGTATTATCACCATAAAAAGAACTGCTACCGATGCAACTTTAATCATCTGCTTAGACTCAAGGCGAACTCGCGCCTTTACCCTTTGAAAAATCCTTAACTGCGTATCATTCTGTACGGTTTCCATACTTCCGTCTGAAATCATTATTTGACACCTCATACAGCCATGCTTGCTATCGCAAATTAATGATATTGAAAATCGTTTTCAACGAATATTAAGGTGGCCTTCAATTGTCAACCACAAAATCAATAGTTTATTAATGGTACATTCGGTGAAATAAGAATGGGTAGGTAAAGGTGGCAGAAGTGGGTTTAAAAACTGGCCACACTTTAAGGTGGAATTTGCACCCTAAAGACCAAACGACATCGTCCAAATATGAAGAACAGCTCGCTTTCCAGCTTTACACGCCACGGATGGTCCTAGGGACCTTCACTTCTGATGATTCTCTGTGCGCCAACCTGTCAGGGATGGATTGCTCGCTCACTTTGGATTACCGAAAACTTCTAAAAAACAATAAGAGCGCCCTGCTCCGCTTCAAGCATACACGGGGACATGCAGCCAGGCCTTCAAACGAATACAGGCGCAATTAGTTCAGCTCAAAGACGTTACCCTTCCCACAAATTCCTGAACTAAAATTTTCATAGGGCTATTCTGACTCCATGGAAATTCTCAGCGTCATGGCATCTATGTCCATCGCCATAATCACGGCACCGCTCAAAAAAATCAGTCAGCAGACAACTGACACCAACAAGGCGGCAGGTACACTCATGCCTTTGCCTTGACCAAGTCGCTGTTGCCTCTTGCTTTGGCTATCGGGTGTTTTCCGCGGCCATTACGCCGTGCATTTCCACGGCTGCCACTTTGAGGTGCCCATGGCGAGCGTGGACGCAGTCTCGCGAACCACGCCCACTGCCTAATCGTCCATGCTGGTTGCCGAAGGGCAAAAATATCTAGCCATGGCCGATTTCTCTATCCGTGAGAATCCCGCCGCGCCGCCTGCCGTGTTGAACATGGCAGGTGTCACACACAACCATGACAAAAACATTATTAAACACAAAACGCTCCTCATAGCGGACATCATCTCGAAATCGCTTCCCAGGCACAAAAAAAGGATTCCAAATATCCATTTGGAATCCTTTTTTTGTGGAATCAATCTTTCAACACATCAAACGCCATCAGATACCATCTTCTACAGAATCCAGACGTTCTGCCTCCCGCCGGGAAAAAAATCGGGAAAGCTTCTGCTTGAAGTCTTCCAGAATCATATACATGGACGGAACAAGAATCAGAGTAATCCCTGTGGCAAACAAAATACCAAAACCCAACGACAATGCCATGGGAATAAGGAACCGAGCCTGTCTTGACGTTTCAAGAATCATGGGGGCCAAACCGCCAAAAGTGGTCAATGTAGTCAACAGAATAGCTCTAAAACGAGCTGTTCCGGCTGACATCACAGCATCATGGGCACACTGTCCGTCACTACGCATACGGTTGGCATAGTCAATAAAAACCAACGAATCATTAACTACCACACCAGACAAAGCCACGATACCGAGCAGGCTCATCAGACTGATGGAATACCCCATGATCACATGACCAAAAACGGCACCGACCGCCCCGAAGGGAATACAAATCATTATTATTAATGGCTGTACATAACTCTTGAAGGGGATCGCCAGCAGAGCATAGATGCACAGCATGGCCATAAGCAGCCCCACCATCAAACTCTCAGTGGACTCGGTCATATCTGCTTGTTTGCCATCCATTACACAGGACAAGCCCGGATATTTAGCCTTGAGGTCAGGAATGATTTCTTTAAATACGCTATTCATAACCTGCGTAGACTGATTACGAGGACTCACGTCCGCAGATACCGACAAAACCCGGCGGCCATCACGGCGTTTAATAACCGTATACGCTCGACCTCGCTCAATATTCACCGCTTCCCGCAACAGAATTTCACTGCCTGAGGACGCCATAATCATCAGCTCTTCAAAATCAAACTCGGAAATACGTTCGCTTTCAGGGCGACGAACAACAACCTTAATTTCGTTGCGACCACGTTGCTGACGCAAAACTTCCACACCATAATAGGCAGCGCGCACCTGATCAGCCACCCCCTGAGCGGTCAAGCCAAGGCTTTTTCCTGTGGGAGTGAGTGTAAAGTCGAGTTGTTCCTTGCCCGGCGAAAAGCCGTCATCAACATCCTTAACCCGCGGGTAATAGGACAATCCCGCCGCGAGTTCTGCGGCGGCAGACTCAAGCACGGTGACATCCGAATGACTCAATTCAAATTCCAACGAGCTCCCCGACCCAGGCCCACCACGATCAGATTCAAAAGAAATGGCCTCCAAACCGACTATTTCTCCGGTTTCCTTGCGCCATTGCTCCACGAATTCATCCGTAGAAATGGGACGCACGTCCGCAGCGGTTAAATAGACTTTCAGCTTAACAACATGACTGCCTGAAATATCACGCCCGGCACCACCAATTTTGGAATCCATGCCCTCGACCAAGCTACCACCACCGTTATTGTCCGCCACCACACGAGCGGCGGCAATGAGGCGGTCTCGAACAACCTCTGACTTGGCTGCCGAAGATCCATACGGCAACTCAGCAGTCACGAAAGCATAATCGGATTCCACTTTGGGCATAAGTGTAAACCCAAGCCTGCCACTGGCGACATATGCACCCGTCAAAACGAGCAAACCAACGCCCACAGCCATGGTCAAATAGCGCCACTGCACACAAACGTCGAGAATGGGCCTATATATCCTATTAATAAATCGAAGGAGCCCATCTGCAATTCGCTGCTGATACCTATCAATCCACCGCATGATACGACTGCGATGCCCATCTCTCAAATGACCAAGATGCGCGGGCAAGACAAACAGACTTTCAACCAAGGAAACAACAAAAACACTAATGACTACAATGGGGATAGACCAATATATCTTGCCCATAATCCCGGGTAAAAACAGTAAAGGCATGAAAGCTACAATGTTCGTCAATACGCTAAAAGTCACCGGCATGGCTATGCGACGGGCCCCCTCAATGGCGGCTTTAAGCGGTGGCATCCCCTGCTGCCGCATGGTAAATACATTCTCACCGACCACGATAGCGTCATCGACCACAATTCCAAGTGAAATAAGAAAAGCGAACATGGTGATCATATTAATACTGATGTCAAAAAACGGCAGAATCAAAAAACATCCGAAAAAGGAAATGGGAATACCCATAGCGACCCAAAAAGCGAGTCGCCTTTCAAGAAACAAAGCAAGAAAAACAAAGACCAAACCCAGCCCCATGTATCCATTCTTCAAAAGCAAATCCATACGCTGACTGAATACTTCCGAACTATCATCGAGAATTTTCAAGGAAACATTACCGGGTAGCCGAGTCGAAAACGCCTCTACGCCATTGTGTACGGCCTCGGAGACGGAAATAGGAGTTTGATCTCCCACCCGATAGACATCTAGGCGAACGGCAGGCTGACCATTATATGTCGTGATAATATCATTATCGGCAAATCCATCGACAACCGTACCAATGTCCTCCAATAAAACCTGTGTACCATCGCTCCCTGTGACAATGGGCGTCCGAGCAAAATCCTGTCCATAATCACGCCGCTCTTTCATGCGCACAAGAATTTCCCCAGAACCGGCTTTGATGCCTCCTCCCGGCATATCCACAGAGGCTTCACGCAGACGGCTGGCCACTTCGGTGAGCGTCAAGTTGTGAGCGCGCAATTTTTCCTGCGACACTTCGATAGAAATCTGAAGATCGCTAACCTCATTCAGATCAACCTGAGTCACTCCGGGGTCAGTGATTAATGTCGTCCGCAACTCTTCTGCCAGGCTTCGCAGAACGGTATCGTCCTGATCGCCATAAACCATCACAGTGAGAACTTGCCGTTTCATAGAGGCTTCGGCAATCACTGGGTCCTCGGCTTCTTCAGGAAAAGAAGAGATTCTATCCACTTCAGTCTTGATATCCTGAGCGAGCGTTTGCAAATTTGTTCCATCAAGTGCCTCGACAACAACATTGCCAGCACCTTCAGATGCCGTTGACGTCACTTCCTTCACGCCTTCCAGCCCCTGCACGGCTTCTTCCACAGCCAGTATGACTCCCTGCTCTACCTCTTCAGGACTTGCTCCAGGGTACGAGACACTCACCGAAACCGTATCCAAGGAGAACTCGGGGAAGACTTCCTGCTTCATCTGCAAACCGAACACAAGACCACCGACAAGAAGCACCACCATAAGCAGATTGGCGGCAACCGAATTCCCCGCCATCCAACCGATAGGACCCTTATGTTTCTGAACATTGTTAACCATTGTTCATTCCTCCGCCTTGTCCCTTGCCCGGGCCTTTGCCCTTGCCGGCATCAACACCGACACGGTTTGGCTTTTCAACGACATTGGTATCCACTGCCGTCGAGATACTCCGCAGTCTCATCCCCTGCAACGGAGTCGAAAGCGCTGAAGTTACAACGACTTCACCTGGTACGAGCCCTTCGGCAACAACAATGGTTCCCTCATCTCGCCATACGGATTTCAGCGACCGGATCTCAAGAGTATTGGCTTCGGTCATAATCCAAACCTTATCATTGTCATGATAGGCTGAACGCGGAATAGTCATCACGTTTTCCAACACACCACCATCGATTTCAACAGAAACATAACTCCCCAAAAGAAGCGGCTTGACGTTTGGTCGCCCCGCAATATTCAACGGGTCCTTAACCGATATCAAGAGGCGGGCCATTCGCCCTTCGCTCTCCAGAGAAGGCAATAAACGAACCACCTGCCCTTCACGAACCGACAGACCGACGCCGCTGCCCGAGGAGATTCGAGCCTTGGAGCCATCCACGGTTCCGGCGGACGGAATATTGATCCAATGCAAACGATCCACCGGCACAGACGCCTCGATCCAGAATTCATCGGTCCCAACAAGTGTAGCAAGGGATTCCTGAGGAGAAATCATAGCTCCGATGTCAACACTCTTTTCTTGAACCATGGCGGAAAACGGCGCAGAAATTTTGGTACGTTCCAAATCAAGCATCGCCTGACGAAGCTTGGCTTGGGCCGCTTGCAATTCAGCCTGAGCTTTAGCCAAATGCGGTTTTCTCAAGGCAAGTTCGGATTCGGCTTCAGTTCCTTTTGTGGAACCACTGAGTAATTTCCACTCCCGGGCAGACACGGTCTGATACCCTTGCTCAACCTTCAGATCATACTCGGCAGTCGTAACTTCAGCCTGCACTTCACGAAGCGCAAGCTGATAATCCTCTGGGCTGATGGTAAGAATCTGCTCTCCCTTTTCAAAATAACCGCCGGGTGTAAAAATTGAACTGATTGATTCGACTTCACCAGAAACTCGCGCTTCAAGCGTGATGGATCGGGCAGCGGTCACCGTCCCCATGACTGGAAGCCAAACCCGATACGTTCCACAGGAAATAACCTTGGTGTCTACAGCAGGAGCAATAAAGACAGGAGGTCGTTTCTTTGCTTTAGGAGCTGTCACCACTGTTGCATACGCACCGGCTGCAGCAAGTATAACAACACAAACCGGAATAATGACCTTGAGACCGAAGATAGCCCGTGCCTTGATGAGTAAAGTACGCATAATTATCCCTCGTTGCTAACGTTGATGTCATTTGTCTTTTGGTTATTTGCATCAGGAGTGATCAAGGAGTCGGTCCAGCTACCGCCAAGAGCCCGATGCAAGGCTACGCGGTAGAGAACAAGATCGGTCCGTTCGTCCGCAATGGAAACTTCCAGTTCCTGCACGGACAACAAAGCGCTCAGGACCGGCAGATAATCATCCAACCCTTGTGCATACCGGGAAACGGCTTCACTCAAACTCGTTTTGGCCGCTTCCAACTGGGCCAAACGCGCCGTAATATACTGCTTTTGCCATTTTTCCTTCACCAGAGCGTCTTCGACTTCCTTGAACGCCGTGTAGACGGTCTCTCGATACGAGGCCAGACGCTCGTCAACAATACCCTGCTGTTTTTCCACTTCAGCTTTCCGGGAACCACCATCAAAGATCGGCCCCACCACCGAGGTGGCCAAGGAAAGCATCCAATTATCAAAAAGAGTTCCCAACTGTGCACCGGTATATTCAGCGGTACCCGTCAGGCTCAAGGAAGGCAGACGATTGGCCTTTGCTGCCGTCACCGACCAGTCAGCCGACTGAAGCGCAAAACCTGCGGACCTGACATCAGGACGATTGGCCAAAAGATCGGCAGGTAATCCAAGGCCTGGCAAATCGGCCATCTCGGGTAAATCGGCATCAGCTACGGTGACAGCCCCGGCAGGCTTGCCCATGAGCAGCGCCAATTCGTGAAGCAACAGTTGCTCCTTTGACTCCACCGGCGGAATCTGGGCAGTCACTTTCGCTAAAGTTTGCCGTTGTTGATAGATGTCCAGAGCTGTGGCAAGAGAATTTCGAAAACGTAATTCGATAAGCTCAAGATATGTCTCGTTAGTCTTAACTTGTTCAGTCAGTATTCTTTTCTTTTGCCGCTCAGTTTGAATCTCAACCCAGCGCGAGACCACTTCTCCAGCCACGGTCATGGCCGCGGTGCTCAAATCTTCACGACTCGCCAAATAATCGAGATTGCCAGACTGGGATTCGGCTTCGATCCGACCCCAAAGGTCCAATTCATATCCTGCCTGCAAACCGACACTATGCGTATCAGAGGTGGTTTCCTTGTCCGTCGCCTTCTTGGTATACGAACTCGAATGAGAATAATCTCCCGTCACATTCAAAGTCGGATACTTGTCAGCTCGAGACTGAATAGCCGTGGCCCCTGCCTGCTTGAGTCGTGCCCAGGCAATTAAAACATCAAAATTAGCAACCAGAGCGTCTTCCACCATGCCATTCAATTCTTCGCAGCCAAAGGACTCCCACCACTTACCGCTCAACTGTTCAGAATCGGAATACAAAGCAAAAGATTCCGGCAATGGAGCCATCGGCTCAACTCGCGGATCTGGTCGAAATGGGGAACATCCCACCATAAAGGCCACAATTGCAGTCAAAAGCACCGCAATTGCCGTTTTTGATATTGATCGAATTTCTTTCAAGGCATTTCTCCAAAAGTATTTTCGTTACCCACTGCTTACGGCACAAAAATGGAGAAAGTATAAAGCTTATGATAAAAGATGTTAAAGGATGTAAAACTTCTTCACGGCCCCTTTCCAAACGTACAACTTACGGACTAGAAAAAAGCATGGACGCAAAAGGACCAGTTCTGATTATCGATGACGATGAAAGACTTCGCGAGCTCGTCGTGGAATATCTCGAAGAATACGATTTCACTGTGCACACCCTTCCCTCCGGCGTAAAAGCTGTAGAGACTGTGAAAACGCTCTCCCCGTGCGTGATCATTCTGGATGTCATGATGCCTGGGAAAAATGGCCTGGAAGTTTTACGAGAACTTCGGATGACATCCGACACGCCCGTCATCATGCTCACCGCCAAGGGAGAAGATACAGACCGCATTGTTGGCCTGGAGCTAGGCGCTGACGACTACATTGCAAAGCCATTCAACCCCCGTGAATTATTGGCCCGCATCAAGGCCGTACTCCGCCGCTACGACGCAAGTGCGATCACCAATGCCAAGACCACCCCTCCCACGATTTCCGCAGGAGGGCTTATCCTGAATATCTCTCGCCAAACACTCATGGTGGAAGCCGACGAACTGGAATTGGCCCCTACAGAGTTTCGACTGCTCAAGGCCCTTATGAGTAAAGTGGACACAGCCCTGACCCGCGACCAACTCATGGACATGGTTTGGGACAAAGACTTCACGGCGTATGACCGCAGCATAGACGTTCACATCAGCAAACTACGCGCCCTGCTCAAACAATATGAGACCCACGCCAAACGGATCAAGACAGTCTGGGGCACCGGATATATGTTCATGGGAGAAATATGAAGATCAGTCGACTCTATCTCAAAATATTCTTCGCGTTTATCGCGGTTCTCGGCACAGCCATCCTGACCATCGCCATATTGATGCATCTGGGAAAAATCCGCCCACCCTTCGCTCGACATGCCGACGAACGCACTGAGGCCTTCAAAAGGCTCATCCTACTTGAAATAGGTGATACAAAAAGCATGACGCCACAATTACAACAACGACTTGCTTCGGTACTGGATATCTTTGCCGGCTCTTTCAACGGTCAGGCATGGCTGACGGATGCACAAGGCACCGTCATCAATGCTCCTTCCCCTAAAAAAGTGACCCTCATCGCAACAGAAGAGACAGAATTTGAAACAACCACTTCCAATGGAAACTCTCTTTACCTCATGGGAAACGAAGACGAAAAATTGCTATATATGGTAGGCACAATCGAATCAGCCATGCAGCCTTTGTCTATTCACATTCTCCATGAATGGAAAAAACGCAAAGAAGAAGTATGGCTCATGCATGGCCTGCTGCTCATGTCTGGTATTGCCGCACTCCTGCTCATTCCGGTCTCCCGAATGATCACCCTACCCATTAACAAATTGACAGCATCCGCCGAACTCATCGCCCAAGGTGATTTTTCGCCCCGTGTGGCCGACAATCGAAAAGATGAAGTAGGCACACTGGCCAAGGCGTTCAACCATATGGCCAACAGTCTCGATAAAATAGTCAGAGGTAGCCGCGAACTGACCGCCAACCTGTCTCACGAACTACGTAGCCCACTGGCCCGTATTCGTATATCCCAACAGATCATTGAAGAACGCATGGCTTCGGGACGAACAGACGGTATCAAAAAACACGTTCACAAGATGGAGCAGGAAATCGACCACATGGATGGACTTATCGACAAGATTCTCAAACTTTCCAAACTTGATTTACAAAAGGCATCACCACGTATCGATACAGTTAATATCCCCAACATGGTCAAGCAGATTGTGGAAATGCTACAGCCACAAATCAATGAAAAAAGTCTTTCAATCATTTCCAACGAAACTGAAATCACGCCCCTTCTATGCAACCGGGAAAATATCACCATGGTCGTGGGCAATGTCCTTGCCAACGCTATAAAATACAGCCCTGCTCATAGTGACATCACCATCAATTGCACGTCTGACGAAAAAACGGTTAACGTAAAGATTTCTAACCCGTATCCGCAACTCTCGAAAAATGAACTTGAAACGATTTTCATCCCATTCAAAAGACTTGGATATGATACGGTGGAAGGCACCGGTCTCGGCCTGGCCTTTGCTCGAAAAATCGTCGAAGAACACAAAGGAACCATGCAGGCTGCCAGCAATGAAACCGGCTTCCACATGACAATTACGTTGCCCGCAGGTTAACCGCTTTCTTTTTTCTGCGACACACACTTTTTTGATGTGGCACGCCGTTAAATATATTTTCAACACAATTGGTATAAAACAGTAAGCATGAAGATTTAGCTCTTTCTCTGGGACAGAACTTCACAGTCAAATCCCTTCCCTATAACCCCACCTTTTTTACTCCAAAATTAATAAGAAACGGTCCCCTCTCACGATTCCTTTTAAAAGACAATTATCAAAAGGGGAGGACTACTACAAAACTAATCCAACAATTTCAAAGTACAACGAGCCTCCCTCAGTCTTCGGGACGCAGAGATCGGAGGTTCAAATCCTCTCATCCCAACCAGATAAATCAAGGCACTTACGATTTTTTCGTAAGTCCCTTTTCTTTTTTATTTTTAATTGTTCTCATGCGACGCCCTATTACGGCGTATATTGAAAAATTATGCAGATAAGGGAAATTCTTTCTCCTTCGATTCATACGCCTTTAAAGATATTTCATCTCACAGATTCCTTTTTCTCATGATCAGTGCAAACCAGACTCACGATGCAGGCTACACTCAAAGCTATAACGAAGCTCATCAAGAGAAAGAGTATGGTAAATCGCCAGCCAAAAGAGCTTACCACAATGGGAAGCAATGCCGGTTTGATGGAACGGCAGCCGACAAAATTGGCAACGTGGAAAACCGATGCGCCTTTATCCCGCAACGTTTTAAAAAGCGGATACCACGCATAGACTGGTCCCATGGATAAGATTCCAGCCAAAGAAGACAGCACGACCCCCTTGGCACCAGCACTGCGCCCTAAAAAACGAGCGACCACAGCTGGGGACAGGAATCTATTAAAGACCACCATCATGACAACGGCGAAAAGCATGGGCAACGTCAACTGCTGAAACATGTCTACACAGATATGTAATGAGTGCTCTGTGTTTTCTGGTTCTAAAAGAAAACCGAGGCCATAGAGCAAGCTAACTCCCAAAGGAAATAACCACGGTCTCATGACGGCCATTGAGGGCAAAGAAAAAGGGAAAATGGAATTCTGGCTCATACTACGCCCCCTTCCAACAGGAGGAAAAGTAACGACATGAGAATAGCCAGAATAAACCCAGCGATATTGCGCACCAGAGCAAAACGCATGCCGAGGGCCGCCACTTCAGCCGGGAGTTGAATGATTCCAACATTGACCCAGGCAAACATCAAAGCCGCTGCCCCGGCGACTCCCACGCCCGCACTCAACAAGCTTTTCCCAATGATATAACTATTCACGGGATTCCCAGCCAACAAACTTCCAATGGAAGCTCCACACACAGCGTCATACAACGGCGAGTTCGAAAACAACGAAAGCAGCGTTTGTTCCGAGACAAACCCACGAAACAACCCTAAAAGCAAAATTACCCCCACAAGGCGGGGCAAAAGTGTAGAGAACTGCTGTCCTCCCTTACGCAAAGCTTCAATCCATACGACCTGCTTGGAAACGGCGTCTTCGCCATCCGTTGTCTCTTCCTTCTCACCCAAGGACGATCGCGACTGCATATACGTAGCTATCGCCTCAGCAACAGGGCCGGATACTGAAGGAACGACTTTAATACCTTGTTTTTTTAAAACCCCGATAATATTTTGAGCAATATATTCCACAAGAACGACCTGCACGCCCATGTTGACCACCTGCGTCAAAATCATGAGCCCTGCCCCTGCTCCGGAAGAACGAGGAGGGCCTTCCACCACCTCGAAAGACATATCCTCGGTATCTACCACTAATAAATAGGCTGCAGTACCCAACTTGCATTCGACGAGACCATCCAAATTGGGAAGCGTGCTCGGAACAGCAATTTTCATTCTAACTCCAATTCCTCGTTGTTGCCAAAGAGCTACTTTACAGATTCATCTATTTCAAGGGGTGTCTTAATAAAAACAAAGCCCCGTAAGCCCATGAATAAATCCATTTTCTCCCCATGATACTCAGAAACAACCATCTACGACACTCCATAACCCAATATATCACGCTCATATCCAGCATTATTGTCACACGAAACGTCCCACACACATCACGAAGTATATTATCATCGTTGGTATGTTCATTCGCGACCATAAGGTCTGCACACCTCAAAAAGGGATTTGCGACTCAACCGTCACAAACCCCTTTTTATATTTTTAAAATCGTCTGAAAATTACTTTTCGGGATAATACTCCAACAATGCTTTCACACACTTTTCCAGAACATCGACAGGTTCCATGGTGGCGTTCTGTTTGACTTTCATGGCGGCCACAATGACGGCATGATGTTTTTTTAAACGCTCAACATAATCTTTTTGATCGGGTTTGACGCGCTGGGTCAAAAAATAATCTGCTATCGCGCTGATTATTCTCTGTGAATGAGTTTCCTTGTTCATGACCCAACGAGTGAACTGCTGTTTTGATTGAACGTCAGTCTTTGCGACCAACTCATTAAGCATGGTCACGGCTTTACGAACTGTCGTCACATCTTCCATCATGGCAACGACACGCGCATTATCGTCATAAATACCGCATGGTACCTGACAATGGGTCTGCGCTTGTCGAGGGAGAATCATGACAGAGAGACAGACAACAACGCACATCCCCACCATTTGTACAATTCTCATACTCGAATCTCCTTGAACAAAGTTATTACACCTAAACACTATTTTATACGGATTTGTCGTGAATGCGTCCAGTTTCAAAGTCATAATTTCATTCACGCTCAAACAAACGCCCCCCCTTTCATGCTGCCTCATGCATAATTCCATACCCCCACTGGTGAAAATCTCTTAATAATGATAGTGTAACTTGGGTTTTCTCACCTTTACGTTTCTTCGCCGCGCACACCCATGATCCATTATTCACTTTTTAAAAGGAGAAGTTTATGCGTGCATCCAAACCTCGGACTCAAGGACTGCCTCTTTTCCTCCTTGTGACAGCCATGGTATTCTCTGCGTCCTTTGTCTGGGCATACGGAGGGGGCGGAGGGGGAACAGGAGCCTTTGAACGAGACGCAAATTCCGGTTGTGGAGCCTCTTTTGGAGCAATAGACACATACGCCCCATACTCCAACGGCATTACAAACCACGCTTCATACCAAGCTCAATTTGAAGCTGATGTAGCAGAGGAACAGGCTGATGTCCGCGGCGGCTACCATGGAGACTATCATGACAAAAAAGGTGAAGGTCGAGCCGTGTCCGCTATCGCCTGGGATGAGACTCTTGATGTATCTCCGGATGAACGAAAACTCGCCTTTGTCCTTGAAAACATGATGGCAAATGGTGCGATCAACACGCGACAGGCGTACGCAATGATGGCAATTTACCGAGCAGGAAAGGAGCGGCAACGACAACAAGCGAGCCGCTCCAACCGGCGATATTAATGAGGAGATCATAATGAACATCAAATCCATCTTTCTCTTCATTGCGCTTTTGGTAATCCTAGGCTTCACCTCAGGATGTGTTACTAGCGGTTCATCAACAAAGGCTCCGGCTACACCGGCTTATCAACCGCAAATAACTGGCGAAAAATCCCTTTATCCAGATGAACAAGTAGCTGTGACGACGCTGGCATTGGCAAAAAAAGGAATTCTTCCACAAAACGGCGTTATCTCCATGGCTCCAGATGCGACAGTGACACTCGCCCAACCCGCATCTGGATTTTCCGTTACTCAGGAAGGCGTCACTGGTATTCGCCAGCTTCAAAACGGCGACATTGCCGTGGAAGTCTTATGCGAATACCAAGACTCGCTGGGTCGAAAAGCCTCCATGCTTGATATGGTGACGTACACCCTTCGCCACCCCACGGGACAGGAAGCAACAACAGTGTCTAAAAATATGGTCGCCGAATATAAGACCACCATGGAAAACTGCACACCGGAAATGCAACAACAAACCATGGAATCTATCAAGACTTTCCAGACTTCAGCAGGACTCACTCCAGATGGTGTCCTCGGCCCGCAAACAGCCATGGCAATGGCACAAGGGATGGAATTCCAGGAATTCACTGGATTGATATCTGCTCCGATATATTCAACAACCCCACGATTTGAAATATACTTCATTGATGAAGTCGTGGCGAAAAGTGCACCGGACACATATCTTAAAGGATTCAACAGCTTGGAAACAGTAAGAATCAAAGCAATTCCTGCTGCCCAATTCGCTGCTAGAGCAAAAAGCGGTGGAAAATATCTCGCTCTGATTTACTTTATGGATCAACTCCCGAAAGACACCCCGATCCAGATTGGACTCTCAGAGTTCAGCACCAGAAAAGACAATGACAGAAAAGCCACTATGAAACCGATGTACGCCACAGGACGGGATTGGCCTGTTGTCGTCGCGCCATTCAGTTTAAAAAAAGTCAACTCCAAACTATACGCTCATGTGTTGATCAGTGGGAAAATAGCCGGAACAACAAAATTAAAATAGAAACAGAACTCAAAAAGAAAAAGGGTTTGCGTCAATAAGACGCAAACCCTTTTTCTTGGCATTAATAATCACGCTACTTTCATACGACTCAATCAAAAAAAACATCACGAATCATCGGGGAGCAATCCGGCTTTCTGAAGCCGTGCCCTTTTGGTAGCAATATCCGCCTGAAGGTATGTAAACTGCGTGGTGAGTATGAAGTCAAGATGACTTTCGTGCCTGTCTTCCAACAGCTGTCGATGATTGCAGCTCTGCCGCTCTGCCGCTTCGGACAACGCCTGAAGATGGTTTGAAACACGTAAATGAGTAATATCAACATCTCCGAGATATGCAGCCGGTTTGCCATCACAAAGCATTCGCAAATCCATATCCAGATCATCGAACTGACTAGGAGAAAAAAGCAGGTTGAACCCCTTTCTCTTTTGCAATTCCTCAACCCTAAAGAGATGACAACATCCAGTCACTGAAGACGCATACCGTCGATAACTCAACTGTGACGGAATCAAACACTCTGTCGAAGGTTCATGAAGCACGACCCGCCTGTCCTGTTTCGCGGCATCTTCACGACTCAAGACAAAACCGTCCGCATGCTGTGTAATACAGGGGGAAACAGCGTCGTGAACTCTGCATCCCCAAACACCGGCATCAGGGAATTCTTTTGTTCCAGCCGCGAGACCAAGCAGCCAATCGTGCGGAACGATGACATCATCATCGAGAAAAACAACCCACTCGGCCCCATCTTTCCCGGCAGCATCTATCAGCCAGTTGCGTGCCGCAGGCGCTCCCACATTTACAGGAAGGTCAACGATATCCAACTCACCATCAAAACGGGACTGAACCGCTTTGACAATTTCCAGACTCTCGTCTTGGCTGCCATTCACAAGCACTCGCACGGAAATATCTCCGACATTCTTGCTCAAATCGGAAGCCAGTACGCTTTCAAGCGTTCGGCCAAGTTCATCCGCTTTATTATATGAATAGATACACACCACACACTTCCCATCCAAACGAACATCTCTTTTCGCAGGAAAGGCCAACCTGTCCATAAACAACAAGGCGGACGTGTGTTGAGGGAATTCTTCCAACAAGTCCCGAAGCAAAGTCATGGCCTTTTCTTTTTGACCGATGTTGGCATAGGCCGTAGCAAGATTAAACCCGACAATCGTCAGCCCAAACTTTTCCAACAACGGTTCATACGCCCTGACCGCCCCTTTGCATTTCCCGTGCGCCAACAGAGATTCTGCCAGCAACAACTGTGCAAGGTCCGGCTCCACCGATACGAGAACTCGCTGAATAAAACCTTCCAGCCAGCCCCACTTTGAAAGAAGCCCCTGATACAACATCGCCTGTCGGACAACAGGCAACACCATACCCTCAAAGGCCGAGTTCATCAGACACTCATCAAGCGCTGTATATTGCCCTTGGGCAAAAAGGACAGGAGCTTCGAGGCTACCTTCTCCATGACCTGACAAAGCAATACGTTTGGCAACCGCCACGGAATGAGGCGTCAAAATTTGCCTGACAGCAGGAATTCCTTCATAAAGCTTTACGACTTCACCTGCTAACGGCGCGTTCAGAGGGAACTCCGCCCAAGCCATGCAGAAAAGTCGAGACCCGAGTTCTATCAATGAAGGAGCTTCAGCACCGGCTCCATTGGCCAAGGCAAAGGCTTTCTGTGCAGCAGCAAGCAGATGGTTATGGCCTCGTGTCCCAAAAAGCAGATAATCCTTCAAATCGTGCCCTCTCGTGCTATAAAAATACATATGTCAAAATACAGTCTGTTGAACTGACATGAATACAATATTTATTCCAACGAAAAAGACTTCTCCTCTTTTCCGTCTTATCGTATTCTAACCATCGTCAAAATCAGAACACAACAAACGGAACTATTATGCCACCAGTCAAGACATCCATATTCCAGCTTTTAAAGATCGGCCCCGGCCCATCCAGTTCTCACACCATTGGTCCTATGAAGGCGGGCTATTACTTTATGAAACTTGTCCGCAATCTTCCAAACGAAGACAGATTACGCGCGGATAAACTGACCATCCGATTATTCGGTTCCCTGTCAGCCACGGGTGAAGGTCACGGCACACGCCGGGCAATCATGTCCGGCCTGCTCGGTTTTCTCCCCGATACATGTCATCCTAATGTATTGGAAGAATTTGACAACAAGGATCAGGAATTTGAATTGGACCTCGATGGCAAAGCTCTCGCCTATTGTCCCCGTGACATGATTTTTGATGCCGTTCAGCATGATTACCCACATTCAAACACCATGATATTTTCGCTCAAGGCAGGAGACAAGACACTACTTGAACGCACTTACTATTCCATTGGTGGAGGATTTCTGCACTGGGAAGGCAGAAAAGAGCCCAAACGTGGTGAGCCTATGTATCCATATAAAACCATGGCTCAACTCAAAGAGCATCTGAGAAACAACTCCATGCGACTTCACGAACTCATTCTGGCCAATGAAAAAGCCATCACCGGTATGAGTGAAGAAGAAATATATGCTGGCCTGGATCACATCGTCGAAGTTATGGAACGCGCCGTTGAAATGGGAATTCAAAGCAAAGGCGCACTTCCCGGCCCCATAGGGCTACAACGAAAAGCCGCCGTCATGTATGAACAGGCCAAAGCTGAACATTTTCAAGGACCGGGATTCGTTAAAGCTTTCAACGCATACGCCATGGCCGCCTCCGAAGAAAACGCCTCCGGCCATTGCGTAGTCACGGCTCCAACATGTGGCGCGGCGGGGGTCATCCCTTCCATTATATTCATGCTTAAGCGACACATGGGAGCCTTGCAAAAAGAACTCCACGAAGGTCTTCTTGCCGCTATAGCTATCGGCTTTCTCTGCAAACACAACGCATCCATCTCCGGTGCCGAAGTCGGATGTCAGGGCGAAGTTGGCGTAGCCTCAGCCATGGCTGCAGCCCTCCTTGCTTATGCACGTGGGTACCGCTTTCAAGTTACAGAAAACGCCGCAGAAATCGCCATGGAACACCATCTTGGCCTGACCTGTGATCCGGTCGGTGGTTATGTGCAGATCCCCTGCATTGAACGAAATGCCATGGGCGCCATAAAAGCATACAACGCCTATCTCATTGCTACGACCTTAGACGAATCGTACCAGAGAGTCGATCTGGACAAGGCCATCGAGGCCATGGCCCAAACGGGCCGAGACATGTCCCGCAAATATAAGGAAACGTCATTGGCAGGCCTGGCACAGAGTGTCACTGAATGCTAGGACTCACATTATTGTAAATCTGCGTGTTTCAAACAAAGAATCTTTCGGCGACATAGAACCAAAACCGAAAATTGTTTGCCTAGCGCCCCATATTTTGCTACAAAACGCCTTGGCTTTTAAGCATAATCCATTCTTGGAGATACATGTGATTTCTTTCAAAGGCGTTAACAAGTGGTATGGGGACTTTCAGGTCCTCAAAAATATCAACCTGAACATTGCCAAAGGCGAAGTCGTCGTCGTTTGCGGCCCATCCGGGTCCGGCAAATCCACCATGATTCGGTGTATCAACCGGTTGGAGCCGATTCAAGAAGGCGACATTACAGTCGACGGAATGAATGTATCCGACCCGTGCACAAACATGACTCTGCTCCGGGCAGAAGTCGGTTTTGTATTCCAGCAGTTCAATCTCTATCCGCACATGACGGTTATTGAGAACATCACGCTGGCGCCTACCATGGTTCGCGGCATGAGCCGTGGCGAAGCCACAACCATCGGCATGGACCTTCTCAAGAAGGTAGACATTCCCGACAAGGCCGGAGCGTATCCATCCCAGCTTTCCGGCGGCCAGCAGCAGCGCGTCGCCATTGCTCGAGGTCTGGCGATGCAACCCAAAATCATGCTTTTTGACGAACCGACATCCGCACTTGACCCGGAAATGATCAACGAAGTTCTGGATGTCATGAAATCGCTTGCCCGAGAAGGCATGACCATGATCTGCGTCACCCACGAAATGGGCTTTGCCCGAGAAGTGGCGGACCGGGTCATCTTTATGGACGAAGGGAATCTCGTCGAAGAAAACACGCCTGAGGAATTCTTCAATAATCCACAGAGTGATCGGACCAAAGATTTCCTGAGTAAGATTCTCAGCCACTAGGCATAGAATATCTGCCTTTGTCGGACACAGTGTCCGCCAAAGGCTTTTTTATGGACTCAACCATTAGGAGAGGTAAATGAGAGTTCTCAAAATCGCCGTCATGGCAGCATTGCTGGTCATGGCAGCTTCCGTTGCTTTCGCAGGTCCGACCTACGATCGCGTTATGTCCACAAAGGTCGTCAAAGCCGGTTTGTCCAACCAGGGTATCCCCTTCGGCTTCATTGATGACAAAAATGAGTGGGTCGGTTTCGACGTCGATATGGCAGCTGAAATTGCAAAGCGTCTCGACTGCAAGCTCGAAAAAACCGTTGTGAACAACAACACCCGTATTTCCTTTGTGCAGACCAACCCGTCCAAGGTCGACATGGTTCTGGCAAACATGACTCACAAACGCGTACGCGACGAGAAGATTGATTTCTCCATCACTTACTTCTTCGATGGTCAGAAATTCCTGGCCAAGAAAGACACTGTCAAAGACGTCAACGATCTGGCCAATATGAAGGTCGGCTCCATGCAGGGAACCACCTCCATCGTCAACGCCACCGCCTACCTGAAGTCTCTGGGCAACGCCAACCCTAAGGTCGTCGGTTACGACGGTGAAGTCGCCATGTTCGAAGCCCTGCGCTCCGGTCGTGTACAGGCTATCTCCACAGACTCCACCTTGCTGCTCGGCTATGCTGCCAAGGTCCCCGGCCAGTTCGAACTGGTTGGTGAATTCATTTCTGACGAACCTTACGGCATCGGCCTGCCCCAGGACGACTCTGCATGGCGCGACGCTGTCAACTTCGCCATTCAGGATATTTGGAGAGACGGTACCTACCAGAAGATCTACGACAAGTGGTTCGGCCCGGATTCCAAGTACCCATTCCCGCTGACTTCCAAGATCGAAATGTGGCCCTAAGCTGCGAGCTAAAGCCTAAAACTGGTCCCGGAGCACCTAAGCTCCGGGACCTTCTTCCTTAAAAGAGTACAATGATAAAACGGTATTTCGAGAAAGTCTGGGTCCAGAATCTTGCGCTGCTGGCCATGGTCGGCGCGTTGACCTATTACTTCACCTTCATATTCGAATTCAAATATGATTTTGACTGGGCTGTTTTCTTCGTAGAAGGACAGTACGGTCACATGGGCGATTTAATGGTCAACGGTCTCAATTCGACCATTACTATCACCCTTTATTCCGCTGTCATCGCCTTGGCATTCGGTACAATTTTCGGTCTGGCCAGACTCTCTTCCTTTAAACCGGTCTATTGGCTTGCCACCTGCTATGTAGAACTGTTCCGCAATACCCCCTTGCTCATCCAGCTCTTTTTCTGGAACTTTGCTCTTCCATACGCATTTCCCGAAGAAATTCGATTCAAGCTCTTTGAAATGGATTTCGAATTCTGGTGTGCCACCATCGGTTGCGGTATTTTTACTGGCGCTTTCATGGCGGAAATCATCCGCGCGGGTATTCAATCCATTCCTAAAGGCTTGCTGGAAGCATCATACTCTTCCGGCCTCAGCTTCACCCAGACCCTACGTAAAGTCATCCTGCCGCTGGCCTTCCGTGAAATCATCCCGCCTCTGGGTAGTGAATTTCTCAACAACATGAAAAACACTTCTCTGGCCATGACCATCGGTGTAACCGAACTATTCTGGTCCATGCAGGAAGTGCTTTCACTGACATACCGTACCTTTGAATCATTCATCGTGGCCACAGCCATATACGTGATGCTTTCTCTGATCATAGCCTGCATCATGAACATCGTGAACGAACGACTTAAGATCATGCCGCGCGACAGGATCACGGTGCTTCGCAGGATTGCTGATACCCTATTTCTGCCCGTAGACATCATCGGAAACGGGTTGGAATACGTATTCTGGTATCTCCGAAAATCCCCGGATCAAAAAACGGTATCTCCAATCGCCCGAATTTTAAAATCTTCCACGAAGGCACTCATTCTGGGAGCCAAAGTTATATTTTTAGCGGCTCTAGCCTACCTGCTATTCATGCTAGGCACAGCCCTTACACACTTCAATTACGAAATCATTTGGGCCAACCTGCCCGCCCTGCTCATCTGGCGATTCCCCAATGGGGACAGCTCCGAGTTCTTCATGGGACTGGGCGGCCTGTCCGGCTCCCTGCTCATGGCGATTATTTCCATCACCGGCAGCTTTTTTATCGGACTAATTATTGGCATGGGCCGTACGGCTAGAAATAACGCCATTAAAATTCCTTGCACACTTTACATTGAATTGGTCCGTGGTGTCCCTCTTGTCCTGGTCATCCTCTGGTTCTACCAAGTCATTCTCGATTTCGTGTTCAAACTTGAAATCCATGCCTTCTGGGCTGGTACCATCGCACTGACATTCTTCTTCGGTGCATATATCGCCGAAACAGTCCGTGGCGGTATCGAGAACATCCCTGCCGGTCAGGTGGAAGCAGCCAAGGCATCAGGTCTCAGCTATTTCCAGACCATGCGAAAGATTGTCCTGCCTCAGGCCCTCAAACAGATGCTCCCGGCCCTTGTCGGCATGTTCATCGCGGCCTTCAAGGATACGGCGCTGGTGTACATCATCGGTGTCATGGACCTGACTCGCGCAGCCTATGCCGTCAACAACCGGACAATGATTTATCCTTTTGAAATCTACACGACCGTTATCGTGCTATACTTCATATTCAGCTACGTCATGAGCCTCTATGCCAAACGCCTGGAAAGGAAACTCAGCCCTGAAAGCGTTCGCATTTCAATGTAAATCCATCATTCAAGCCATAAAAAAGGGGAAGCATATTGCTTCCCCTTTTTTTATGGCTTGAATACAAACAACGGTTCATAAACCGAAGAAAATACCATGCGCACGTGCGCAAAAAGCGTACGCGGAGACAAAACACAAAATTTAAAAATACTATCATTGCAGACAATTATAAAACGGCACGTCTATTGCAAATAAAACAGCGTCAATGATCACAAACCGCTGGAGGAACGCATGTACCGTTTTATCATGATCGCAACGACACTCTGTGTCCTGGCTTTGACGTCCGCCATAGGCTTTGCCGCAACCGAGGCCCCGGGCGACCTAAAGCTTGGTCCGCCTGAAGGCATCAAGACCACCAAGACAATAGTCGCTTTTTCTCACGCCAAACACGACGCGGCCAAGATTGACTGTGCAAGCTGTCACCACACATGGGACGGTACGAGCGATATCCAGTCCTGTGCAACCCCCGGCTGTCACGACCAGTCCGGCAAGAAGGGCGCAACCGCCTTTTACACAGCTTTCCACGCCAAGAAGTCGGACAAGAGCTGTCTCGGCTGCCACAAGATCGTGAAGAAGCGCGACGGCAAGCCTGTTCCGGTCAGTTGCAAGTCCTGTCACCCAAAGTAAACAAACCATACCCCCTTCACCTCCTCAAAATGAAAAGGCCCGCTCATTTGCGGGCCTTTTCTGTAAATAGACAAAAGAAGAAGAAATAAAATCAGGAAACACGCAAAGCCTCTTGCACGGCCTTGAGCTTCTTGACCTGCGCCAATGCGGAATACAATTGATTGAGGTCTTTGACCTCCACCGTAAAATGCAACTTGGACGTTCCATCCACATTAGATTCGAAATTACCGGAGTCAATGTTGACCTCCATCTCAGCCAACATGGAGCATATCTTGCCAAGCATACCGGGCTTATTAAGACACTTGATCTTAATCTTGGCCGGATAAGGTTTCTCGTCAACGCCTTCCCAAGTGACTTGCAACAAACGTTCATCTTCAAAATTCTTGACATTGTGGCAATCAATACGGTGCACGGTCACACCACGCCCCCGGGTGATGTAGCCAATAATAGGTTCACCCGGCAAAGGAGTGCAACAACTGGCAAAACGAACAAGCACATTGTCCACGCCAGAAATTTGTAGACCATCGGTCTTGGGCTTCTTCTTGCCCCCTTCTTCAACAGCCTTATCCTTGACCTTACGTTCGTCCAGCGTCTCGCCGTTCATAAGCGCATACAAACGCTTCACAACCTTGCGAGGCGTAAAACGGGAAAAGCCGACCTGACTTAAAAGATCATCCACACTCCCACAGTTGAATTCCTCAGCCAGCTTGAGAAACTCACCGTCCTTCATCGCCTTCTGCACGTTAATGCCGACCCGACGACCTTCCTTCTCAAGCAACTCCTTGGCAAGAGCGATGGACCGTTCTCGCTCCACGGTACGAATATATTGCTTGATACGAGTCCGTGCCTTGGCCGTCTTGACAAACTTGAGCCAATCTCGGCTCGGCATCCGATTCTTGTCAGTGATGACCTCAACGGAATCACCATTCTTGAGCGCGGTATGCAGCGGTACGATCCGGCCATTGATCTTGGCTCCGGCACACTTATCACCCACCTCGGAGTGAATGGCATATGCGAAATCCACAGGCGTAGCTCCGTCCGGTAATTCCTTGATGTCACCGTTAGGCGTAAAAACGTACACTTCTTCCTGAAACATTTCCAAACGCAGGGAAGACATGAATTCACGGGGATCGGACAGCTCCCGCTGCCAATCCATAATCTGCTTGAGCCAAGTATACCGCTCCGCATCACGCGTTCCGGTTGCCCTGCCCTTCTTGCCGCCTTTACCAACTTCCTTGTACTGCCAATGAGCGGCCACACCATATTCGGCAATCTGGTTCATCTCATCAGTACGAATCTGAAACTCAATGCGCTCCCCATCCGGCCCAATGACCGTGGAATGAAGCGACTGGTACATATTCGCCTTGGGGATGGAAATATAATCTTTAAAACGACCCGCCACAGGTCGCCACACCGCATGGATAAGTCCAAGAACAGCATAACAGTCCTTCAAGGACTTCAAAATGATACGGAATGCAATCAGGTCATAAATTTCGTCAAATGTCAGTCCCTGCTGTTCCATCTTTACGTGGATGGAATGCAAATGTTTTGTCCGACCGTTGACCACGCCCTTCATCTTGTTTTTTTTGAGCATTTCATTGATCAGCTCAATAACTTTCTCGATATACGGTTCACCAGCGGCACGATGTTCAGAGACAGCTTCACTGAGCTGAGAAAAAACATCTGGCTTGAGATATCGCAGACACAAATCTTCCAGCTCGGTCTTGACCCGGTGCAAACCAAGACGGTTGGCAAGCGGTGCATAAATATCCTGGGTTTCCTGAGCTATGAGCCGCTGCTTGACCGGCTTCATAAACTCCAGAGTGCGCATATTATGCAGTCTGTCAGCCAATTTGACCATGAGCACCCGGATATCCTCGGCCATAGCCAGAATGAGCTTACGAATATTTTCTGCCTGCTGAACAGCCTTGGACTCAAAGTCCATCTTACTGATCTTGGTGACACCATCCACAATATCAGCCACATCCGCACCGAACAGATCTTCGATCTCATCGACAGTGGTATCGGTATCCTCCACGGTATCATGCAAAAGCCCCGCGGCCACAGTGGCTTCATCAAGCTGCATGTCAGCCAACAAATTAGCCACATTCATAGGATGGGATATATACGGTTCACCGGAACGGCGCACCACACCGTCATGGGCCTGCGCAGAAAAGACATACGCCCGCTGAATCAAATCCAGGTCGGGATTGTCAATGTATGAGGCCACCTTGTCGGTGATCTGGTTGATGCGAATCATATCAATCAATACTTCCTAGGGCTGTCGCTGCAAAGACCGGGGTATCCACCACTTTTCGAAATTATAGGAGATTCCGGCCGGAGCCGCTTTTATATTCTGCACCCGCGCCTGAACAATGGGCAGGGACTTGGGAACGTACAAGAAACAATACGGCACTTCGTCAAACAATATTTGCTGGACCTTATCATAAATGGGCTTACGATCTTCCTGTTTTACAAGATGTCTACCACGTTCCAACAAATCATCCAGTTCAGGGTTAATATATCTGGTAAAATTCAAACCACCATTAACCGCCATACTCGAATGCCAGACGTTATAGATATCAGGGTCTTGTAAAATATTCCATCCCAAAATAATAGCGTCAAAACGTCCTTTGTCCACAAATTCCTTGATAAAAGCAGCCCATTCAACGGTACGGAGATCAACTTCGATCCCTATATCCTTGAGTCGTTGCTGAATAATCACCCCGGATTTGATGCGCTGAGTATTTCCTTGATTGGTAATAATGGAAAAAGAAAACGGCACGCCATCCTTGTCAAGCAGTCCATCGCCGTCGGAATCAGTCCATCCAGCTTCGGCCATAAGTTGTCGTGCTTTGGCCAAATCGTGCTTTCTGGGTTTGATCGCACCATTGTACTGCCATGTACCAGGCTTATATGGGCCATTCGCTGGCTCACCGAGTCCAAAAAGAACGCCCTTGACTATTTCGCGACGATCAATGGCGAAATCAATGGCTTTACGAACCCGAACGTCTTTAAAGAACGGATGGTTGAAATTGAATCCCAGAAAAGAGTACCCGAAAGCCAGATACTCGAATTTATTGAAACTTCCATCCCATCCAGATCCCGAAGTCTGATACAAATACTGCAACGGGGTCAGATCCATCGCATCCAGATTCCCGGCCTTGAGTTCCAAAAACTGTGTGCCCATGTCTGGGATGATGCGATACACGACTTCGTCAATACGAGGCTTCCCTTCGAAAAAGTTCGGGTTGGCCTTGAGAACAATCTGACTCCCCGGCACCCACTCCTTGAGCATATATGGTCCAGCTCCAACTGGCTCCCGACTATACTTCGTATTGAGAAGGTCCTCTCCCTCCAGAAGATGCTTGGGCATGATATCCATGGCCCACGTCACTAATGCTTTGGCAAAAGGTTGATCATACTCAACTTCAAAAGAAAATTTCCCTGTCCGACGAAAGGCCTTGACCAGTTTGAAATTCCCGGCATAAGCCGTGGGCGTCTTGGGATCAATCATCATTTTATAGGTAAATTCAACATCTTCAGCAGTCAGTTGAACGCCATCAAACCAAAAAATATCCTGACGCACTTTAAACTTGAAAAGCATACCATCATTCAATACTTCGTAAGACTCTGCAGCGTAGGGTACCAAATTGATATCTTTATCATATTTAAATAAACTGACATAAATTTGAGTCGCCACAGCGTGGGACGCGCTGTCCGATGACAACGCTGAAATCAAATTACTTGGCTCGCCAATCATAGATTCGACGATGGTCCCGCCCTCTTCCGGCAAAACAGGAATATCCCGAGGAGCAACAGGCCTGACAGGAGTAGCGGGGCCGCCACCTTCAGAACATCCCGCCAGAAGAATCAGGCACAAGATAAAGACAAACAGATTAGAGCGTCTCATTTTTCCTTGCAAAACTAAGAAGGTTGGATCATATAATGGTACGAGCGTGGCATGGTGTGATCAGTATGGACCAATGATCTTGAAAAGCCAAGAGGCCAAAGAGCCTCTGGTGAAATATATCACACTTGCCCATTGTAATAGATATATGTAAATAGGCCTGTCCTGTTTAATAGAAACCATCTTTTTTACGAGTTTTGAATGAGTACCGGCGAAGAACAAATAGTAAAATCCATATTGCAGAAATTCCTGGGTGACAGCGTTCCGGATTATATCCTGGAAAGTGCACAAGGCATTGTTGCCGACGGTGGAGTTAAGAAACTCGACCTCAAGAAACGCGACCAGTACTGGGATGTTGACGGTCAAGTTGAGGGTGACGATTTCGAGAATTACACCTCGGAAGTCGGGCTAAGTCTCATTGACAAGACCATCAATTATTACTGCAACTGCCCGGATTCCTTTTCCGGCGTCTGTCGTCACGTCACAGCAACGGTCATCAAACTCAAAAAATCTCTTGATACGGATTCCAGCGAGAAAATGCCCATTCCCAGAACGGATTGGCGTCAAACTTTTCGTCCATTCTTTGCGACTGAACTGGAGCCGGAAGCTGGCCGTCATTATATTATATATCGTATATACCCCGAACCTGGCCGCCTGCAGGTTGCTTTTTTCCGGGCACGACAGAATAAATCCGGCATTTCCCAAGTTCAAAACGAAATCACATTGACCCAAATTGTTGAAAACCCCGAATGGTGCGACACAACTCCGGCCCTGCCCGGCGTAGCAGAACAAATCGGACATTATCTCGATTACTGGGGACATAAGGTTGAAATACCGGCAGGCCTGCACTCGTGGTTCTTCCGAGCGGTTAAAGGCGAATATTATCTGTACCTGCGTGAAAGCGACAAGCCCGTGACCATTGAGTCTAAGACCATGCAGCTCAAATTGTCCCCGGCTTTGAGCGAAGACGGTCTGGATTTCGACATCTTGCTGGCACGCGAGGACACTTTGCCCTTCCCCATTACTGATGAGGAAGAAATATATTTCTACGGCAGACTGCCTCTCTGGGTGTATTACAAAAATTCATTCTACCCAGTGCAGACCGGACTTGATCCCAAGCTGGTCCAATCCATGGTGGAAAAGAAGCCCATCGTTCCCCACGCCGACGTTTCCGAGTTCCTTGACCGGGTTTGGACACAGATTCCCGTCTCCGACCTCTATGGTCAAGAAGATTTCCTTGAACGTATCGGCCCTATCTTTCAGGATGCGGATTACAACCCCAAGCTGTACCTCGACGAAGAAGGCAGCCTGCTCGTTCTCAAGATTCAAAACATCTACGAAAACGAACACGGCGAACACGTCATGGCTGGTCCCAACCCGGACCTTCAGACCGGCAGTTATCACGATGGGGGCAAATCATATCTTATCCGACGTGCTCAAGACGAAGAAGCCCGTCTTTTCGCCGAACTGCAGGCAATGAGTTTCCAACCCAGAAACAACCATATCTGGTTCATGGAGCAAGAAGAAGCGATCACCTTCCTGCTCGATTTCTACCCACAATTGGTTGAAGCCTACCGTGTATATGGTGAGCAAAATCTGACCCGCTACAAGGTGCGTACAACGCAACCACAAGTCGTAGCCGAAGTAGAAACCGACGAAGAAGAAAAATGGTTCAACCTCGAACTGTCCGTGGAATACGATGATCAACGTGTACCCATTGAGGTCATTTGGGAAGCATGGACCAAGGGTAAACGATACGTCCAGCTCAAGGATGGATCATACACCAGTCTGCCTGAATCCTGGCTCAATAAACTGGGCCACAAACTCAAGGCTCTCGGGTTTGACCCGGAAAAAGCTCCCAAGCAACAGTTCAACCAGTTTGAAGCCCCGGTACTCGAAAAGATTCTGGAAGACCTACCACAGGCCCAGACCGATGAATTTTTCGTCAAGCTCAAAGAGAAGATTAACAACTTCGATGAAATCAAGATGATTGAGCAGCCCGAAGCTTTGCAGGCCACACTCAGGCCATATCAGGCTCAAGGGCTCAGTTATATGAATTTCCTACGCGAGTATGGCTTTGGTGGAATTCTGGCAGATGAAATGGGTCTTGGAAAAACTATCCAGACTCTGGCTTATCTCCAATCGCTGAAAGACAGAGGCATTGACGGTCCAAACCTGATCATCGTGCCGACATCTGTTCTGCCCAACTGGGAACGAGAAGCAAAAAAATTCGTCCCGACCCTCAAATGCTTGACTATTTATGGCGCAAAACGTGAAAGCCTATTCCAGCATATCAAAGGCTCGCAACTGGTCATCACTACATATGCACTGCTTCGACGCGATCTCGACGAACTGCTCAAATACGAATATGTCAGTGTCATTCTTGACGAAGCACAAAATATTAAAAACCCCAATACGATCACGGCACGTTCCGTACGCAAACTCGAGGCTGGCCTGCGCGTCTGTCTGTCGGGTACGCCTATCGAAAACAACCTGTTCGAATTGTGGTCCCTCTTTGAATTTCTCATGCCCGGATTCCTCGGATCGCAGCACTCTTTCCAGCGTGGCATCGTCAAGCCTATCAAAGACGGCGACGAAGAAACTCTGGATTATCTACGCACCCGCGTAAAACCGTTCATTCTGCGGCGTACCAAGGCTGAAGTTGCCAAAGATCTGCCGCCCAAAATCGAGACAACGCACTATTGCGAATTGGTGGATGAACAGCGTGATCTCTACAATGCCCTGGCTAAAAAGCTCAAGGATCAGGTCCTTCGAGACGTCGAAGAGAAAGGCATGGCCAAGAGCCAAATGTCCATTCTCGATGCCCTGCTCAAACTCCGCCAGATCTGTTGTCACCCGCGCTTACTTAAGCTCGACATCCCCGGAGTCTCCACTAACCTGCCTTCAGGCAAATTCGACGCCTTCAAGGATCTTGTCGTGGATATCATCGAAGGCGGTCACAAGGTGCTCGTATTCTCCCAGTTCGTGCAGATGCTTCATGTCATCCGTAACTGGTTACAAATTCGAGAGATTCCCTTCGCCTATCTGGATGGTTCCTCCAAAGATCGCTTCGATCAGGTGGACAAATTCAACGACAGCCCGGACATCCCGATCTTCCTTATTTCCCTCAAGGCTGGCGGTACCGGTCTGAACCTGACCAGTGCAGACTACGTCATCCACTATGACCCGTGGTGGAACCCGGCCGTGGAGAATCAGGCCACCGACCGTACGCATCGTATCGGCCAGAAACGTCAGGTATTCGCTTACAAGATGATCTGCCAGAACACAGTGGAAGAACGTATTCTCAAGTTGCAAGAACAAAAGAAGAGCGTTGCCGAAGCGATCATCCCCGGTCAATCTGCACTCAAGAGCTTGACCCGTGACGATCTGGAAATGTTGTTTGAAATATAACACGCCGTGAAGGAATCTCTCACTGGCTTTCCATTGTTGCCGATTCGTAATGACACAAACTACTGAAATCGCATACAGGGTGCATCATGAAAAACCCCATGAACACGATCTATTCCTGGGCGACATACGTATTTGATCCGCTCCATCATTTCTGGGAAAAGGATAGCACCCAGCGGACGGTTGCCGGTATACTTGTTGTCGTCTTTATTTTGGGACTGGGTACCATCGAATTAAAACGACAAGGCATCATTACCGGACACGTAGCCGGCCTGATCCCCGCAAGCCATTACATGGCCATCAACCTCGCCTTTACTCTAGTTCTTATTCTGGAAGTCATCAGCCTTATTTTTACGTTGCCATGCTCCATCTCGAAGGCGGTTGGCAAACAATTTGAAATTCTTGCACTTATTCTGCTCAGAAGTGCATTCAAAGCTCTGGCGGATTTCCCTGAACCGATCACTATCACCGGCCACGAAAAGGAATTGTGGATTCTCCTTTCCGATGGCGGCGGCGCAATCGCCATTTTCGCACTCCTTGGTGTCTATACTCTGCTACAACGCCAACTTGATGAGACCATCAAAGGTGGGGAACGGCTGTTCAAATTTGTTGCTGCCAAAAAAATTGTTGCGCTCGTCATGCTCGCCATATTCATTGGCATGGGCGTCAAAAATGGACTCCTGTTTATCTACGGACACGAAACATTCCACTTTTTCCAAAGTTTTTACACTGTCCTAATTTTCAGCGATATCATGCTGGTACTCATTGCTCAGCGATTCCTCCCTGAATTCCGGGCTGTCTTCCGTAACTCAGGATTTGCCTTGGCCACGCTACTCATACGTCTTGCCTTGACTGCTCCGCCCTATTACAATGTGTTGATAGGAATTGGTTCGGCAGTCTTTGCCTGCCTGCTAACCCTCGTCTACAATGTCTTTTACTCCAGTTCGTCACGCTACGTCCGCATCAGGTGATCTCAGACGAACAACCACTAAAAGCAGAGGTACTTCATGGAACAAAAACATACATTTCATACGATTCTCGCGGGTGTCGTCCTTGCCCTTGGCATCATAGCTGGTTGCTGGGTGCTCGGAAGTGCACTGGTCGATTTCAAAGCCATGGACCGATATGTCACAGTCAAAGGACTGGCTGAACGAGAAGTCGCTGCCGATCTCGCCATGTGGCCTATCAGCTACAGCGCCGGGGCCAATACCTTGCCCGAACTTGATGCCGAACTTGACCGTTCCCGTTCAGCCATCATGATCTTTCTCAAAGAACAAGGACTTGGCGATGCCGAAGTCATGACTGCCGCCCCGCGCATTCAGGACAATCAATCAATGATGGGAGACCGCCAACCTGCACAGAGATATCGGGCAGAAGCTGTGCTGACAGTCCGTACAAAAGATATCACAACCGTTAAAAAGGGTATGTCTGTTGCCGGAGAACTCGTATCTCGCGGCGTCATGCTAGTCCAAAACTACGAGTTCCGCCCAACTTTTACCTACACAGGCCTCAATAGCATCAAACCCGACATGATTGCTGAAGCCACACAGGACGCCCGAAAAGCGGCCAAACAGTTTGCAGAAGACTCCGGCTCCCATGTAGGAACCATCCGCCGCGCCACACAAGGCTATTTTAGTCTTCAGGACCGCGATAGGTACACGCCTGAAATCAAACGAATCCGCGTCGTGACAACTGTAGACTACTTCCTGGAAGATTAACCCAATAATGCCCACCATGACACTTCATGTGCGGGCATTATTTTTTTCCCCTTTCGTTGACACTGTTACCGCCTGTTTGTAACACACCCGTAACATTCGCCTAGGCGAATACTCAAAATTCGTGCATCAATCACATTATCATTTTTCAAAGGAGAGAAAGGATGAAACTTTTTGGCAAATTGCTGCTGACGGCTCTGCTGCTCACCATGGCTTCCACTGCTATGGCCGGCTCCTTGGAGCGCATTCAGGAAAACGGCATTCTGACACTGGGTGTCAGCGAAGGTGTTGCCGGTTTTTCCGCCCCTGATTCCAATGGCCGCTGGACCGGCTTCGATGTCGACATGGGCCGCGCAGTAGCCGCTGCGGTTCTCAAGGATCAGGATGCCATCAAGTTTGTTCCTCTGGCCTCCAAACAGAAGATCGTAGCCGTTTCTTCCGGTCAAGTTGACCTTGTATCCCGTACCACCACATGGACCATGAAACGCGACGGCAAACAGGGCGTCGACTTCACAGTCGTCGTTTTCTATGATGGCCAGGGTTTCATGGTGAAAAAGGACTTGGGAGTCACCAAGGGTGCAGAACTTGACGGCGCATCCGTTGCCGTTGTTTCCGGTACTACCAGTGAACTGAACGTGGCCGACTTCGCCCGTATGAACAATATCAAGCTGGAAACAGTTGTCTTCGACAGCAAAAAAGAGGCCTTCAACGCCTATATTGCCGGTCGTACCGATGCTTTCACCACCGACGTCAGCCAGCTCGCTTCCCTGCGCACAAGCGCCCCGAATCCTGCCGATCACGTCATCCTGTCCGAAACCTTCTCCAAGGAACCGTTGGCTCCTTACGTCCGCCACGGTGATAACCAATGGAAGGACTTGGTCACTTGGGTTCTCTACGGCCTCATCGAAGCTGAAGAAAAAGGCATCACTCAGGCTAACGTCCTTGAAATGAAGAAAAATTCCAACGACCCTGTCGTCAAACGTATGCTCGGTGCATCCGGCGACATCGGTTCCTTCATCAATCTGGACAATGACTGGCTCATTCGCGCCATCCAGGCTGTCGGCAACTACGGCGAAATTTATAACCGCCATTTCGGTCCCGACACCGCCATGAATATCCCCCGTGGTCATAACGACCTGTGGACCCGCGGCGGTATGCTCTACGCAATGCCCATTCGCTAGTCCTTATACAGAATTACAAACAAACAACCGCACCGGCCGGGAATTCCCGTCTGGTGCGGTTCCATCTTTCACATCCAACTTTAGTAGCGTGCAATGTCACTGACTTCCGACCTAAAAAAACAGCTCCCCGTCATCTTGATGCAAACGCTCGTGATCGGGGTAGTCATTTATGTCGCGTTGCAGCTCTTCTACAACACGCAGGCCAACCTTGAAGCGCGCAATATTGCCTCAGGCTTCAGATTCCTGTCAGTAGAAGGAGGGCTGCCCATCAACGACACTCTTCTCTCCTATGAGCCTGCCGACACATACGGTTACGCATTTCTCATGGGAGCATTGAACACGATTTTCGTCTCGATTATCGCCATTGTTCTGTCCACAATTCTCGGCGTAATCGTGGGCTGCGCCCGCGTATCAGGCAACTGGCTCGTGGCCAAACTCGGTGCCGTCTACGTGGAAATACTGCGCAACATTCCTTTGTTGCTCACACTTTTCTTCTGCTATTCCGTGGTTCTGGTTTCACTTCCACATCCTCGGAAAAGCCTGGTTCCCTTCAAGGACATCTTCATTAATAATCGTGGTATTTTCTTACCCCGCCCGGAATTCCAAGATGGCATGGCATGGGTCTTTATCGCTCTGGCTGTTGCTATTGCCGGTTCCATCTTCCTTTTCCGCAAGTCCAAACACTTACGAGATACCACAGGTAAAGGCTTACACACTGGATGGATTTCGCTCGCTCTATGCATAGGCCTACCAGGTTTGGTCTTTCTCCTGACCGGCCAGCCTATCGCCTTTGATACGCCAATACTGAAAGGATTCAACTTCAAAGGCGGCATGGTTCTGCGCCCTGAATTTTCTGCCCTGCTTCTCGGTCTGATTATGTATACAGCGGCCTTCATTGGCGAAAACGTACGCAGTGGTATCCAATCCGTGGACAAAGGACAGCTCGACGCTGCCAAGGCGTTAGGACTCAAGCCAAGTCTGATCATGCGGAAGGTGATCCTGCCGCAAACCCTGCGTGTCTGCATCCCGGCCACCACCAACGATTACGCCAGTTTGGTAAAAAACAGTTCGTTGGCTGTCGCCATCGGTTACCCAGACATGGTTTCGGTCGGTGGCACAATCATCGGCCAGAATGACCAAGCTATCGAAATCATCGGGCTGTGGATGGCGGTGTACCTAACCATCAACCTGATCATTTCTCTAGGCATGAACTGGTTCAACTCCAAGGTACAAATGGTGGAACGATGAACCAAGAACAAAAAATACTGGTCTTCACGCCCACCCCAGCCGCACCTGCGCCTATTGCGGCCACGGGTGTGATTCACTGGCTACGCAAGAATCTCTTTTCCAACTGGACCAACTCAATCCTGACCATCCTCTGCATGGCACTCCTTGCAAAGGGAATTCCACCCCTCATTTCATGGGCGTTTATCGACGCGGTCTGGACTGGTGGTCCTGAAATATGCACCAACGATGGTGGAGCCTGTTGGACCTTTATTGGCGCAAAATACAGGATATTGCTCGTCGGAACCTATCCTCCTGAACTTATCTGGCGTCCCGTTGCCTCGGCATTTCTCTTTGTCGGTGTCATCGCGGCCACAGTTTCTGGGTGTTGCAAGAACCGGTATCTCATCGGCCTGTGGCCCCTGCTCTTCGTCATCGCGCTCTGGCTCATCGGCGGAGGTGCCGGGCTGGCCAAAGTTGACCAATCAATGTGGGGCGGACTCATGCTCAGTCTTGGATTGGCTGCGGTAGGCATTCTGCTCTCCATACCCTTCGGCATTCTGCTGGCTCTCGGCAGGCAGTCAAAAATGATAGGCATCAGCACCCCGTGCATCGGATTCATCGAACTCATCCGCGGAGTACCGCTCATCACGATCCTGTTCATGGCTTCGGTCATGATGCCACTGTTCCTCCCCGAGGATATGCAGATCAATAACCTGCTCCGAGTACAAATCGGTATAATCCTATTCTCCTCCGCATACATCGCGGAAGTGGTACGTGGTGGTTTACAAGCCGTCTCCTCTGGACAAACCGATGCAGCCAAAGCTCTAGGACTCAGTAAATGGATGGTCACTCTGTTCATCGTTCTGCCGCAGGCTCTCAGACATGTTCTACCGGCTTTGATAGGTCGGTGCATCGCACTGTTTAAAGATACGTCACTGGTCATTATCGTCGGCCTGCTCGATTTCCTCGGCATGACAAAAGCCGCCTCACAGGATCAAGTATGGCTCGGTCACGATGCCGAAGGCTATGCCTTCTGTGCCATCGTATACTGGTGCATCTGTTTCGGCATGAGCCGCTATGGCCGTTCGCTGGAAAAAAGCGGCCCCAAGAAAAACAACTGATAAGGCTGAATTATGGAATCTCAGAAAGTTGTGATCGACGTCAAAGGACTGAACAAGTGGTACGACGACTTTCACGTTCTCAAAAATATTGATCTTCAGGTACGCAAAGGCGAACGCATCGTCATCTGCGGTCCGTCCGGTTCAGGAAAATCCACCCTCATCCGGTGTATGAACCGTCTGGAACACCATCAGGAAGGAACCATCATCGTAGATGGCACTGAACTGACTGGCAATCTCAAGGGTCTCGAAAAGATCCGTAAAGAAGTCGGTATGGTCTTCCAGAACTTCAATCTGTTCCCGCACATGACGGTTCTTGAAAACTTGACTCTTGCTCCAGTCTGGGTACGTAAAATGCCCAAAAAGGAAGCAGAAAAAATTGCCATGCACTATCTCGACCGTGTCCGCATCGCCGAACAGGCCAAAAAATATCCAGGCCAGCTTTCCGGTGGTCAGCAACAGCGTGTTGCCATTGCCCGCGCCCTGTGCATGAGCCCGAACATTCTGCTCTTTGACGAGCCAACATCCGCCCTTGACCCAGAAATGATCAAGGAAGTGCTGGATGTCATGATTGAGCTTGCCGAAGAAAACATGACCATGGTCTGCGTCACCCATGAAATGGGTTTTGCCCGTACCGTAGCCGACCGTGTGATCTTTATGGATTACGGCGAAATAGTGGAACAGAATTCACCGGAAGAGTTCTTCAGCAATCCTCAGTATGACAGGACAAAGCTCTTCCTGAGCCAAATCCTGCAACACTAATTCTCGAAAGGCCTCTGGCACCCTGCCGGGGGCCGCTTTCAGCGGGACCAGAGAACCTTTTAAAAAAAGTTCTCTGGACTCTCCAAAACTTTTTATGTCGCCTTCGGCGAAATGTTTTGTCCATGACAATCCTTCTCACCTTCTCTTTCTCATTAATCACCAAGTTCCTTTGAGAGATGGCGGCATAACGCCCCGTCCATTCATCACTCCCCACACACTCTCCACCACCTTGAAGCTTGAGAGAGTGGTGCAGATGTGCATTTTCTCGGACGCAGTTTCACCGGAGGCGTAGCCTAGCTACGTTGAGAATAAAACGAAGCCCGAAAAATGTGCAGATGCGCCGCTATCGCGAGCCGGGTAACAATATTTGAGCAAAAAAAAAGGGTGGCAAAAGCCACCCTTTTTTTACTCAAATATTGCCTAAAACGGTACGTCGTCCATACCACTGGCTTCAGACGGAAAGGCGGGACCGAGGTCTTCCTCCTGCTCCTGGGGTTGACCCTGCTGAGCTGCCTGCCCCTGCTGAGGAGCCTGCTGTTGATAACCACCCTGAGACTGTTGCTGCTGTTGGTAACCACCCTGCTGTTGCTGCTGGTAGCCGCCCTGCTGTTTTTGATATCCGCCACCGGCCTGAGCACCGGCACCATCAGCCGCTCGATCAAGTCCTTGAACTCTGTCAGCGACGATCTCGGTCATGTAACGATCCTGGCCGGTATTCTGATCCTGCCATTTCCGTGTCTGCAACTTTCCTTCGACCATGACCAGACGGCCCTTGCCAAGGTAGTTGCCACAAAATTCAGCGGTCTGTCTCCAAGCAACAATATTGTGCCACTCTGTTTTTTCGACCTTCTGGCCGGTCTGCCTGTCACGGTAACCTTCATCCGTGGCAATGGAAAATTTCGCCCGGGCCTGTCCGGCGGGCGTATAAGACAACTCGGGATCACGCCCCAACCTGCCGATAAGAATAACTTTGTTCATGCTGCCAGCCATATTATCTCCTTACGCTCTTTATATTCTTCAATCTTTAAAATTTGTCTGCAATATCTTCAAGTTTATCCAGCAGGTCTTCCAATTGGTAGATAATCTTGTCCGCTTCTCCGGGCTTCCATTCACCCAGCAACTTCTCGATCTCAAGCCGCATTTCTTCGGCTTTTTCTGCTCCGTCTTTCAGAGCTTCGACCTTATCGCCGTCGATCAATCCGACTCGGACCGCATCGAATATGGCTCCTGTCAGTTCAAGTACGCCCTTTTTCTGAATAACTTTAGGATCTTGCCAAACAAGTTTCCACAGTGAAGGATACGCCTTTTCGACATCATCTTCACTGAAAGTCCAAGCTGTAACGCGTACCTGAAGGAGTCTACCCATAGTGTCCTACTCTTCTTCTTCCCATTCACTCTGGATACGAGCAACCACATCCTGAATGACGGTCAATTGATCTTCAGGGCAAACACCGATCAACGGGCCACCCTCGTCCACATTGTCGCCACGACCGAAATATACGGAATAGATAATGCCATCAGGACCGGTATAGGCCAAAGGAGTCTCACGCTTCATGCGAGAAACAATAAGGATTTCCATCCCATCATGCACTTTGACGGAGCGCTTGCCGGACACCTTAAGTTTTTGATCGACTTCGGGAACAAAATAGTACTTAGCACGCTCAGGTGCACGGAACAGGTACAATGCCTCCTGAAGAATCAGCTCAATAACTTCCTTACGGGTCAAATAATGCTTGATGGTCACCAAAGGCTCACCGGCTTCCACAAACTGGCCTTCATGTTCCAGATGGACAGCCTCAATCACGCCCTTCTCCGGTGCCGGAATGGGCTTCTTGTTCTTTTCTCTGGTCAAATTCGCCAACAGCGTACCAGGTTTTTCTTTATAATCGCCTCCAGGACCACGAACAGTGTCGCCCTGTTTCAAACCAGCAAACTCAACAACGCCGGTATGCGGAGCACGAATCACAATTTCACGGTAGGGAGACGCTTTAACCTTATCAAGTAACTCTTTGATATTCAGCACTATCTTTCCTTGTATTCTCGTTTTTGCTTTCTGCCTCCGACGCCGGAGGTCCAAAAGATATGGTCCGTCTGTAACGAACTCTGGACTAACGATAGTATAGGTTGCGACCACCCATGGTCAAGAGCGACTGATGGAGGTTTTTTTTGACCTCTCGTCTGTCCCATATGCCGTGGATATGCCCTCGCGAAAGAGCATGATAAGCGCGGTGATAATCCGGCGGAATCGTAATGCCCGTAGTTTCAGTAATGACGCCGGGACCGGCAAAACCAATGTTCGAGGACTGTACGGCAAATTGATATGGAGAACACCCAAGGAAACTGGCCACGGGGCCAGCATAGGAATTGGTGTCATACAATACAAGATACAGTCCGCCAGCATCGATATACCGGCGAACGGCGATAGTACACCGAGGCATCTGAATAACGCCGTTAACGCCTTCCTGAATGCGAATACCCGCTGTTCCGTGTACATAGGCGATAAACGGCTGCCGTTTGCGTCCAGCACGTTCCGCCGCACGAATAAACTTCTCACCTTCGGCCGCGCCAACACTACCCCCCCGGAAAGGAGCACACAAAACCGCGACTACGGTATCGACCTCTTCAATAGAAGTCTCAAAGGTGATGCAGGCTGATTTCAACCCGGTCTTTTCCTTGGCCTTGTCAAGCTTGAAATCAAACTTCTCATACCCCAACGGATTCACGGATTCCAATTGCTGATTGAATTCCTTGGACTCGCTGTAATCAAAAACATTTTCTAGATACCATCGATATTCCATAGGGAAATGGTGACCACAGGAAGGACATACGCCAGCAAAATCACCAAAAAGATCAGGCACCCACAAATCAGGGCAATGCTGTGTTCGCACATTGGGACAAGTGATGGTCCTATCCTCATGACTGCGAGGACTTGTCCAGGCCCATTCACTGCCGACCAGACATGCTCCGTCTTCCGGACAGGACAGCCGAGTTAACCTGTTCATGACCTCTTCGCCCACAACGGGACGACCTGAGCCGTTACCCGGCAGCACCTTATCCACGGTTTTTTTCAGCGGCATAAGAAGCTTGTGGCGGACCAGATGTGCTTCGGCACCAAGATCCTCAAACATGGCATCAAGACGTTTTTTCTGCCGTCCCAAAACATCATATCGCAAAAAAGAATGTATCGCCCAGACCGCCCCTTTGGTCGCGGTCACAGCCCGGTTAACGACCCCCGTACCATCCAAACGAGCATGGCGACTCAAATTCCGGAATTTACGTTGCCGTTGGTCAACCAAACGATTCAAAGCGGACTTTGACAGGGTCCACCGCATGTAGATGGATTCAGCGTCATCGGTTTTGCTACCGCGAACTGCCATGGCTCGGTACAACTTCATGGATTTGACACCACTGACCACCTCATTGGTGGTTTGAATCAATTCGCGCCGCAATTCCCGGAAAAAATCATAATGATTGGGTCTGGCACCCAAAGGAGGTTCCTGCAATATGCGGTCGATATACCCATTTTGAAGATTATCCTCGGCTGTAATGCACAGTTGTCTGGCACACTTTTCAATCAGTTCAGGCGTTGCCCGCGTTCCGCCACGTAAACCACCTTCGATGGCTGCCGCCCCTTCGGGTGAAATAACAGAATAGTACCCGTGAGAAAGCATGATACGTCGGTCTGCCAAGCCAACCGCCTCGGCTCCACCCGAACCACCTTCGGAAAAAATAGAAACAACCGGCACTTTAAGTGCAGATAATTCATATAAATTTTTGGCAATCTGCTGGGCAGCCCCCGGCCAGTCTTCCACAGGGTACGCTCCGGGCGTAAACACAAAAGTATGCACCGGAATATTTTCAGTTTCAGCGACCTTCATATAATGCAAGGCCTTGGCATTCCCTGAAGGCTTAACCGACCCGCCATTACGAAAAGCCTCGCCATGGCCTTTTTCCTGACCGATAACCATGACCATCTGATTGATGACCTTGTCACCTACTCTGCGAGAAAAAACGGCTCTGGCAATCAACATGGACGGATCAATATTGAATTCGCCACGCCCACCAATCTCAGTGTAATTATCGTAGACATTCTCAAGTATATCTTTGAGACAAATACGTTGTGGATGTCGAACAATACGCACCCGATCCATGGGCGTAAGAGCAAGATCAAGTTTTCGCTCGGAAAAATCAAACAGATCTTCAAGCCGTGCGAGTTGACTGCTGGATACACCACCGGGTTGCGACTGATGCCGTTCCAACAACTCACTCAATTTTGCAGAAAGTAAACGAATGGATTCCTCTTCCTTACCCGCGAAGATATCCCGAATATAACTCAAACGATCTTTAAGATTCTGGACTTTTTTTGTCGTATCCATCTAAAACTCCAGAAGTCTGTCGGTCTTGGCTTTCAAATACTTAATATTGGTGTGAAAATCTTCAGATTTACCACTGATGTCCCCCTCCAAAACCAAAGAATCAAGGAACTGAACACCTCGGGCTTTGGCTTCTTCAAGGTCCTTGCCCCAAATAATAGCCAGGGCCAGGTTCGGATCGAATTCCATGGGGATTTCGTATGTTGTATCAACAGGGACTTGGGTATACACGTCCAACCAGTCCTGCTCTGCCCATTCAAACCGAGTAATTCGGCCTGCACACGGCGTAAACCAATTGTCCGTATTTTCGGCCACAAGACGGTACTCAATCCCAACACCATCGAGTTCGATATCTTCCTGACTGTACCCAAGCGGTTGCCCCAGTGCCAAACGAATCTGTTCGGTGATAATATCCACCGAATTGCCATCGGCCTTGGAAATAATTGCGGAGACACCGTTTTCCACCTGAATTCGGGTGTTCACTTCCATAAGGAACGGCTCTCCTTTCGGAGTAATGATCCATTCCCATGTTCCAACATTGTCGTATCCGGACTCACAAGCCATGGACAACGAATGCTGAGTAATTTCCTCAAGCACTTTTTCTGCGTCAAAAGTATATGGCACAACACCCGGAGCAAAGCCTGGTGCGACTTCAATACGTTTCTGCTTACCTGTGGACTGCACAGAACAATTACGGGTACCGAAATGCACATGGTGCTTGCCGCTGCGTTCGCTGACCACTTGCACTTCCAAGTGGTTGAAATCAAAAATACGCTGTTCGATGAGGACACCCTCATCGCCAAAATTCCGTTTGGCATAATTACGAATACGACGAAAAACGGAACGAAATTCATCAAGGTCACCGACTTCCTCAATGCCCATGCCACCGCCGCCAGCCGAAGCCTTGACCATGATCACGCCATTAAGGATACCCTGACTCGCCTGAAAATCAAACAAACTGGACGCAATCTCATCTGCTTCAAGCTCACTGTAAACCGGACGATCAGACCCCGGCACCGTTGGAACATGGAGACTCCGAGCAATACGCTTGGTATTGATCTTGTCGCCCAGATCTCGAATGACCCACCAGGATGGCCCGATAAATTCCATGGGCCGATCTCGGCGCACCACACGACGGGCAAACCGAAAATCTTCGGCAAAAAAACCATACCCGGGATGCACCGCTGTCGCTCCGCTGGCATCGGCCACCGAAAACAGTTCGTTTGCATCCAGATACGATGTAATCGTATAAACAGCACTCTCGCCAGCCAATTCTCGGGCAAGTACAACATGCCCGGACGCCTCATCTTCCGGCGTACAGACACAGACGAAATCTAACCCCAGACGCTGACAGGCCCTCATCACCCGCATGGCGATTTCGCCGCGATTGGCTATGAGGACCTTGTGCCGATCACCGTTCGTTGAAAACACTATCAGCCTTGCTCCCGTTTTTTCTTGCGCAGGGCAATAAGTCGCTTCTGGACTTCAAGCACAAGCTTATCCAGCTTGATCTGTTTCTGCCGTTCCAAATCGACGAAATTCAATCCAACGATACCATTATCAAGGACTCGCATGACCAACGCGGAGATGCCGCTCAAAAAAAGCTTCTTGTTGATTAACAACTCCACCTCAACTGCCTGCTTTTCCGAAAAACTCTTTTCAACATCAAGCACGGCAAATCCGGTGGCACTCAAATCCATGACATCCAACACACGCTTTTGTTCCGGGAACCGAGCCTTGAGGCCGGGGACCTTGGTGCGAAAAGCCTTGCGCAACTGTTCTTCGTCTTCAGGTATACTTATTTCAAAATCCATGACTCCCCCAAATAGAATTCAATAAAACCGCCGGGTGACACTACTGACCGGACACCCGTTTTTCAAGTATGAATTCAACGCGACGATTCTTGGCCCGATACTCAGCTGAAGAGTTCGGAAATAAGGGGTTCAAATACGCAAGCCCAGTGGCGGTCAACCGAGTGGACTCAAGCCCCATTTTGAGCAATTCCCTCAAAACATTGACGGCTCGGAGAGCAGAAATTTCCCAATTATCCTTGAAACGAGATCTTTGACTGGGACGCACGTTATCCGTGTATCCGACAATTTTGATGTTCTGATCTTTATGTTTGATAAAGAAATCCTTGAGCGTGGCAACCAACCGTACTCCTTTCGGCGTAAGATTAACTCTGCCTGAAGGAAACATGACGTCGCCCGGAACCCGGATGGTAATAACTCCATCCTCAAAATTCGCACTGACCAATCCTTCCACGCCCTTTTTGGTCTGCAAAGTCTTGACCTCGGCATACACTTTACGCTGAGACTCAATGATCTGACGTCGCATAAGTGCTTGGTCAATAAGCACACCAGCCTCTTCACGAGTAATCCGACTGGTAGCAACCTTCTGCATTTTACCTTGTAAGGCTTTAGTCACCGAAGAGAATGTCTTGGAAAACTTCTCCGTATCAATGGTGGACATGGAATAGAGAAGCACAAAAAAGACCAGCAGAAGCATGGAAAGATCGGCAAACGTGGTCAGCCACTCATTGCCGCCTTCCTCTTCTTCGTCGGGCAAAAAAATTAACCGATCATCGTCTTTCATCGTTGCGTATCCCGTTCTGCAGGGGCCAAGAAGGAGGACAATTTTTCGTAAACAAGCCTCGGGTTGTTGTTTTCCAAAATAGACTTTGCACCTTCGAAAATAACTTCGAGATGCAACTGTTCCTGAAGCGTCCTTGCCTTGAGCTTGGCTGCCATAGGAATGAAAAACAGCGTGGACATTGCCGAACCATAAAATGTCGTCAACAAAGCAACGGCCATAGCCGGACCAATGGACTTTGGATTATCCAATCGAGAAAGCATTTGGACAAGACCAATGAGCGTCCCCATCATACCAAATGCAGGAGCGAGTGCCGCCAATCGCTTGAACACGTCCTGTCCGACCTGATGGCGGCGGCGCATGGAAGTAATTTCAATGGCAAGAGTGGAACGGATAAGATCTGGATCCGCATTATCCGCGATAAGCTGGCAGGATTTCTTGAGGACCATATTTTCAGTCTGGACGTTTTCCAGAGCGATAAGCCCTTCACGACGACTGATTTCCGCCACTTTAACCATAATGTTCACAACATCACGCACTTTGGTTTTGCGTGATACGAAAATCTTGAAGGCAGCCTTAAAGGCCTGTATAACCTCTTCAAAAGGAAAGGCGACCATAATGGACGCCAGAGTGCCGCCAACAACAATCATCATCCCAGGAACATTGATAAAAACATCAACAGCCCCACCTATGACAATTGCACCGATAATGAGCGCAAAACCAACAGTGAGACCAAGTAGTGTCACAATATCCATAAAACGAACCTGTCCTTACTGAGTTCAATTTATTCCGTTCACAATTCAGCCTCCCCCGGAGACAATCGCGGCTGCGAAACCAAGGAGTCAACATGGAATACCGTAAAAAGATACAACATTCTGTCGCATACATACAGGAAAAATTAGGCAAAGTTCAAGCTGATACTGTCGCATTTGTCACCGGCACCGGACTTGGTGGCCTGACTGACGCTATTGAAAACCCAATTTTGCTCCCCTATGAAGAAATTGACGAGTTCCCTGTATCAACAGTCAAGAGCCATGTCGGACAACTGATTTCCGGCACGATTGATGGCGTGCCCGTGTTGGCTTTGCAAGGTCGATTCCACCTGTATGAAGGATTCACGGCACAGGAAGCGACGCATAATATTCGCGTCTTGGGCGAACTCGGCGTAAAAAAACTGATCCTGACTAATGCTGTAGGCGCACTCAACCCTTCGTTTGAAACCGGCTCCCCCATGATCATAGAAGATCACATCAATATGACCGGACACACACCTCTTCGCGGCGAAAACGTCGACTCCTGGGGAGAACGGTTCCCGGATATGTGTGTTGTGTATGATCCTGCTTTACGAAAGTTAGCCGTAAACAAGGCTTTAGAACTAGGTATCCGATTGGAACGTGGCGTATTCATGCAAATCATGGGACCAAATATGGAAACACCGGCAGAAACCCGCATGTACCGACGGCTGGGCGCTGACGCCATCGGCATGTCCACGTGCATGGAGGCCATCGCAGCTCATCACATGGGTATCCGTATCCTCGGCATATCCTGCTTGACCAATAAGAATCTCCCTGACTGCATGAAGGAAGCATCGCTGGATACCGTCATTGCTCAGGCAGAAAAATCTTCGGCAACAATGACAAATCTTATCCGCGCAATACTAAAGGAAATCCCACAAACAGCCGAATAGACCCTAGGCGAGCCATATGCACGGTTCGTCAGACGGCTTAACTGCGACTCCGGGACGGCAACAGATGACCAAGCCTGTACTGATATTACTGATGATCTCCACCACCCTCCTTATGACTGGGTGTGGTAACCGCATGTGGAAAGACGGCAAGGATACTGCCTCCGAAACATACAACTATGTCTTTGATACCGCCCCCACAGCGAAATCTTACCATGAGACTTCGTCAATTCCTCTTATCGAACTGAACTACAGAGCAGCTGATGTGCTGTACTCCAACGTGGGCAAAGGGGAATTAACTCTAAAATCCGCCGTGTTCGTCAAACGGTTCACCAATCAAAAAGACCCCGGCGACAATGCCATTTTCGGTTCAGTCATAACTCAACAAATAGCGGACCGACTAGTCCAACGTGGCGTACTTATCACCGACGGCACCCCCAATGCTACCGACTATCTTTACGGAAAGGGAGTCAGTGCCGAGGATTACAAAAGTCTCACCGACACCATGTCTGGCAAGTTTCCACCCAGATCCGGGATGCTCACCGGCAACTACGTAATCGGCGACAATTATGTCTATATGTCCTCCAAAGTCATACGACTGGTAGACTCCGCCGTCGTCTCAGCTCACAACTGGACATTGCCCATCTCCGACAACATCCGAGAAATGCTGCCTCAACTCAAGAGTGACGATGGCATGGTTCCCACAGTCAAAAACAAATTCGACTAAACAAATATCAATAAAGAAAAGGGGTGCCGGACAACCGGCACCCCTTTCTTATCTATTATAAAAGACGTACATTTACAGGCTATTCATCACGCCATGCTTCGCCGACGTCATCACCCCATTCTTTCTTGGCGAGGCGATGGCCCAGGTTGAAAGCCTTGGTGTTGATGGCCTTGATCTTGGGTGGCAGTACGGACTCCAAACTCTTGCGCATGGCCCCCTGATTGACAAAGGGAAGCAGGAAGGACAGAGACCCCAGAACCACAGTATTCATGGCCTGAAGGATACCAACTTTATCCTTGGCAAGCGCGGTGTACGGCAAGCCAAGGAACTGATTGGTAGGCGGCTGCTTAACCAGATCAGATTCCAGCACCAACACCCCGCCCGGTTTCAGATAGGGATAATATGTGTTGCAGGCTTCCTGAGACAATGCCACCAGCAAGTCCAAATTTTCGGCTTTGGGATAGCTGATGGGCCCTGAGCTTATGACCAGATCGCACTTACTGGACCCGCCACGCGCCTCAGGACCATAGCTCTGGGTCTGGGTGACGTTGTAGCCATGGCCGAGAGCCAGTCCCTGTCCCATGATCTTGCCCAAAGTAATGATACCCTGACCGCCCAGACCGGAAAACCGAATCTCGAAACGCTCAAGTTCTTGCTGCGGTTTCATTATTTGCCTCCCTTGGCGGCCTGCGCCAGAAAGTTCGACTGCAACTTCTGGTAACTCTCCTCAAAGCCGGGGCGATCCCGTTCGACAAATACGCCAATGGGCATCCGATCTTTACGCTTGTCTTCAGAGAGTTCGTTGTAGCGTTCAATCGGAATGGCATTCTTCTTCATCCACTTATACATATCCACAGGGCTCTTGTACTTGTTCTTGCGACCATACTGGGTGTGGCACGGCGTGATGGCTTCCACCACACTGAAACCGGGACGTTTAATGGCCTCGGTCATAATCTTTTCCAGCTTGTTCACATGAAAAACCGTCCCGCGTGCCACATAGTTGGCACCCGCGCCCTTAGCCAATTCCACGGTATCAAAGCTATTATCGAGCTGCCCATATGGGTTGGTCATGGTCGTGGACCCGACAGGCGTAGCCGGAGAACTTTGCCCGCCGGTCATGCCGTAGATATTATTGTTCAAAACCAATGCGGTGACACCGATATTTCGACGAGCCGCATGGATAAGATGGTTGCCGCCGATAGACAGCGCATCGCCGTCCCCCATAATGGTGATGACGTTAAGCTTCGGATTAGCCATCTTGATGCCCGTGGCAAAACTCAAAGCGCGACCGTGAGTAGTATGGACAGTATTAAAGTCCACATATACGGCTAGGCGACCTGAGCAGCCGATACCAGCCACAACAACCACGTCGTCCTTGGGTATTTCCAAAGCGTGAATTGAACGAATCAAGGTTCCCAGCACGATACCGTGACCGCAACCAGCGCACAGAACATGCGGGAATTTCTTGTTATGCCTCAGATACTGATGGATTATTTCATTTCCGGTAAAATTACTCATGTCACTACCCCTGCATGATGACCTTGAGGATTTCCGCGGGAGTGACGATCTGTCCGTCCACGCGATTGATGGTCCTGACTGCAGCCTGGCCCATATTTACACGCTTCACCTCGCGAGACATCTGACCCATATTCATTTCAGGCACCACCAGTGTCTTGGCTTTGGCAAGCACCTTTTCGGTATGCCGTCTGGGATACGGGAACAGGGTTTTCAATTTGAGCAGTCCGGCTTTCACCCCGTTTTCACGTGCCTGCTGCACGGCCAGTTCAGCGGAACGAGCCACACAGCCGTAAGCGATAACCACGACCTCTGCGTCCTCTGTCTGAACTTCTTCCACCAACTGAATGTCGTAGAAGAACTGGTCAATCTTGCGATGGATACGATCCATAAGCTCAATGACCTCTTCAGGACGCTGCGTAGGAAATCCATTACGATCATGCGTCAAACCAGTCACATGAAAACGATAGCCGGCCCCAATGGCAGGCATAGGCGGGACACCGCGTACGGTCTCTTCATACGGCTTATACCATTCCGGCGGCATAGACGGCACAGTCCGAGAAAACACTTCGTACTCGCCCTCATTAGGCAATTCGATTTTTTCACGAGTATGCGCAGTCACTTCATCCAACAACAAAATAACGGGAGTCCGGTATTTTTCAGCCATATTGAATGCAGTAATTGTCATATCAAGACACTCTTGCACATTGGAGGCCGACAACACGATAATCGGATGATCACCGTGTGTTCCCCAACGGGCCTGCTGAACATCACCCTGCGCCGGACAGGTCGGTAAACCGGTTGAAGGGCCACCGCGCATGACATTCACCAAAACCAAAGGGGCTTCAGCCATAATCGCATACCCGAGATTCTCCTGCATAAGCGAAAAGCCCGGCCCACTTGTGGCAGTCATGGTTTTTCGACCGGCCAGAGAGCCACCGATAATGGCCCCCATGCTGGCGATCTCGTCTTCAAGTTGAATAAAGACACCATCTTCGATCTTGGGTAGGCGAGCAGCCATTATTTCCATAATCTCGGAAGACGGAGTGATGGGATACCCACCGAAAAACGAACACCCGGCCAACAAAGCTCCTTCGACAACAGCCTCATTGCCAAGGGCGAAAATTTCCTTACGTTTCTTGCGTCTGGGCATCGTTTACGCCCCCTTCCCGGTTATGTTCTTTTTGGCAGCCTTGAATTCCGCTTCCTTGGCAGCCTTTTTGCCGCTCTCGGGATCCTTGTCTTTGACCACGATAGCAAAATCGGGACAGTGCAACTCGCAAAAGCCGCAACGGATACAGTTCTCTTCGTGAACAACCGAGGATTTCCCTTGATCATTCAACTCAAGCACCTTGCCCGGACAAAACTCGACACAGATGCCGCAGCCTTTGCACCAGTCCGGGTACACGGTAACCTTGTTCTTCCCTTTGTTTTTTCTAGCCATAGCTCCTTCCAACTCGTGAAAGATTCTTTCAGGTCGCATTCCTGAATTTACAAAAATGTCACTCTCGTACATGTCACTTTTTCAAGATACTCAATTGAACTCCTAACAGGATTTCCCCGCGTGTCCAGCGTTTTTCAAAAAATTTTGGGTACCCTTTACAAACTTAAAATGAAAAAACAAAAAAAAGCGTCTTGGAAATTCATCCAAAACACTTTTTTTGTCAGCTAAAAATCGAAAAAGCTACAACGCCATAACCGCCATTGCATTAATAACACAGGCCGCTAAGGCACTCCCGCCTTTCCGTCCTTCGATAGAAATATAAGGAATATTCCGGCTCATTAGCAAGGCCTTTGATTCTGCAGCATTCACAAATCCAACGGGCATCCCAACCACTAATGCTGGTGACACAGTCCCATTATCAACGTGTTCCACAAGTCGGATGAGCGCAGTCGGCGCATTCCCAACAACATATATTTCCGGTTTGACTTCAACCACGGCAACATCAACCGCAGCTTTTGCTCGGGTAATCCCTTCACGTTGAGCGCGCTCTACCACCCGTGTGTCATTAATAAGACAATGGACGGTGCAGCCCAATGGATCCAGTCGACGAACAGGCATGCCCCGTTTGGCCATCTCGGTGTCAGTAACAATCGTGGCACCTTTTTTCACTGCCGCAATACCTGATTCTACTGCACCTTCCTGAAATCTGACTAATCCAAGAAGCTCAAAATCAGCTGTAGTATGGATCATTCTACGTACAATTTCCCACTTCGCACCAGAGAATAGACGTGGTTCAGGAACCTCAGAATCGATAATTCGAAAAGATTCCGCTTCAATATCCTCAGGTTTTTTAAAATTCTGAATTGTTATTTCTGCCAAAAGGACCTCCTTCGAGGTACATTTTTTATTCATTCTTAAAACATTTTTATCGAAAAAAGAGACGGTCAGGAACATACTTCACACAATTCCCGGACCGCCTCGGTACGACTATTACAAATTTTCGGACGATCACCCTTACAGTCTAGCGATCCCTTGCCTGATATCGAGACAGTTGAGCTTCCAGGCGTCGACTGTAGGAAGTCAAAAGGAAACACAACAAAAAGTACAAACCGGCAATGGTAATCCAGACTTCAAATGAAGCGACCATTTCCCGATTATCCACCTGAACACCGGTACGAGTCAACTCGTTAACGCCCAGAATGGCCGCCAAAGACGTATCCTTGGTCAAAGAAACAAACTGATTCACAAAAGAAGGAATCATATTTCTAAGCGCCTGGGGCAAAATAACAAAACACATTGCCTGTACCTGTGACAACCCGGAACCACGTGCAGCCTCAAGCTGCCCTTTCGGTAAAGCCAACACACCAGCGCGCACAATTTCACCAACATAGGCACCGGTAAAAATCATGAAACAAAATACGGTCGTCGAAAATGCGGGCAAAGACTGACCAATAAGAACTGGAGCCAGAAAAAAGAACCAAAAAATAAGCAGCAACAACGGCATGCCACGAACCATTTCAACATACAGAACTGCGGGAATTTTGAGCCACCAACGTTTGGAAAGACGCATAAGCCCTGCGGCCATGCCAATCCAGAACGCGCCAAAGATTCCCAAACCGGCCATGATGATAGCGGACAACATACCGCCCACATTATGAATAAAAGGAAAAACTAAATCAAACTTGGTCTGCCCCCACAAAAAGTAATCAAAGTTGTCAATGACGATATCCCAATGCATGCCCGCCCCCTAGTACATGACCTGAATCATGAAATGCTTGTTATACATGGTGATACAGAACGAAACCACCAGGGAGATAGCCAGATAGATCATCAGGGCTACGGAAAACGCCTCGAACGGAATGGCATGATACGACTCGATTTGAGTCGCCTGAAACATCATCTCGGTCACACCGATAACCATACACAAGGATGAATTTTTGATCAGGTTAAGTGCTTGTGAAATGAGCGGCGGAATAACGATACGCAGAGCCTGGGGCATAATCACATAACGATAGCCCTGCAAAAAAGAAAGGCCAACAGCACGGGACGCCTCAAGCTGATTCTTGGGAATGGAAAAAATACCTGCCCGAATCTCTTCCGCAATAAAAGCCGAAGTGTAGACGGTTAAAGCGATAACGCCTGTGATCAACTCCACGTTGAACAGAACCCACTCGCCAACAAATTCATGACCGAGTACGGCAAACGGTCCGGGAAACCAATAATAAAGATCATTCATCCACTCGTTGATACCAGCGGGAATGACAAAGTGCGACGCATTGTACCAGAAGAATATCTGCACTAGCAGCGGAGTGTTCCTAAAAAATTCTGTGTAAGCCAGAGCAAACCACCGCAAAGGCTTAAAAGGAGTCATCCGCAGAATGCATATAAAAATACCAAGCAACATCGCCCCGACTAAAGCTATCGCAGAGATTTGCAAAGTCGTGGTAAAGCCCTCCCACATCCACAAGGCTGGCTCGCCGGAAAACATTTTGGCCCATTGAAAATTGTAATCCAAAATTCCATCCATGGTTGCTGTTGGAAGAAGGGAAAGCCGGGGACGCACTTGGCGTCCCCGGCATATCAATCGATCTAAGCCTTACATAGGCCAAAGTTCGATGGTCCAACCTTCAGGAAGATCGTAACCCATCCACTTCTTGAACAGCTTCTGGTAGGTGCCGTCTAACCACATCTCGTTGAGACACTTGTTGACGAAATCACGGAAAGCGGAATCGTTCTGAGGCAAACCAAGACCGTAAGGCTCAGAGGCGATAAATTCGCCAGCGATTTCCCACTTCTCAGGATTATCATCGCCGGCCTTGAGGCCAGCAAGAATACCGGAATCGGTGGTCACAGCTTTGACCTTGCCCTGCTTCAGGGCCATGAAAGCCTGGGGGTATTCGTCATAGGAAATGACGTGTGCCTTGGGCTGTGCATTCTTGATGTTCTTTTCAGAAGTGGAACCCTTAACAGTACCAACCTTCTTATTCGCGAGATCAGCAGCCGAAGCAATGCCGGAGCCTTTCTTCACGAGAATCTTCTGACCATCCATAAAATAGGTAATGGAGAAGTCGATCTGCTCATCACGAGAGAACTTGTGAGTCATGGTAGCGGCAACCATGTCCACGGAACCCTGAACCAGCATCGGAATACGGTTCTTGGAGGTGACGACCTTAAACTCAGTCTTCACGCCGAGCTTGGAAGCAATATACTTGCAAATGTCGATGTCAAAACCGACCAGTTCCTTGGAATCGGCATCAATGAAGCCGAACAGGTTAACGGAATCCTTGACGCCGCACGTCAGCACGCCTTTTGCCTTCACGTCTTCGATCTTACCAGCGGAAGCAATACTCGCGGCAAACATGAACGACAGCACCAAAGCCAAAATAATTACCAACCGTTTCATTAACCCTCTCCTCTCTCTTAGAGTTTCAATGTATATACCGATTAAAGAATTTCCTTCAGGAAGTTCTTCGTACGCTCGTGTTTGGGATTCTTAAAGAATTCATCCGGCGGAGCCTGCTCCACCACAACACCACCGTCCATGAACAGAACTCGGTCGCATACTTCACGGGCAAAGCCCATTTCGTGAGTAACACACAACATAGTCATGCCTTCACGGGCCAGATCCTTCATGACGTTGAGGACTTCGTTGATCATTTCCGGATCCAAGGCAGAAGTCGGCTCGTCAAAAAGCATAACCTTGGGTTTCATTGCCAAAGAGCGGGCGATAGCCACTCGCTGCTGCTGACCACCGGAAAGTTCGGCAGGATATTTGTGCGCCTGATCGTGAATACCAACGCGTTCAAGCAGGCTGAGGGCGACTTTTTCGGCCTCTTCCTTGGGAACATTTTTAACCTTGATGGGTGCCAAGGTCACATTTTTCAGGACTGTCAGATGGGGGTACAGATTGAACTGCTGAAACACGATACCAATCTCGGCTCGCAAATCGTTGACGTTGACATCCTTATCCAAGATATCTTTGCCGTCAAAAAGGATTTGACCTTTCTGATACTCCTCCAACCGATTGATACAGCGAATAAACGTGGATTTACCGGAACCGGAAGGACCACAGATGACAAGCACCTCTCCTTTATTCACGGATTCGGTAATCCCCTGTAATACATGAAAATCACCATACCACTTGTGCAGTTTCTGCACTTCTATCATTGCCATTTGAAGATTGCTCCTCAGAGTAAATTTTGGAAGAAAAAACAAAAAAAGCCCACCGACATGTCACATTCCCGACAGTCGGGCGAGCTTCTTGAACAGAAAGGAAATATTGTCCAAAAAACGAAAAAAGTCAAGATGCAGTTGCTTTCACGACACTTACTCCAGCACCCTCTCACATCTTTGTCACTTTCACTCATTTCGCTTATCCACAAAAAAAAGGGAGCCCCAAGGACTCCCTTTCGTTAACGCTTGATTAAGAGTTATTCGTGGTTTGCTTGATCCTGCATAAATGCACGAACCCTGCGTTGAATACGAATTACCCGTTTGAGCAATTCACCAAGTCCAAACAGAGTGACCGAAATAACCATACTGAGCAGCAGTACGCCAAACCCGGCCAAAGCAAACATCCAGTTCCGCGCCGCGTCGTCCGAATTGGTGTTCCACAACAGAACGAAACAGGCAAGCAGCCCCACAACCCACATCAGATGTCCGGTAGCGGTAAGTACCCGCTCCATAGGCAATCTGGAAAACGGATTTGGAACCTTATATCCTGTCAGATCGTCACATCCGCACACAGGGCATTTTTCCAAATCATCCGAGAAGGTTTCACGGCATCGCTCGCATTGAACCATTTTCCTGTAGTCATTGAATTCAGGCATAAGAGTCTCCTTGCACGCTTACGCCAGGGCGGCGTCGGCCTTCTGTTGTCTCGGTCGCTGTATCACCCACATCACACCCCACAGAATTAAGCCAACCGGATAGACCCAATAACGCATATCATATGGCAGACCAACCAGGCGGGAAATAAGGTCCGGCCTGAACATAACCATGGTAATAGTAAGCAGAATCGGTATCTCGTAGAATCTGTTCTTGGCAATAAACCACCCCTGTGTGGCCGAAGCAAACGCAAAGTTACCAACGCACGCCATACCAAAAATCAGCAAGCCTTGAGGCCAGCTATCGACGTTATGCAGAATCAAGTCATGGTTGAATATGAACATGAACGGTAAAATAGCCGTACGAATATCATACATAAAACCCTGCAGGCCCGTTTGTATGGGTGGAGCTTCGGCAATCGCCGCAGCCGCATACGCAGCCAAGCCGACTGGCGGAGTATCGTCCGCCAAAATACCAAAGTAAAAACAGAACAAATGTGCTGCCATGAGCGGTACAAGAAAGCCCTGCAAACCACCAATACTGACAATGGCAGGCGCAGTAAGCGAAGCCATGACAATATAAGTAGCCGTAGTAGGCAATCCCATTCCGATAAGCAGACTCGCCATGGCCGTAATGACAAGCATCAGGAAGATGTTGCCACCGGATAGGACGTCGATGATCTGTGTGATCAATCCGCCTAGCCCAAGAGCCACAACGCCCACAATAATACCGGCAGCAGCAGTTGCCATGGCAACACCGGCCATATTCCGCGCACCTTCAGCCATGGAAAGGAAGATATCCTTCACACTTTGCAGGATAGCCGGCAAAAGAGGCTGCCCCGCAAGCTTCGCCCTGATCGGCTTTTGCAGCAGCATGATACCCATAAGCACGAGAATAGCCCGGAAAGCAGCCAATTCCGGAGAATGACGCAAGGCGATCAATTCGTACAGCAGCATGCCGAGCGGTAAGAGAAAATGTAAACCGGACATAAGCGTCGGGATGAATTTCGGCAGTTCCGCACGCGGTATGCCGGACAAACCGAGCTTGGATGCCTCAATGTGCGAGATATAAAGAAGGGCCGCGTACGAAGCAAAAGCCGGAACCGCAGCCGCCTTGACGACTTCAATATATGGCACGTTGACATACTCGGCTATGATAAAGGCCGCAGCCCCCATAATAGGCGGTGCAAGTTGACCATCTGTGGATGCGGCGACTTCGATGGCGCCAGCTTTGGTCGCCGGATAACCGACCTTCTTCATCAATGGGATGGTAAAAGTACCAGTAGTCACGATGTTGGCAATGGAAGAACCGGAAACCATACCAGTCAAACCGGAACCAAGAATTGCAGCCTTGGCTGGTCCGCCCTTGAATCCTCCAAGAATACACAAAGCCAACTGAATGAAGAAATGCCCTGCCCCTGCCTTCTCAAGCATGGTCCCGAACAACACAAACAGAAAAACTATTGTCGCAGACACATCCAACGGAATCCCGTAAATACCTTCTGAACTCATGGACATCTGTCCAATAAAACGGTTCAAGGAGACACCCTTGAAGGCGATGACATCAGGCATATACGGTCCAAGAAACGCATACATACAAAACAAAATGGCAATCACAGGCAATGCAGGCCCAATGACACGCCGAGTAGCTTCAAGCAATAGACCGACCAGCATGAGTCCGAAGAGGATATCTCTGGTGGTAGGAGCTCCGTAGCGCATGGAGATTCCATCGTAATCAATAAATATATACAAGGCAGCAAAGGCCGCCAGTATACCCAAAATGTAATCTAGAATAGTCACGCGATTCATGATCATGAGGAACCTGAGGTCAGGCCGCCACTTGGGATTCCCCTTCATCATGGGCACATTCAAAAAGACAAGCAGAATAGCAAACGCCAAATGGAATGCCCTGATGTAGAGGGTATCCATAATCAACCAACTGGCTATGGAAAGCTGGAACAACGACCACATGATAGCAATGGCAATGGTCAATGTTCTGGTGACACCAACGCTATCGCCTTGCAAGCCGTGCTCGGCTTCGGCCAGTTCGCGGGCGTATTCCACCCCTTTTACATTGTTGTCGTCTAAAGTCTTATCTACCATTTCTCCCTCGGTCGCTATTGTGGCGAAAAATCAAAGAGCCGCTTGCAAGCTCCCCTGCAAACGGCGGCAGCACGGCCGGGTTCGGCCTGCGCAAGATGCGACCGGACGGCAAGCCGTCCGGTCACGATAATGCGTAAGAAGAGCGACCTTATTTGAGGCCGGCTTCCTTGTAGTACTTCATTGCGCCGGGGTGAATCGGAGCAGACAGCCCCTGCAACATGCCTTCCTTGGTCAGGACAGCATATGCGGGATGCAGTTTCTTGAATTCTTCAAAATTCTCAAAGACTTCCTTAGTGATGGCGTAAACGATATCATCAGGAACATCAGAGGAGGTCACAAAAGTAGCCTTCACACCAAAGCTAGGCACATCGGCACCGGCATTGGCTGCGCTGGGGTAATTCTTCATGGGGATAACGGAAGGAGCATAGTAAGAGAACTTTTCGTACAGGGAATCCACGCCAGTGATAGGTATGATATTAACCTTACGAGCACCAGCACATGCTTCCTTGATCGCACCGGAGGGATGACCAACAGTGTAAAAGAATGCATCGATACGGCCATCCTGCAACAGGCCAGGGGCCTCAGCAGCTTTGACTTTTTCAGCATCGATGTCATCAAGGGTCAAACCAGCAGCAGCCAAAGCATCAATGGAGTTCTGAAGCTGACCGGAACCGGGGTTACCGATATTAACTTTCTTGCCCTTAAGGTCCTTGATACCTTTGATACCAGTGTCAGCACCAGCAACCAAGGTCACGGACTCAGGGTGAATGGAGAAAACTGCACGCAGCTTCTTCTGAGGCTTGCCATCCCATTCTGCAATACCTTCAAAGGCCTGGTACTGACGATCGGACTGAACAACACCAAATTCGAGGTCGCCAGCCATAACGGCGTTGACGTTGAACACAGAACCGCCGGTGGACTCAACCGTAGCACGGATACCGTAGACATCTTTTTTTTTGTTCACAATCTTGGCGATAGCGCCACCAGTCGGATAATAAACACCGGTGATACCGCCGGTACCGATGGTCACAAATTTAGTTTTACCAGCCGACGCGGGGACAACGGTGAGCATGTAACCCAAGCAAAACAGCATGGCCACGTACAGAAGTTTTTTCATTCTCAGTTCCTCCAGAACAAAATCAGTTAACCCAATCGATCAAGCCCCTCTCAAAGCCCGATCCATAATGAAAGCCACAAAGGATTCAACAAAAACACAATAACAGCCAGTTTACCACTTCCGTCAAACAAGACGCATAAGATTACTAGCTGACATAACGATTTACCAAAAAACGTTTTTTTTCGCAACGGGTTATTCCAAAATTAGAGACAGGCCGATTGATTTCTGCTAATCGCTTATCAGCTTTTGTAGTTAAAATTGGCAGAATGAACCTATAGAACATTTTAAAAAGCACTGACCAGACATGGACGAACTCCACTTTACGAATATTCATCTGGACCCCACCGTCACATATTTCCTTTTTATTGGTGAATTGAAGGCGTACGGACTTAATAAATTTGTCGCCAAAGCCCTTGAACGGGAGTTCAACACCCCCTTCAAAGCCATATCAATCGCCCCCGACCTTATCGACACCACGGCATTCAACAATCTCGCGGTATTCAATCCAACCGCAAAAGCCGAAATAGAAGCTGCCGGGCGAAAAGTCGCCTACCGAACTCCCATGTCTATTTTTTCTGACAAACTATCAAAATCGGCATATATCAACTCCCTGCTAAAAACCCTGCTTGAACAACAGGATCACGTTTTTGTATGGATGTTTGAAAGCCGTCCAGAGTTGAACCTTGGACACAAGGACATGGTCACCCTACTCGGCCCAAAAGCTGATCTGATCGAACACCTTAATGACAAAACATGGCAGTACGAAACTTTTTCCAAGGTGGCCCCAGTGGTCGACTTCATGATCTGCTGCGGCTCCGAGGCATTGGAGCAAGGGCTCAAAGAACTTGGAGAACGCTCTCCTCACGGTATGTTCGTTTCGGCCAGCCACAGTGCCGGTGGCGCCCAAAGCATGGTTTGCCAATGTGCTGACGATGCACTCGGCCGCTTCACCTGCCCAGAGACACATTACCTTATAAGTGGATACACGCCGCACACACACGACCCGACAGTCTTGGCCGTTGTCGGCAATGACAGCGAAGTATACGTAGCCGGTGTCGCGGACATGAACATAGTGGATGGCAACAAATTCCGTGGCTCCACGTTTCCATCCGTACTACCTGCAAGCGTACAAACAGACCTGCGCGATTACACCGCAGCAATTGGCCGAGAACTCGGCAAACTTGGATTCCGGGGCATCTATGGATGCGATTATATCGTTACCCAAAACGAAGATATATTTTTCATCGAAGTCAACGCGCGCAAACAGGGAACAACCATGGAGTTTTGCAGCGCTTTGGAGCAATTGCTCCCTAAAGGAGCACCCAGCCTGTTCGACATGGAAGCACACGCTGTCCTCCATGACAAACTCCCCACAGACAAAAAAGAACCGGACTTTGACGCCATTATCAACGGCAATCTTCACTGGGGGACTTTCAATCACAAGGTAGAAACGGATGTTGTTACCACCAGCGAAATCAAACAAAGCCTGCCGGAGCGCACTCTTTTCGCTCAAACGGCCGTTGACGGGCTACACGGGCACATCGTCCTTGAACACACAGGAGAAAATGTTCTGGTCAAAGCCGGAACATTTCTAGGACGCGTGGCCGCTGTTGCAGCCACACGCAAGGATATGCTTCAAGAGCTGAAAAAAGGAACAAACAGGTTGGCGGAATCCATCGTCAACCGGGAAACAAATAGGTACTGACATGGCTTTTCAATTGGATGGTTTTACTACGGACTTGCTTGAACAGATTTCCGGCAACGGTACTGCAACCGATGTCGATTCCACCAACATGCAACAGCTTTACGCCGACGCCACAGCGAGTGATGGCACAGCGCCTATCGTGGCCCTGTTCCACGCTCTCAAAAATGCCAAAACAGCAGGCGGTCCCGGCTACGAAGCCTACGGCCTGACCCGTGAAAACCTTGTCGAACTGTGTGCCAAGCATGTCGAGATCGATGAGCACTCCGTGACCATCGGTGGCCGCGTAGGCCGCGCCCTTGAGATCATCACTGACGCAGGCCTGCGTGTGAAAGACTACTTGGCACGCAAGGACACTGAAGCCCCAAGCGGTATTCAACTCTGGGACAAAATTCTCGAAAACCAGACCCGTATCAAATCAGTTTTGGGCATGACAAACGACGACTGGAATTCCTTTTCTGGACAACTTGGCAACTGCATCGACAATACCGAAACCTTGCAAAAATGCCTCGACCTTCCTGACGACTGTATTCAAGATGTTGCCCGCATCACCGAGAAATATCGGATGCGCATGACGCCGTATTATGCCAGTCTGATTCAGCCTGTACCCAATGACCCCGTCATCCTTCAGGCGGTTCCCACCGCAGAAATGGTCGACACTGTAGGTGAAGAAATTCCACCCGTAGCATCAGACCACTCTCCAGTCCGCCTTGTTGACCAATTTTACCCGCGTGTGGTGGCCCTCAAATCTACCAACATTTGCGCCATGTACTGCACACACTGTTTACGCATTGCCCACATCGGCGGATCTGACCGTACATTCTCCAAGGCCGCCTATCAGGAAGCCTTAGACTACATCGCTTCAAAACCGGCCATTCGTGACGTGTTGATTACCGGTGGTGACGCCTTCATGTTGTCCAACAGTTCCCTGCGTTGGCTGCTCGGCAAACTGGATGACATCGACCACATCAAGATGAAACGCCTCGGTACCCGTGTACCAGTCACCACCCCGCAGCGCATTGATGCCGAGCTTCTCGACATTCTGGAAGAAAGCAATGACAAGAAGCCCGTGCGCGTGGTTACACAAATCAACACGGCTCAAGAAATCACCCCCGTTTCCCGACAAGCGTTCAAAGACATTTCCAAACGAGTCTCCGCCGTGCTCAATCAGGCAGTCCTACTGCGCGGCATCAATGATTCCAAAGTCAAAATGTGGCACCTGTGCGAGACTATTCAGGAAGCATACATACGCCCATACTACATCTTTAACTGCTCCTACCGAAACCCTCAGTACTACCATATGCGCGTCCCCATCCAAAAAGGTCGGGATATTGTGGAAGGCATGTACGGCAATATTTCTGGCGATGCCATCCCTCGTTATATCGCAGCGGCTGGCGGAAAAATTCCACTCCACCGCGACAATGTTCAAGGACGCGAAGACGGAGCTGTCATTCTCCAAAAGCCGTGGGGAGGCGAAGTCCGTTATCCTGACGCCGATCCAGAAGGTTATGGCAATGATACCAATTTTGCCTTCAACCAGTACGGCAAGAAATAATGCTCAATACCATTCGCACATACATCACGAATCACGAGCAGGAAATGATGGACCTGCTCAAAAAGATCGTATGCATAAACAGCTACACGCCCAATAAACTGGGGACTGATGCCGTAGCCACGGTCCTTGAAAGCGTGATGACCGACATGGGATTCATTGTGCACCGCGAAAAACGAGACGTTGTTGGCGACAATCTAGTCACGCAAAACGCAGCCCAATCTGAAAAGCGCGGCCTTCTACTCTGTGGTCACATGGACACAGTCTTTCCACCCGAAGATGGATTCGATTGTTTCCGCCCGGATGGCGATACCATCATCGGCCCCGGCGTGGTGGATATGAAAGGAGGGCTGGTCGTCGGTATTTATGCGCTCAAAGCTCTTGATGCAGCAGGCCTTCTTGGTGATATGCCGATCACTTTTGTCTTTAACTCAGACGAAGAAATAGGTTCACCACATTCGCAGGACCTCATCATCGAAGAAGCAAAAAAAGCGGCCATGGCCTTTGTCTTCGAATGCTCCAGCCCTGGCGGAAAAATCGTCACGGCACGAAAAGGGAAAGTATCATTTTCCTTGAAAATCCTTGGTCAAGCAGGTCATTCCGGTAATCTGACCGGCCCGAAACCCAGTGCCATTCTTGAAATGGCGCATCAAACCATTGCCCTTGAAACGCTTAATAATGCCGCCAAAGGCGTGTCGGTCAACGTCGGTTTAGTTGAAGGCGGGGTAGGGCCGAACACTATCGCTCCCTCGGCCAAAGCCAAGATCGAATGTAGGTACTGGAATGAGCTAGAAGGCGTAATCCTCCGTGAGGCCATTGAAAAATCAGCGGCATCCCCGACCATTCCCGGCACAAACTGCCAACTGGAAGTGATACCGGGAAGGCCGACCATGGAGAACAGTCCGGCTATAGCCAGCCTCTACGAAATAGTGGCTTCCGCCGGTACCGATTTAGATATCCCGGTTCAGGAAAGCGCACGAGGTGGTGTTTCAGACGCCAACTTCATCGCCAATGCAGGAACTCCGGTTATCGACGGTCTCGGCCCCACTGGCGGCAAGGACCACTCGCACAATGAGTACATGGTCACCGCCTCGCTGACAGAGCGTACCATTTTGGCTGCGGTCTCCATGCGTAGGGCATTCGAAAAATTGACATAAGCCTCGGGTGACCCTCCCGGTGGGCGCCTTCGGCGGGACCAGAGAATCCTTTGAAAAGGGTTCTCTGGACTCTCCCAAACTTTAATAGCTCGCTCCGCTCGAAACGGTTTATATTCCCACTAGCTCGCTCTATTTTCTCAAACAAACCACTCCATTTCTGAACAAAATACAATTTCTTATCTTTCTTTCTGACGTCATCCAGCCCTTCCCCTAAAATCAGCAGCGTAGCGTCCTGACTCCTTCACACAAAAAACTTATCCGATCTCACCATGCCGTGAGGCTTTCGAGAGTAGTGTAGGTTCTAGGCGGAAAAATTTGAATTCCCGCAACTGTACCTTAGTACAGTGAGGCCAGACTCAACCTTCCAAACGACGGAGACGCGCCGCTATCGAAAGCCGGGGCTACCACAAAAAAAAGACCCGCTCACGAAGAGCGGGTCTATTTTTTGTAATGGGTGCTACGCCCTAATTCAATTTACGCTCTTGCGGAAACAGAGGGAGGTAGCGGTACACGAACGACAGGACCAAGAAGCCAAAAGCTATGATCATGATGGACGTGGCGTACTCAACCCAGTTCGGGTAGTACACTTGCCATTCGTCAAATGGCATAACCGGGAAAGCGATTGTCTGGACCGTAAAGAGATAACGGTTCAGGGACACGCCAATGCAGTCCAAAATGGCTGCGGTGTACAGCAATGTCGGATTATTACGGATGGCCGGAACAATCAACATAATAGCCGGAACAACACCACACAACACAATTTCAGAGAACATCAACCACTTACCGTAGATAACGCCGTAGAACATGTCGTCAAAGGTCAAACCGACGGTAGGCAGATAGCCATAAGCCCATGCCCAAGTGTCGAGAATCTTGAAGAACATGTAAACACACAGCATCGTACCAGCAATCTTACCCATCAAAGCCTTGGTCTTAAAGTCGACCAATTTCTTACCTGTAAGCTTCTCCATGAGCGTGGCAATCAGAACGGTAAAAACCGGACCAGAACCAACTGCGGAAAGTACGAACAGGAAGAAAGTCCACGGCCAGATGAAGAACCCTTCGCGGAAAGCGTAAGGACGACCGATCAGGACACCATACATACCACCCAAAGATCCTTGGTGGAATGTGGACAAGAATGCACCAATACCGGCAAACAACGCCATGTTAACGTGCATGTTGTGAGCCAGTGCATGAATGAAGGGAATCTTGTTCAGCTGCTTCTGTTCCAAGACCAACGGGACGAACTCGATGATCAAAACAGTAAGGTAACAGGTGATACAGAAGATAACTTCTGTCAGCATGGAGTGGACGTTAGGATGCCAGTAACCGAACCATGCACGGGTCGGCTGACCAACATCAAGGACCAGAACCAGCATCGCACCTGCATAACAGCAGAAACCGACGACGACCGTCAGGTTAATGATTTTTTCAAGCTGTTTGATCTTAAGGATATACTTGAGCAGACCGGTGAAAAAAGCACCAGCGCCAAGAGCGATCACAGCAAGGTCAAAGGTAATCCAGGCACCGAACCCGAAGTAGTTATCGAGGCCGGTGGTGCCAATGCCATTATACAGTACGAGTACTGCGGCATAGAGCCCCCAGAGGAAAACGCCCATTATGACAGCTATCCAGATAAGGAACTTGCCAAACGAGCACCGCTGCACCCCTTCCGGGAAGAGTTTGCTATCCATTGTTCAGCCTCCTAGTGACCGCCGCCATCGGCGTTGTAGTTATCACCCTGCTTACGGACCCATTCACGATTGCTCATGTAATAGACCTGGGGAGCCAGGCCAAGTTTCTCAAGCAAACGGAATGCGCTGGGGCTCTTGGCGAGCTCATGCACCTTATGTTCGGGATTATTCAAATCGCCGAAGGTGATAGCCTTGGTCGGGCAGATTTCTGCGCAAGCGGTCACATATGCGCCATCCGGCAGATTCATCGGGTCCTCGCCATTCTGGCGAGCTTTATCCTTGGCGTCCATATAACGGGTGTGGCAGAAGTTACACTTCTCAACCACGCCACGAGGACGAGGAGACACGGCCGGGCTCAAGCCCTTGTCCATGCCTTCAGGCCAAAGCGGATCCCACCAGTTAAAATAGCGGGCATGGTATGGGCATGCAGCCATGCAGTACCTACATCCGATACAACGGGGGTAGATCTGGGAGACAATGCCGCCCTCTTCGTTCTTTTCTGTGGCAACAACCGGGCAAACAGGCACACAAGCGGGATTGCCGCACTGCATACAAGGCCTGGGCAAATAAGCCGTCTCATGTTCCGGGAAGGCTTTGCCATTGGACAGTTCGTAAACATTCAGCCAAGTCAGGGTCTTGAGCTTATTGGATGCGTCGTCGCGATCCTTGGTCAAAGCCTGAACATAATTATAGGGGTCTTTCTTAGTCATGGGAGCGATATTGTTCTCCACCTGGCAGCCGACCATACAGGCGCCGCAGCCGGTGCATTTGTCAATATCAATGACCATGCCCCATTTGATTTTGAATTCTTTTGTTTGCATGTCGGTTCCCCCTAGATTTTGGCGACATTCACAGTGGAACCGGCCCATGTAGAGGCGCCAGCGGCGGCCTCGGAGCTCACCGTGAGGATCTTGTAAACGTTATCGCCCTTACCCTTCGAGAACTCGTCGCCGACAGTATGACCCATTCCCAAAGGAGCGGCCACAACGCCGGGCAGGACGCCTTCGAAGATCTGGACCAAAGCTTCACACTCACCGGTACCACCGGAAAGCTTCACCTTGGTACCAACGTCCACGCCAAGCTGTTTGGCAGTGGCAGATGCCATCATGACAACCAAATAGTCGCCGACCAACTGATTGTTGCTGATGGTGCAAGGAGCGTTGGGGGTAGTCGCCTGATTGGCGGTACCAACATTGAGCAAAGTATAGGGAGCAAGTCCCACAGCACCGGAACCCTTGACGGGTACGGCAGCCTTGCTCAATTCGCTTGCAGCCATGCTGACGGCCACCGGAGCCTCGCCTTCAGCGACAAATGCGCCGCCTTCGACCAACTCATCCATATCTGCGCCAATGGCTTCAACCTTGGCTTCGAGAACTTCTTCGTAGGTCTCAAATCCGAGATCAGCCAAACCGAGGATAAAGTCGGCGGCATTCTTGACATTCAGAGTTGCCTTGGAAACCGGAGCACCCAAGGAATACGTACCAGCTGCGACACCATACGGAGATGCCAGATCCTCGAACCGCTCATAGCAGTGCGGGGTCGGCAAAACCAGATTCGCGGCAGACGTGGTCTCAGTGTTAACCGAGTCGAATGCAACGGTGAATCCAGCCTTGACCTGCTCAGGCAGAGCGTAAGCGGGATTGGCTTCGTAAACGAACAGTAGGTCGGTGGAAACACCTTCCAAAATGTCCGCTTTCAGCATTTCGCTACGGCTCATGGCAGTACCGACGGCCTTGCCAAATTCAGGCAATGCCTTCATACCGCCGCCAAGCAGCAGGTTCAATGCAAACGCTGCACCGTGTGCGGCAACAGAACCACCGGGAACAACCACGGGGTTGCTGGCAGCCAACAGGTCCTTGGCGATAGCGGCCATTATATCGGCTTTAACACCGGTGGCTGCTTCAACCTTGGCAGGGCTGTAGTCGTTCATGACCATGGCCTTGAACTGACCAAAGTCAGCGACAGACGTGGTCTTGCCAGACTGCAATACATAATATGCAATACCCAGGGTGAAAGCAGCCATGCCTTCAGCCGGGACAGGTACCCATTTATCGGTCACGGAAGCGGTTTTAGTCTGCATAGGACCGGCGAAATAGAACTTACCGGACTCATTGGCAGCAAAAGCCTTAAGGTTGGCGACAGTCGGACCCCAGGATTCTAGGGCATCGGCACCAGCCAGCAGGACTACATCCGCATTTTCCAGGTCGTAACCGACCTGACCGGACCCACCCATGAGACTGGACCAAGCCTTATCGGCGGCCTGCATGTCACATGGCATGGTATAAAATGCGTCGCTGCCCTTGTCAGTCAGCAACGCGGAGAAGACCTCATTGACGGTGCCGGTCTGGTCGCCGGAAATGACAGCAACGTTGCTGCCGGCGGCTTCCAACTTCTCGGCCACGACTTCCTGGGCTTTTTCCCAGGAGATTTCTTCGCCATCCAACATGGGAGCCTTGATCCGGGACGGGCTGTTCATAACCTGTACGCCATTTGCGCACAGAGGACAGACACCACCGCCGGAAAGCGGGTTTTCCATGTTTCCTTCAACACCGAAGGCTTCACCGGCAACGGTGCGAACCTTCACGGCACATCCGGATTCACACATCTTGGACACGGTTGGCGTCCCTTTGACTTCCCCGTATTTCAACGTGGGAATCCAGGGCCAGTTCTGCGTCCAGATGGAGACATCATCAAGAGCTTTCCATACCGTCGGTGTAAAAAGGATACCGACGGTGGCGCCCACACTCATCTGAATAAAAGCTCTGCGTGCTACGCTCATTCTCAGTACCCCTTTACTTATGGCAGGTGTAGCAGGCGTTCGGCTGACCCTTAAGGGCGTGACACCGTTCGCACTTCCACATCTTCATGGTCATCTTGCTGTAGCCAGAAAGGATGTTCCGCTCGAAAGCCGGAGGCACATCGTTAGTGCTGATATCCTTTACATGACACAGGTTGCAGTTCTGTTCGGGGGCTTCGCCCTCAAACACTGCGGGGTCAACGACATCAGACAATTCTTTCTTCATCTCTGCCAAATCGGCAACACTCAGCTCAGCGTGAGCCTTGTGAGAGAAGTAAACGTTGTCCGGCTGGTCTTGGTAATTCAACCAGGGAACTTCTTTCCCCTGAATCAAATACTTCACCACGTACTCACGTTCAGCTTGTCTTTTGTCATCATCCGAAGCAGCCAGATTGTCCTCAATGGCATCCAATTCTGCTTTCATGATGGCTTCATAGTCGGTCGGGTCGATGCCTTCTTCAGCAATGGCTTCCATTGCTTCTTCAGGATCAACCGCATGACATTCAGCACATACTTCGTTGGTCGGGAAACCGGCATAAGAGCCATCATCCCGGAAATAGTGGCAGCTTTCGCAATCCATTCCCTCACCATCCACGTGTATAGCATGGCTGAACCAAATCGGTTGTTCTTCTTTTTCGTAGAACATACCAGGGATTACAGCCCAGCCCAACACACAGGTGGCCAGGAAGCCGATGATAAAGGGAAGTGCCCCTCCACACCGTTTCGATGCTTTTCTCTCCTCCATAACCTCGCCCCATCACTCTAAAGTTAATGTGAAAATCACACCAATTGAACTATATTCCCATACGGCACGGATCGATTTCGTGTCAAGAGAATATGAAAATTTTCACGATCTCCCTTGCACTAAAAAAAACAAATAATTCAAATGGCTAAACAACAACGCCCTCTGTATATATTTATTTCTTAACCCTACCGTAAACGTCGTCAAACCGAACTATATCATCCTCTTCCAGATACGGTCCGCTTTGAATTTCTATAATATTAAGTGGCACTTTGCCGGGATTGGCCAAGCGATGCTGAGAAGCTTTAGGGATGTCAACCGATTGATTTTCCACCAGAACACGCGGTTCATTGTTCACTTCAACCTCCGCAGTCCCATCCACCACAACCCAATGTTCACTGCGGTGATGATGCATCTGAGAACTCAACCTTGCCCCCGGATTCACCTGAATGCGTTTGATCTTGTAATGGGACCCTTCTTCCAGCACGATATAATTACCCCATGGTCGATACACTGTGGGATGGCTCTCAACAAGCTGGCTCCCTTCGGCCTTGAGAGTATCCACGACATCGCGCACGGCTTGGACCCGCTCCATTGTACAAGTCAAAGTGGCATCTCGAGTCTGGATCATAATCATATCAGAAACACCGACAACCGCGAGCTTGCCCCCCTCACTGATCAGCAAGGATTTTTTGCAATCCATGGCCAAAACATCACCCTGAATAACATTCCCATCTTCATCCTTGTCGCCAAGGCGATACATGGCTTCCCAACTACCGAGGTCGTCCCAATCAAAATTGGCACGGATCACAGCAATATTGTCAATCTTTTCGACAACACCATAATCGACTGAAATATTGGGAATCTCCCTATATCCCTGTACAAGCGGAGCCGTATCTCGTTCCATCCACCAATCCCAGAGAACAGGTTCGCATTTCGCAACCTGTGTCAAAAAATGCTTGGCAGAAAACAGGAACATACCACTATTCCAGTAATGACTGTTTTCCTGCACAAATTTCTCGGCCATACTGTATTCAGGCTTTTCCACAAACCCGTCCACGGTATGAACGCCGGTGTCCAGTTTATCACCAAGCGCGATATATCCATACCCGGTCTCAGGCTTGCGCGGCTTGACCCCGAAAGTGACAAAACGATTGTCCACCGCCAGAAACGAAGCCTTAACCAGATCGCGCACCCATGCCTCGTCGTCACTAACAAGATGATCAGACGGAAAAACCGCAGCCAAAGCTGTCGGATCAGCGTCAACGACCTTATCCAGCCCCAACATGATCGCTGGCAGCGTATTCCTGCCCAACGGTTCGGCCAACACCTGCCCTTTCAGGTCAGTATCGATGGCTCCCACCTGTTTGCGCACTTCAAAAACATGTTCTTCGTTGGTCACAATCCAGATGTTAGCCGGATCAAACGCTTCAAGCACTCTAGAAACAGTCTGCTGCAAAAGTGTGCTCTTGCCGCCCAGCACCAACAACTGCTTAGGAAGTAAATTCCTGCTGAGAGGCCACAATCGAGTCCCGGAACCACCCGCAAGAATAATAGCGTGACAGGGGTGGGCAAAGTTGACTTGGGATCGTTCGATATTTGACATATTATTAACCCTCAAAGTTGAAGGGAGAATTAAAATTCACCAAACGGGGCAACCGTTTGTCTCTTTCAGAAAGGACTGGCGTTCGTCCATCCAAGGCCGAAGCCCAATCCACACCAGTGTCTGGATCATCCCAGACGATACCGCCGTCGTGTTCAGCAGAGTAGGGAGCATCAACCTTATATTGAAATTCAGTGTCAGGCATAATGGTGACATACCCATGAGCAAAACCCGCAGGAATGAACATACGCTTGAAATTCACACTACTGAGAATAACATGTTGCCACTTCCCAAAAGTGGGAGAGCCTTTGCGCAAATCAACAACCACATCCATCACTGCACCACGGGTAACCCAGACCAATTTGGCTTGAGCTCTTGGAGGTGTTTGAAAATGTAAACCACGCAACACTCCAACATCTTTGGAATAGGCGTGATTATCCTGAACAAAATCACATGAAATACCGATACGTTTGAACGCATCGTAATTGTAGCTTTCCAAAAAAAAACCCCGCTCGTCCTGAAACACTTTCGGTGTCAAAACGAGAAGGCCGGGAAATCCTGTTTCATGGACCTGCATCCACCTCTCCTTGTTCTCTTTACTCCGTAAGGCCTTATTCGTGTTCATGTAGCTGAGATCGCATGCAGACACAAGTCCAACCCTCTTTTCAATTGACATAAAAGAAAAAAAAGGAACTCCTCGGTTCACATTTGCTGCTCAGTTTGCTAGGCCTTTTTTCAGGACACAACTTTAGCGGATCAAGGATATGGTTGCATGAATTTTCTGGACATCATTCTCATCTGCATTATTGCCCTTTTTCTCTTGCGCGGTTTCTTCCGAGGACTGGTTCAAGAGGTCCTCTCACTTATCGCCATCGTCTTGGCCCTTTTTCTGGCCTCACACTTCGATCATCTGATCGCACCTCACCTGGAACTGTACATCGAAAACAGCATCACGGTCAGTGCGCTCTCATACGCCCTGATTTTCATAGGTACGCTGATCGTGTTCTGGTTACTGACGAAACTCATTCGCTCTGTACTGGAACTTTCTCTACTCGGCTGGATCGACCGTACGGCTGGCGGCATCTTTGGGCTCATCGAGGGCATTCTCATCTGCCTTGTCGGCCTGATGTTCCTGCAAACCTTCGCTCCTGATGCCGAGATTCTGAAAGAATCATATCTGGCGCCACACGCGCAACACTTGGTCAACGCTCTGAGCGAACACATCGATATGCCTTCACCCCAAGAAGCGCTGGACAATGCCAAAAACGCATTGGGCATAGCAAACGAAACCGTACAATAGTCAACCGGTTTTCCCAAACCATTTCGAAGGAGCATTCGCCATGAGCGAAAAGAATCATGAAGCCTCAGCACAGGCCATGAAAGAACTGCTTGGTATCATAGATGCCCTGATCGCCCCGGACGGCTGTCCTTGGGATAAAGAACAGACCCCACGCTCCATGTGCGACTATTTGGCGGAAGAAGCGTTCGAACTCATCGAAGGCATTCGCAACAAAGATAAAGCCGAAGCCATGGAAGAGTTGGGTGACGTCATGTTCATTCTCCTGTTCATAGCCACACTCTATGAAAGAGAAGGTGCCCACACTCTGGCCGACTCGATCAATTACGGTGCAGCCAAGATGATTCGTCGTCACCCGCACGTTTTCGGCGACAAGAATTTCAAAGACATCAAAGAACTCTGGGACAACTGGGAAAACGTCAAACGGGAAGAAAACAAAAAAACCGGCAGAAAACGGGTTTTCGACTCCCTGCCCAAAGGCCTCCCGCCGTTACTCAAGGCATACCGTATCAATTCCAAGTCCGCCCGCAACAATTTTACTTGGGACTCCGACGAAGCCGTAGAAATCCAACTCAAAGAAGAATGGCAGGAATGGCAGGATGCCTTGGCCAAGGACGATCAAGAGGCCTCGGAACAAGAATTCGGCGACTACCTTTTCACGTTGGTTGAATTGGGAAGACGAAAAGGCATCAAAGCCAACAGTGCACTAGATTTTGCCAACCAAAAATTCCTGGGACGATTTGGCAAAATGGAAGAATTAGCTGAAATGCGTAATCTCACTTTCTCTGAATTAAATTTGGATGAAATGAATGCCCTCTGGGACGAAGTAAAAGACTGGGAAGAAAAATAATGTCCACTCAATCTAACCCAAAAAAATCTTCAAAAGATAAAATACGGCGACACCTACGCCGATGGATGCATATGTAAGCATTCACGGAAGGCAGTTCTTCTTGAACTTCCAAACCAACAGACCTCCCGCTCCGCCTGCGGCCACAAGTGCAATAATAATTCTGACAGTTTCATTCATAGATTCAACTTCCTTCGCGGCTCAAGGCCACCCGGTTCTACCGCTTCCAAACACCACATTTAATATGTAATACACTGCAAAGAGCATCGCAACAGCGGCCACCACAAGGTACGGCTTTGAAAGTCTAGGCCTTTGCCAACGATACAATACAAAGCCGATGCATGCCGTAATCACTGCGGCGAGAACAAGCCATCCGATTTCGATTTGCATAATCCCTCCACATAATCACTATACCCCTGCGTTCTTTCTATGGGCAACAAGTTTATTTTCTCTCAGACCTAAAGACATGAAGCAAAGCACCGATACGACAGATAGGCGTTATTTCCGACCTAACGACTATGGAGGGTACGCTTATGACCATGGCAATCGGCGGTCTTGGAGGCTCCTCGCCTTATGATCAGCAGACATTCGGCGCAGCCGTGGTTTCCGAGACCCTGGACTACATGAATGATACCAGCAGCGGCTCAAGCTTCGCTCCAGTGGACAAGATGTCCGCCGAAGCGTCACTTGTTTCCAAAACCTTGGATTACATGAATTCCGGGTCCTCGTCGGCAGACAAAACCGGCATGGCCCAAAGTTACGACTTCCAAACCAGCGTCCTCGGCGCTCACGCCAAAGGCGTGGTCGTCGACGCCATTATCTGACTCAATGGAGATAACGCCACGAAAGGAACCCCGCTCTTCCCATAGGGAAGAGCGGGGCTACTTTTTCTGACACTTCAATTAAATGCAGAGTTCACACTCAGCTCTCGGAAAGAAGATTTCGAAACAGGCACCTGTAGACTCCCACGACTTGGCTGAGATATCCCCACCATAATCACTCACGATGCCGTATGAGATGGACAACCCAAGCCCAGTCCCCTTGCCCACATTCTTAGTTGTAAAAAATGGCTCGAACAATCGTTCGCGAATAGATGTCGGAATACCGGAACCGGTATCACACACCTTAAAATGTACTGTCTCATCAGTGCTGAAAGATCGAATATGAATACGTTTATCTGCGTCCAACCCCTGGCTATTCCAGCGATCCTCGATGGCGTCCCGTGAGTTAAGGAGCAGGTTAATAACCACTTGCTCCAATCTGTTGGAATCTGCCATAATCATCGGCAAATCGTCTTCCAACTCCCAAATAACCTGAATGTTGTGGATGCTAAGTTGTTGACTGAAAAATTCAAAACCTCGTTCCAAAACCTCATTGATCTGGACCGGCATGGTTTTCAGATCAGACTTGCGACCAAACTCCCGCATATGCTCAATTATCTTGCTGGCACGATCTACATGAGTAGAGATTCCTTCAGCCATTTCTTCCATTATTTCAGAATCAAATGTCGATCCATTGGTCGCCTTCCGAGACAACAAGTTGCTAATGGCCTTCAAAATAGTAAGCGGCTGATTCAATTCATGAGCCACGCCGGTGGACATCTCACCCAACGTTGTCATTTTGCTCGCCTGAATAAGCTGTTGTTCAGCCTCCATCTTCTTGGTCACGTCAGTACAAGTAATGATAAGCGTATCAATCTCCTCAAACCGAGCCGGAGAAATACGCAAAGATGCAAAAATAGGCTGATCTGACTTGGTCACATGCGTACACAACTCAATCTCCGACCACGTCCGCAGCGCGGGTTCCCAATCCGTTGCCTCTTCCTCTCGGAAAAACTGCATGAATGATCGCCCGGTCATCTCCTCTCGACTCCAACCGTACACGGCCTCTGCCGCCTCATTGCAATTGAGAATTTCAAGGTTGTCACGATCCAACACGAATACGGCATTGGGAATAGAATCGAAAATGGCATGATAACGATGTTCGGATGCAGCCAGCTTGTGCTCCAGCTCCTTGCGCCGAGTGATGTCGATCATCATTTCCATGGCAGCCACCACTTTTCCCTGCTTATCCCGCACTGGCGAAGTATACACAATCCAATGAATGGGCTTGCCTTCCTTGGACAATCCCTCTTCCTCGCTCATGTGAGAAAATCCGTCGATAAAAGTTCGATCAACGGGACACTCTTCGCACTTTTCAAGCCGGCCCTTGTTGATCTGCCAACACCGTTTGCCCATAGGCAATCCAAAGTGCCGCTCGTATTCGTTGTTATGACGAACAACCCGATAATCAAGATCAACAACACTGACCAAACAGGGAACATTATCGAACAGATTGCGGAATTCCTCACGCTGTTCCATGAGTTCCCGGTGCTTGTCGGAAACGCGTTTCCCCATCAGATTGAATGCCTCGCCCAAAGTACCGATTTCGTCTACTTGCTCAATCTCGATGGCGGTAAAAGTCTCATAGGACTTATAACCACGTGTGGCAACGATAAACCGCTTAATGGGTCTGAAAATAAATCGATAAGTAAAGAAGAACAGGGCAATGAATGTGGCAATAAATACGACCACGGAAATAATAATATTAGCCCGCTCAAACATAGCGATGGTGGAGTTCTTCTTGTCCATGGTCACAGTCACGTCCAGCAGACCAAGCACCTGCTCCTCAGCTTTGTGGACATGACACGGTCCAGGAGAACACCCTTCTGAATTAGGAATAGGCGTCATAATGGACATGAGCTGCTCGCCCTCGCCATCAATCATCCGCGTCCGCTGCTTCAAAGGCATGGTCGGCGGTGTCGGTGTATATTGATGGCACGTCCAGCATGAAGGCGACTCGACCTCAATGACAGTCCCAATTTCTTCCGGGATATTGGAAAAAACTATCTTGCCAGCCTTATTGTATACACGGATGCTGCGAATATCTTCCTGACGGCTGATATTCTTAATATTTTCTTCGATATCTTCTTCGGAATCCAGCATCATGGCATAGTGAAGGGCAAGCATGATGGTATCGGACACCAACTCGATATCGGACATGGCGTTGGACACAACATGCCGTTTAAAATGATAGATATTGAAGCACGACCAGAGAATAACGCACAAAAGCAGCGTGACACCTCCAAAAAGTATCAGCTTGGCAATCAGACTTTCGCGAAATCTCTTGAACAGCACTACGCCTCCCTCATGGCATGCCGTTTTTGTCGCCTTAACGGCTATTCTTTCGGGGGGGGATTTTGCGGACACAAATATGCGTCCTTCATGAGATCAGCCAGAGAAAAAGAGTCGAGCATCTTGTACATGGCCATGCTGGCATCGTCCCATATAGACCGCTTCAAACAAACCGCCGCACGCGGACAGGTGGAGACATCTCCATCACATCCGAGAACCTGCTCTTCGCCATCGAGGATACGTGCGACTTCACCAATGGAAATATCTTCGGGCTTCCGAACCAGAACATTACCACCGTTCGGCCCACGTTTCCCCACAACATATCCCTCTTGCTTCAGCATCTTGATAAGCTTTTCTAGATATTTGAGGGATAATCCTTCGCGTGCTGCGGTGTCCTTACTCGGCACAGGTCTTCCTTCTCTGGAATGCAAAGCAATATCCAGTAGCAATCGTGTGCCGTATCTGCTGCGTGTGGTCAATTTCATAAATATTTATCTCATGGCGAATGCGTGTTGTGCGCTGGAACGCCTAAAAAACATAGCAGAATCCATCAGACAATTAAACGCCCCAGATATGGGGGACCCCGGTGAATCAGCCCTCTGTTTTCAACGGCAGTGTGACAATAAATTTCGATCCCTTATCAGGAGAAGAATCCACTTCAATGGAACCGCCATGCTGCTCGATAGTCTGGTTTGAAATAAACAGCCCGATGCCGGTCCCGCGCTTGCCTTTGGACGAAAAGAACAGGGTAAATATCTTTTCCCGGGTCTCCTGATCCATCCCCATACCGTTATCGGCCACGGAAATAATCAGATTGTCACCATTGCGAACAGCGAAAAACTCAAGTCGCCCGCCTCCGTCAACATTTCGCCCTTCACAGGCATCAACGCCGTTTTCGAGAAAATTAACGAGTGCCGCAGACATGGCTGCACTATCAAGTTTGAGTTCGCCCAAACCGTCCGGCACATTACAGACAAACTCTACTCCGGCAGCCAAGGACTTAGCCTCGGCAATATCTGCCGTTTCCTTCAGAAAATCAGAAGCATCCAGCACTTCCGTCTCCAACTCTCGAGACTTGGCATAGTACAGAATATCGAGAACCATTTTCTTAACCCTGCCGATCATGGACTTGAGTACGCGAGTTGCATCTTTGACGCGCACTTCATCATTTCTTATCAGACCGGATTCCAATCTATAAATGCCACCATCAAGTGACGTCAGCATCCCCTTGACACCATGCGACATGGAACCAAGCATGATACCAAGCGAGGTCAAATGATCCTGTAACCGACGGATCTCTGTAATATCAGTGGACATTTCCATGGCCTGCACAATCTCTCCGGCTGCATCATAAATAGGCGCGGACTGAACAAGCATGTTCTTTTGCTCACCGGACAACGTAGTGACAACGGTCTCTCGCTGACGAGTCTTGCCGTCGGCGAACGTTTTACGAACCAAACAATCAGAACATGGTTCACTACGATGCTTATAGCTGTCAAAGCAATGCCTGCCGACAGACTGCCCGAAGTCCCTCTTGAAAAGATGATTCGCCTCGGCAATAGAAAGATCAGAATTCTGCACAGTAATGTAACAAGGAGCGTCATTGAACACGCGCTGATATTTGTATTGAGTGGTGAGCAACTCATCCTTGAGGCGCTTCAATTCAGTCATGTCTACCGAGATATCCAGCACCAATTCAATATCACCGTCATTGTTGGGCAAAGGAGCGGTATAGACCGTGACAGGAATTTCCTCCCCGTCCTTGCCAAGAAAATTCTCCTTACTCCGCTGGCCCTTCCCGGTATCGAAAGTCTTCTGCACGGGACAGGCGTTCCCCGGAGAATCCCGATCAGAATAGATATCGAAGCTGTTGTTGCCAACCTGATTGCCCAGCCGTTCCTCAAACAAGGTATTGTGGGCCACAATTTCGAGATATCTATTATGGATGGAAACAAGACAGGGAAGTTCATTGAACAAACCGGAACCGGTTTCCACTTCCTGGGCCGCATTGGACAAGGCCGAGGACAACCCCTCCACCACCTGCGAAGCAGCATTCTGCCGTTCCAGCTCAATGATACGACGAGTCTTTTCTTCGACCAATTTTTCCAGATTTTCCGTGTGTTCCCGCAACTGCAACTTCATGTTGAAACGAGCACGAGCACGTTCAAGCGAAACTTCAAGAACACCGTTATTAATGGGCTTGGTTATAAAATCCGAAGCATCAAATTTAAGCGATTCAATCGCCAAATCCAGATCGCCATGACCGGTGATCATAATCACCTCGGTATCCGGGGACTGCATCTTAATGCTCTTAAGCAACTGAATGCCATCCATGACAGGCATTTTTATATCTGTAAAAACGATATCAGGCCTGAATTCTTCAAAAAGATCCAGAGCCTCTCGACCATTGGCGGCCGTTTTAACCTCGTATCCAAGCTCCTCGAAAGAAAGGCCAAGGAAGCGTCGAACTCCCTCTTCATCATCCACGAGCATCAATTTCCTGAAGTCCATCATACCCCCGGTATGCCGATCACAATCCAGCCACCCCCGGCTGTATGCAATCATTACGGCACCCTTGAACCGTCAGCTATCATTGTCAGAAATCGTCACCCAACGCCTCGTGCACAATCTGAATCACATCGGCTGGATCAAAAGGCTTCTTGATGGTCGCCACAGCCCGCCGAATGGCCAGATGTATCCCGGACAATCCGCTGATAACTATCACCGGAATATCCGAAAACTCCTCTTCGCTTGTCAACCGACGATAAAACCTTGGCCCCCACTCGTGAGGCATTTCGATATCAAGCGTTATGAGGTCCGGCTTTTCAGCCTTCGCTACGTCATATGCAGATATCCCGTCGGAGGCGCGGCAGGTGTCGTATCCGTGATCTTCGAACACGTTGATGAGGTAATCGACGATATCTGGATCATCATCCACCACCATAATTTTCTTTGGCATTCATTCTACCCATTGTTCAAGGTATTGAGTTTCCCGCAACCCTTTGAACGTACACTCAACCCGCACACTTGTTCAAGCATGAATATCCGACCCACGGACTATGGAAATCCGTGGGTCGGCATGCCCCCATGCCTACAATTTAGCCGATTGCGTCCTTGACGATTTTCAGCAACTGAGCAGGTTCAAAAGGTTTTGTAAGGCTTGCGATCGCCTTGGGAATAGCGTATTTAATTGAGTTGAGCCCGCTGATTACGACAACGGGAGTACGCTTGAGTGCCTCGTCCTGGCTAATCTTGCGGTAAAATCTGGGACCCCACTCGTTGGGCATTTCCAAATCAAGAGTGATGAGATCAGGCTTTTCCTGCTGAGCAATCTCAACAGCCTCGGAACCATCAACGGCAGTCACGGTTTCATAACCGTTGTCGCTGAGAAGTTCGGACAAATAAGAACGGATTTCCTTGTCGTCATCAACGATGAGAATCTTCTTGGACATAACAACCCTCCTGGTACGCATGAATCATTATTTTGATTCTTGACTTTGCCGCAGTCGCTCCCGCCAAGGCCGACTGCGGCATTAATATTTGAGCGTCCGGCCCAGCAAGAGCCGGACGCATTTCACACTCTTATACTTTGTCAGGTTTGCTGACGCTGACCACAGGGCAACCAGCGCGCAGGATAACCTGCTCCATGGTGGAACCGATACGAGCCTTTTCAGGGTCCAGTTCTCGGCTGTGGTGTGCCATAACAATAAGGTCGGCAGACCGCTCACGAGCCATCTTGACGATCTCCACATAAGGGACACCTTCCCAAACCTCGACGTCGAAGTTCTTGAAATCGCCCATCTGCGAAACATACGTATCGCGGATACGCTTACGCGTTGCGATGAGATCGTCTTCAATGGAGTTCTGATCCAGCACCTTACCGCTGATATCCAGCGCATGCAGAAGCGTCAGGTCGCAGTCCAACTCCTTGGCAGAAGCCAAAGCGAACTTAAACGCGTTCTCCGCCTGCTTGGAGAAGTCAGTAGCAAAGACAATATTACCGAAACCGCCCCAGTAGGACGCGGTCTCGCGGTGCACGGTCATCACCGGACAACGGGCTGCTTTAGCAACACGTTGCAAGGTGGAACCAGGGTAACCTTTGCGGTAGGCAGAAGATTCACCGGAACTTGCACCCATGACGATCAAATCCACATCTTCGTCGCGAGCAGCACGAAGAATCTCGCGATGCGGCACGCCGGTGGTCAGGATCATCTTGGAGAATTCCACGCTCTCAATCTGCTTTGCGAAGGTGTTTTTCAACTCCTCCTCAACCCAGGAACGGTATTCGTCGTCAACCTCAATCTTCTCACCGGTACGGACGTCGTTGACTTCCTGGGAGAAGGCCTTGGTGGGTACACCCATGACGTTAAAGACTATGACCTCTGCGTTGTAACGCTTGGCCATGTCGAAAGCGACACGGGCGGCGCCGAAGGTGGACGGAGCACCGCTGGTAGCCAGTAGAATCTTTTTGAACATATTTCACCTCGTCCTTTGGTTACTCGTCCTTGGGCAGCAGATGTTCGGGAACATCCAGCATCTTGATTACCAACGGTTTGAGGAAGGACCAGCGGATGCCGATTTCATACTCTTCCTCAAGGTCACGAATGGCGTCCCAGCAGTTATGACACGGAGCGATGACGAGCTTGCAACCCGTATCGAGAATCTGATCCATCTTCTTGCGAAGAGCCATGTTGCGCTGTTCACGATACTTGCCGATGCCGTTAAAACCACCACCGCCGCCGCAGCAGTAGTTGTGCTCCTTAGTGGGGGCCATTTCGACGAAATAACCGGGCTCCACTATGTAGCTGATGATCTCACGGGTGACATCCTTGAGGCCCTGGTTACGCACATAGTTGCAGGAATCCTGCAAGGTAACCGGCTCCTTGATCCTCTTTGAAGGATCAATCTTGAGCTTGCCGGTGCGCAGCGCTTCTGCCAACCATTCCACGTAATGAACGTAAGGAACAGGCGGCTGACCATCTTCACGACCAACCCAGTAAGGGCCTTCGATGACAGTGGCTCGATGTGCGTGACCACACTCGGTGCCGGTTGCACGTTTGGGCTTCAAACGCTCAATGGCGTCGTAGACATTCTGAACGTTGTCCTTGCAGCATTCCCAGTCACCGGCAAACATGGACAGAGAGGTCTGCTCCCACCCTTCCGAAGGGACGGTCCAGTTTTCACCAGCCACATGGAAAAGAATAGCCGCTTCGGCAATGTCTTCCGGGTAGTGCTTGGGTTCACGAGCGTTGCAGGTGTACATGATATCCGCGCCGACCTTGTCGACTGGAATTTCAAGGCCCGGCCATTCCTCTTCGGTCTCTTCGGCCATCCATTCGCATGTCTCGACCCAGTCTTCAGTGGTAACATCCATCTGAGCACGATACACACGGTGCATACCGGAACCAATTTTGAGTTCCCACGGCACGAACCCCTGAGAGTACAGCAGACCGCGCAGGTAGCCGAACATGATACCCATGTCGATGCCGTGCGGACAGTACATGCCGCAACGGTTACAGCAGGTGCATTTGGACCAAGCGGTCTCCATGCACATCTGCATGAATTCGTTGTCGACCTTGCCCTTCTTCTTGACGATCTGGCCAAGTGTGGACTGGATCTTATAGGACGGAACTTGTTCCGGCACACGTCCGTTAACCTGGTACAAAAAGCAGGATTCGGCGCACAGGCCGCAGTGAGCACAGATTTCCAGCCAGGTCTTGAGCCTAGACTTCATGGTCTTCTGTATGGTTGCCCACAGCTTTTCCGAATCCACATCCAGGTGGTTCATTTCTTCGTAATATTGCTTTCCGCCCTTATCGCCGAGAGTCAGCTTGAGCTGTTCATCGGTCTTGATGGGCGTCCTGTTGCAAAGTTTTCCTTCAGGCATTGTGATTCTCCATTATCTTGGGCTGTGTCTCAATCCCGATTACCAGGACATGTCCGAGCCTTTCATGCCACCACGCTTGATGCCGTAATCCATTCCCAGCTGCATGCGGGACATGAAGAACAGAATGGCGTGACTCAGCTTGGTGAAAGGCAGACAAAGCAACCAGATTTCCGCGCTGATGATATGTGCCATCAACCAGAAGTTGTAATCGCCCATCTCGTAGCGTGCGATCAAACCGGTGACAAAAGGCATCACCGTAATGACCAGCAGCAGGTAATCGTAGAAGGTGGTGATGATGCGCACTTCAGGGAATGCAATACGGCGCAGAACCATGAACAGGCCGCCGACCAGGCATATCCAGGCCAGCGTGTCTGCCACAAAGGTGGGCAGCGCAGGCAGGCTGAATCCGAATGCATCTTGCAGCATCACATTATGTGCTTCCAAAAAGATCGGAGTGACGAGCAATCCGATATGGAAGGCAAAGAAGATGATGGTAAAACCGGGGCGAACTCTCCACAAACGGGCCTTAAACGGAATGATAAAGGCCAGAATGGAACGGAATCCACCGCGCAGTCCGTAACTCATGTTGGGGCGATAGGCCACTCTGTCAAGCTGCCAACTCAGGCCCCTGACATACATGACGGCGCGAACGATCAGGCCGCCAAAGCTGACGAGAAACGTCACCCAGAGCATGGGCCCTGTCAGGAAATCGTACATTTCCGCTTCTCCTTGATTGTCATATCGTTAGTTATAAAACGATGGCCTAAGCGCCTAGTCGTCCTTTTTATTTCCGCCCATGAGGAACTGCCAATAGAGGGTGACCCCTACCAGAATTGCTCCCATGATCAGATACACTGTGCCTTTGGTGAAGGTGTAGTAATCCTGTAAATTAAAGAATTCCATCTCAATACCTCCCGAGGCTAGTGTTCGCCCTTGTAATCAGGGTGCTCGTAGAAAATGGGCATCCTGGTGCTGATGAACCGGAAAACAACCACACCGATGGTGACTACGAACAGGGAGATGGTGATCTCGCCCCAGCTCGGGAAATACCGCTCTGCGGAAGGCAGGTGGTAGTTGAAGGCAACCATGGAGATATTGAATCGGTTGACGATAATGCCGAGGACAGTCAGTCCAGCGGCCCATTTGATGACAGTGATATTCCTGTCCCGAACGCCGATGGCATACAGGAAAGATGGCAGGGCTACGCAACCGAGCATCTCAACCAGATACCACGCGCCGTAGCCGGTGGTCAGGTAGTGCCAGTTGTTGTCGTATGCCAAGCCAATAACCTTGATGGAGAAGTACCCGAACAGCACGAGGGAAGCGGTCTTTCCGAATCCAAGGATAAGACCATCGTGGTTATTCAGGTACTCCTTGTCCATCAAGTGGTGCATGGGCTTATGAGAGAGAGTTCCTTCGAAGATGACCATGGACAACCCGGCACAAATGCTCGACACGAAGAAGAATACCGGCAGGTATTGCGAATACCAGAGCGGATGCAGCTTCGATGGCACGATGGTGAACAACGCGCCCAGAGAGGACTGATGCAAGGTGGACAGGACCACACCGAAGATGGTCAGGACCAGAGTCAATTTAACCACGGTGTTGCGGATCTTCTTCATACCGAGCCATTCGAACAGGGCCGGTGTGAATTCGATGAACAGCACGGTCAGGTACAGCATGACGCACAAACCCACTTCAAAAAGCAGAGACGTTGTTCCCTGCTGAACAAAGAGGGGGTACGGCAAACGCCAAGGACGACCGACGTCGTATCCCAAAGCAAAAACCACGAGGGCATAGCCGAGGAATGCGGTCAGGATGGCCGGACGGACACCGGCATGGAATTTCTTGAGACCGAACACGTAGCAGGCTGCAGAGGTGGTGTATCCACCGGCTGCCAAGGCAACGCCGCACATCAGATCGAAACCGATCCAGATGCCCCACGGATTGTTCTGGTCAAGGTTGGTAACGGCTCCGAGGCCGCCGGTAAAACGCATCACCGTGACGATGAGTCCGGCAATGAGAATGACTCCAGCAATAATATTGAACGGCGTGAATAAGGATTTCTTTTCAGCCGCAATGGTGTCGACAGACATTTAGGATTCCTCCTCACCGGTTTCGGCTTCTTCTTCCTTAGGAGCAAGAGCCTCTTCAACGGCTTTCTTGACCTCGACCTCGATGCGACGCTGGTTGGCGACTTCAGCCTTGGACAGCTGCTCATGCAACTTCTTCTCGGCTTCTTCACCGGCTCGGGTCAGGGCATCCTTGACAGCCGCGACGCGCTCGTCGTTGGCAATCTTATCCTTGCGCTTGCTCACGGCATAAATACCGCCCAGCAGCACAGGCCACAGACCAACCACAATGGGAACCGCAGCCAATGCACCAGCAGTCAGCTCAGGTGCGGAGGCAGTACCCAAATCTTCACGCATGCCAATCTCGGTGAACGGCTCGCCAGAGATATACATCCAGCTGGTGCCGCCCATTTCTCTTTCGCCGTAGACATGGTCCACGTAACGATCAGGGTAAGCGGCGATGCGCGCACGGGCGATCTTGATAATCTCATCGCGAGGGCCAAAGGTCAGTGCCTCCTTGGGGCAACGCTCCACACAACCGGGCAACTTGCCTTCGGCCAGACGGGGTGCGCACAAGGTGCACTTCATGACTCTGGGAGTCAGAGGCTCATCATATTCGTATGCCGGGATTTCGAAGGGACAGGCGACCATGCAATAGCGGCAGCCGACACAGACCGAAGCGTCATAACTGACCGCTCCGTTTGGTTCCTTCTTGAACGCCTTGACAAAACAGGCGGAGGCACAGGCAGGTTCCAGACAGTGATTACACTGCTTCTTAACAAAGACCGGTCCGGTCTTTCCCTGGAACTTGTTGACGACAGTATAAGTTTTTTCATCGGTCCGACGTTTGGTGTCGAGGACCGTCAGGTCGTCGAACTTCTTGTCGGGTGCGGGCAGTTGGTTCACCTCGTTGCAGGCCAGCTCGCATTTGCGGCAACCAATGCAACGAGTGGCATCAAAGAGCACGGCCTGCGTGTCGGGATGCGGACCAAAGGATTTACCTCCGGCCTTTGCCGACGTGGGAAGCGCGACACTCGCGCCAGCGGCGCCCAACAGTCCGAGGAATGTTCTACGTAACATCTAACGTTCTCCTTCGGTTAGTTGGCTTTTTTCTCGTGGCACGCGACACAATTCGTGGCAGCGGGCTTCTCGAGCTTCATTTCGGTATGGCAGCTCATGCACTGGGCATGATACGCAGCCTTCAAACCGGGCTTGCCATCAGTCTCAAACGGCTTGGCGTGACAGCTCGCGCACTTGGGCGGAGTGACAGATGCCGGAGCGTTGTGGTGACAACCAGCACACATGGCCTCAGGCGTAGCGTGGAAGGTATTAGCCAGTGGGCTATCCTTCATGCCTTTCGCCATGGAGAGCACAATCTTGCGGTGAGGCATTTTGCTCGGCTCGAACTTGTCGGAGATGACACCGATGGTCACAGTTTCCGGAATGTCCTCGATTGCGACCATGGCCTGACTTGCAGGACGGGAAGCAATCAAATTCACAGCTTCGGTCTGCATGACTTCCTTGGTTGCTCCGGGCGCGGGCTGGGCTGCATTATGGCAGCTCTTGCATGTGGCTTCGGAGTTGGCCTTGGAAACGGGACGAGCTGCATGACAACCAGCACATTCGGGCTTTTTCTGTTCCTTGGCATGACACCCAACACAGGAGCTATCCAAGGTCACGTCGTGCATGGCCTTGAAACTCGTGTCGACAGGAGCATTGACACCCTGAACGTGACACACGTTACATGTGTCGACTTCGGATTCGTGAAGTTTGTGATTGAACGCGACAGGAGCCATACCGGTAGCCTTTTCAGGTGCCGGGCCTTCAACCTTGGCCATCATCAGAACGGCGTCAGGCTGTTTGCGCGGCAAACGCGGCAGTTCGCCCATGGCCTTCACGGTCTTGGCGTTCTCTGCTTCGCGGGCATCGACTTTCTTGGCTTCATGACAACTTGCGCAATCAACGGGGCCACTACGTTCGGCCTTCTTCTCAATGAGCGTCTGATGACAGGTCACACATTGATTGTGGAAGACTTCCCTGGTGGAAAGATTCGCCATTTCTTCAGGAGAGTACACAGTCGCATAACGCCAGCTGTCTTCCTCGCCCTTCTTGTAGACTTCTTTCTTGGCGGTCTCGTCGTAGACGGTGTGGCAAGCACCACAGTTGGTTTGCTCACCCGCGTCAGCCGGAATAATCTTGGAATCCCAGTGAATGAAGTGAAGCGTGTTGTCCATGCCAGCCTCGACGCGTTCTGCGACGATTTCAGGCTTGGCCTGGTGACAGCTACGACACTCGCCCACCATGGGGCCGGTCTTGAATCCCTTGTCGCCGCTTTCGACGTGACAGGAAATACAGCCGTCATGATAAATGTCTTTGAGCTCTGACGCGGACAATTCGGGCTGTCCTTCGCCTTCCAGTCGATTGAAGGTCAGGGTCATGTTCCCTTCCGCATCCTTCTTATGACAGGAATTGCAGCTCATGCCCTGTTCTTTCAGGGCTTTTGTGTGTGCGTCATGTTCAAACACTGCCGCAGACTGTTCAAGTGACTCTAGTTTGGCGATGGTGTCGATCATGATCACGTCAGGCGTACCCGTGGCCTTCTCCACTGTGTCGAGCATGCCCATAGCTTCCATCTGGAAACCAAGCACGCCGACCAGCGCGATCATGATTGCAGCAAATCGCAACATCCTTTTACCGTTTGCCATGTGTGATCCCTTTCCTCAAAAGCGTTGATGGCAACGAACCGACCTTTCAGCCCGTTCTTCAGGTCCCGTTTCCGGGTCCTCTTCCGGCCCCCTGACGCAGCCATCCGGCAGCGCCCTAAAACTTGTCAAAAAACTCCTCCTGGATGGGTAGATTTAATAACCCACCTATTCGCGAGGTTTTTATCCATACCGAGCCGGTATGTTAATTCCATCACAATCGTCAAGCTGTTTTCAATTGTTAGTAATTATTATTATAAACAGATTAAAACACTAAAAACATTGAGGAACCTTTTTAGGAGGTATTTTGAAATTCGTTCTCAACTCACCACATTGACCCAACTGGCACAAGGATTTCATACTTTTTTGATAGAGAATTATTTCCCGTCAAAAAAGTATATAATTTATTCGTCCGAACACATTTTCACCACATTTTTATAATTTTTATGGCAAGACTTCAGCCCCTGTTTTTTAAACTTAGAAGATGACCAAACAAGACTCTTCACAAACACAAAAAGGGCGCACTCGATTGAGTGAGCCCTTTTTAATTCATCAAAAAACAATTGTATTTTTAAACTATTCTACAAGAGAAACAGGCTGGCCTTCACGAACTGATTTATCCGCGGCCAAAACAATACGCAAACTATTGACTGCATCTCGCATGTGTTCTGTCAAATTTATATCTTCCTGAATTGCCTTAAGAAAATAAACCTGCTCACGAAAACACAAACCATCGTGATCGGGTTCGTCTTCCACTTGAATCAATTCATCCTCTTTGACAAAAGCCCCATCTGCAGTGGTTTGGGAGTGATGCAACCGCAAACGACTCGCCTGCGTATGCCCTTCTACAGTCGACGACCCGGGCCCCTGCCCCGCTTGTTCTGCGGCAACAATACTGACACACCCTTCCGGACCGACAACATCCTTCACGAAAAAAGCAGTTTCGCTCATCATAGGGCCCCATCCGGCTTCATACCAACCCACGGAACCATCATCAAAATAGACCTGCAACTGACCATAATTGTACATGTCTGGCGCGATTTCATCTGTCAGTCGCACTCCCATGGCATTGACCTTCACAGGTTTTGCGCCGCTCATGAGGCACATGATGTCCACATAGTGCACACCGCAATCAACAATGGGAGACATGGACTGCATGAGTTGCTTATGCACACCCCACTCGCTGCCGCTGGACTGCTGATTCAGGTTCATGCGCATAACCAACGGCTTGCCCAATCCTTGTGCCAGCTCAACAAATTTCTCCCATGACGGATGATGACGTAGAATATATCCGACAACCAATTTGCGATTTGCCTTGTTGGCTGCATCAACAACCCGCTGGGAATCTTCAACCGTGGGAGCCATCGGCTTTTCCAAAAAGACATGCGCGCCTGCCTCAAAAGCACTGCACGCAAATTCTGCATGGGTATCGGAATAGGTGTTGATACTTACCGCGTCGGGCTTCACCGATTCCAGCGCTTCGTTATACTCATCAAACCGTGGATAATCGATCAATTCAGGCGGAAGATCATTCAGGGTCGTGGCGTGACGACTGCACAACCCCACAATTTCGAAACCATCTAACGCATGATACGCCTTGGCATGAGAACGTCCCATATTGCCCAGACCGACAACCAATATTCTGACTCGTTCCTGCATTATTCAACCTTGCCCATTTATAAAGAATTATCTCCGGCAATCCAAGTATCAAGCACACGAAAATCGTCATCCAACAAAACAAAATCAGCCTGACAACCAAGAGCGATGCGTCCCATACGATCTTCCAAACCAAGGAAGGTCGCCGGGTACAAAGACGCCATACGTAACGCCTCTTCCACAGGCAGATGCAATTGCTCAACAGCATTCCGAACAGCGGCAGCCATATTGAGATCGGACCCTGCAAGGGTACCCTCTGCTGACTGACAACGACCATCGTCCCCCAAAATAGGCTGCCCTTGCAAAACAAAATTTTTATCCTTAGCCCCGACACTCGGCATAGCGTCCGTCACCAGCATAACCTTGCCCCGTTTCTTGGCGGCAACCGCCACCCGCAACGATGCAAAATGGATATGATGTCCGTCCGCGATGACACCTACCCAGCTCTCAAGATCTTCCAGCGCAGCACCTACTACGCCTGGTTCACGGCTGGTCAACGGCGACATTGCATTGAACAGATGGGTAACTCCGGTCGCACCGACGCTCAGCCCTGCACGAGCCTGATCATAGGTTGCCGCGGTATGTCCGATGCACACCTTGACCCCGACATCAGCCAAAGAGCGAATATACTCATTAGGCACACGCTCCGGGGCCACCGTAGTCATGACGACACCCAGATCATCGGCAGACAATAATTCCAATGCGCCTGTGTCCACATCACGAACAAAATTCTCCTGATGAATTCCCTTGCGCTCGGGGTTGATATACGGCCCTTCAAAATGGATTCCCAACAGACCGGATATCCCTTGCTGCAATCCTTGCCGAACAGCATCGGCAGCGTTGAGCATGGTTTCCCATCCGTCAGAAATAAGCGTGGGCATCAATCCGGTAGTCCCGAATTGACGGTGTGCGTTGATAATAATCCTGAGACCGTCCGGGGTGAGGCTATCATTGAACAAAACGCCGCCACCACCATTGACCTGTACGTCGATGAAACCGGGAGTGAGTAGATTACCACCAAGGTCAACGACCTCGACGCCACAGGCCATACCTCCCTCAGTAATTAGAGCAACGACCTTTCCATCCTCTACTTCAACGCTCAAGCCGTCATAGATGGCATCGCCCGTAAAGATTCTGCCGTTGGTAAAATATCTGCGCATTACAGCGTCTCCGTCACCTTTTTAAGAGAAGGTGGATTATCCGGGTTCATGCCACGCGCCAATGAAAGTTGGTTGGCCATAGTGTAAAAAGATTGAATCATGGCAATGGGTGCGGCTGCCGGATGCATGCCGGGAACCACGGGCAAACGACCGGACGCAGGAGCGCCCTCCTCTGCCATGAACAGTTTAGCTCCCTTGCCACGCAGGACCTCGGCCAACTCCAACAAACCCGGGCGGGTCGCATCTTCCTGACTAAACATCAAAATCCGGGAACGACGACGGATCAAGGCCAATGGGCCGTGCATAATTTCAGCACCACTGATACCTTCTCCGTGCAGTGAAGAGGTCTCCTTAAGCTTAAGCGCCGCCTCTAGGGCAACGCCATAACTCAAACCACGTCCAACCACGAAAAGATTATCAGCATCGGCCAACGGCTCCACGGCTTCGTCCCAAGACAGCGAAAGAGCCTTGTCCAGATTGTCCGGCAACCGATTGAAAGCATTACCCAAGGCCATATCTCCAGACATGGCGGCAGTAAAATGAAGTAATGTGCTCAAAGAAGCGATATATGACTTGGTAGCGGCCACACTCTTTTCCGGCCCAGCCAACAACGGGATAACAGCATCAGCCATATCGGCAGCAGGGGACTCTTCCTGATTGACCAAAGCAAGAATGAATGCCCCGTTCTCCCGCGCCCACTGAGCACTGGCAAGCAGGTCGGGACTTTTGCCGGACTGAGAAATAAGAATAAACAAACAGCCTTGCAGGTTCATCGGGTTGCCATAAATGGACCCCACCGACGGCGCGGCGGACATGACCGGTAAACCAAGATAAACTTCCATGAGATATTTGGCATAACTGGCGGCATGATCGGAACTACCACGCGCACAAGTTGCCACAAAACGCGGAGGAGTCTTCATGTATCGAGATGCCAATTCAGCGCAGATAGAGTCATTTTTCTCTTTCTGAAGAGCAACCACCGCAGGAGCTTCACAAGTTTCGCGGTACATCAACGTCGAAGTCCGTTCGATCACAACGTCCATTCCTCAAACAGCTGTCTTTTCACAGTGTTTTCGTGCCAAAAGCAACCCGCCAGCCAAAGAATCTCCCTGAGGAGAAACGAGACTCTGCCTGACATCCTCTGGCAACCATTTGTTGATAGGCTTTGCCACGCCACCAATCATGACGACACGGTCAGTCCCTTTTGCCGCCAACGCACGAAGTAACAACGCTGTATCCCGGCCAGCCTGACGCATGATATCTTCGGCCATTTCATCGCCATCATCTGCCCATTGGGAAACCAAAGGCGCAAACGCACCATATTTGGCGGGAGTAGCTTGTTCGGCCCATGGAACGGCCCTTTCCGGAGAATTACCAAGGCGATCCATGACTTCAATCGCCAGCCCTCCCATGGGAATAACCCCCTCAAAAGCGAGCAAGGAACCACGCACCGCCTGATGCCCGATAAATGCACCACTCCCATGATCGGAAATTTCGAACCCCCAACCCCCGACGGTGTGTTCTCTTCCGCCGAGGATGGCACAGCCGCAACTACCCGTGCCGAGAATCAATATCCCGCCATCCTGACCGTTATGTGCGCCAAGACACGCGATATACGCATCGGATTCAATCGTCATGGATTTAAAGGGATGATCGTATGAGGCCAGCAAAGTTCGCTCTCTCTGTAGCGAAACCCCAGCCAGTCCAAGCCCGGCATGCAGGTCTTTTTTCCTGTCCAGACTCAGTCCTGCCGAGGCCAAGGCAATGTCCGTGGCAGCGATAATGCTCCCAAACGCAACATCCAAACCCAAACGAGTATTGGCTGGTCCGCCTCGCCCTTCACCCAGGATATTCCCATCCATATCGGAAATACGAGCGCGGCATCTGGTGCCGCCACCGTCTACTCCAACCAAAAACTTGGCATCTTGCATGGTTTACGCTCCTTTAGAGGGCCTACTCAATTAACGCGACAACGGCAAACATATACTTTAAAATCGGTGACCGAAGTAAATCGAATTTCTTTCCCGACACAGGTCTCTGTGCTACCCACTTATCTATGCCAACAAAAAAGGATTCTCCACGCGCCACCACAGAGCGCACTTCACCCCGTTCCATCGGTATCGACACATGGCCATCCCGTGACGTCCTCACCCACCTGTGGCAAGACCAGATCAATGGAGTATCTGCGGTCAGAGCCGCCATGGGACAACTCGAATCCGCTGCGCTTGGTGCAGTTGCTCGCCTGAAAAACCAAAAAAGCCGACTCATATATGTGGGAGCAGGGTCTTCCGGCGTTCTGGCCGGGCTGGATGGTATTGAACTGCCATGCACTTTCGGATGGCCGAAAAATCGTCTGGCCGTTTACCGTGCTGACGATTCCGACAACATCCTGACCATCACAACTCCGGGCGATGACGACGAAAACGCTGCGCTAAATGACTTCAAAAAAAGTAAAATTTTCGACAAAGATGTCGTAGTCACGGTCTCTGCCAGCGGCAACACTCCCTACACCTGCCTGTTCGCTGAACAAGCCAGACATAACGGCGCACTGGTCATCGGATTCGCGAACAACCCCGAATCCCGTCTGCTCAGCATTGCCGATCACCCAATCCTGCTCGATACAGGGCCGGAAGTCATTGCCGGATCAACCCGTCTCAAGGCCGGGACCTCACAAAAAACAGCTCTCGGCATGTTTTCAACACTGGTCATGACCCGATTGGGACATGTTCATGACGGTCTGTTGATTGATGTTGAACCGGATAATGCCAAACTGCGAAAAAGAGCGGCCCGAGTGGTCGCCTCCATAGCCGATGTATCTCTTGAAATTGCTGAAAATGCACTCGAACAAACCCATTACACCGTCAAGCCCGCCGTGCTTGTCGCCAAGGGAATGACTCCGACTCAGGCGCAGGAAGCATTGAATAAATCAGGACAGAATCTGAGAGAAGCCCTGATTCACATTGCTCAAGTCTGAATGGAGATGTATATTGTTCATCAAAATCCTAAACAGGGAGGAACCGATGCTGAAAAGACTTACAGAATTCACGCTGGCTGCGCTGCTGATCGTCAGCATGCTCGCGACCGGTGCCTTTGCCGCAACTACGTTGAAAATCGAAAGCTGGCGCAATGACGACAGCGACATCTGGACCGACACCATCATTCCGGCATTTAGCAAGAAACACCCGGATATCAAAATCATCTTCACTCCCATGCCTCCAGCAGAGTACAATGCAGGCCTCAATGCCAAACTGGCTGGCGGAACAGCAGGCGACTTGATCACCTGCCGTCCCTTCGACGCCTCCCTCGAAATGTTCAACAAAGGCTATATTGTTGATCTGAACGATCTTGCAGGCATGAAAGAATTTTCCGACGTCGCCAAATCCGCATGGCAAACCGATGACGGTAATTCCACCTTTGCGGTTCCAATGGCGTCCGTCATCCACGGCTTCATATACAACAAGGAAATCTTCGAAGAACTTGGTCTGTCCATTCCTACAACCGAAACAGAATTCTTCACGGTTCTCGAAAAGATCAAAGCCGACGGTAACTATACGCCCCTGTCACTGGGCACAGCCGACCAGTGGGAAGCTGCCACCATGGGTTTCCAAAACATCGGTCCCAACTACTGGAAAGGCGAAGAAGGCCGCAAAGCGCTGATCGCCGGAACCGCCAAGCTGACCGATGCCCCCTATGTCAATACATGGAAACAGCTCGCTAAGTGGGCACCATACATGGGTAAAGGGTTCAAGGCGCAGAAGTATCCTGACAGCCAGAACCTGTTCACCCTTGGCCGTGCCGTTATCTATCCCGCCGGTTCCTGGGACATCACCACATTCAACACTCAAGCCGATTTCAAATTCGGTGCATTTCCCCCGCCGCTGCCAGAAGGCGCTACCAAAGGGTACATATCCGATCATACCGACATAGCACTAGGCCTGAATGCCGCCTCTCCGAACAAGGAAGCCGCTCGCCTGTTCCTGGAATGGTTATCCACTCCCGAATTTGCTGAACTGTACGCAAATTCCCTGCCCGGTTTCTTCCCCCTGTCCAACCACAAGGTTTCTCTGAAAGACCCGGTTGCCCAGGAATTCATCAACTGGCGCAACACGCATGAGTCCACCATCCGTAACTCCTACCAGATCCTCTCACGTGGCAACCCGAACCTTGAGAACCAGCTGTGGAATGTCAGCTCTCAGGTCATCAACGGCACCATGACTCCCGAGGACGCTGCCAAGGAAACGCAGGCCGGTCTCGAAAAATGGTACAAGCCCCAACAATAGCAATCCAACAACAAAGGGACTCCCATACGGGGGTCCCTTTTCACGTTTTTCCGAAGGTATCAGAATGAGCGCATCAGGCGGTAGGTTCGCCCGTTTCCCACACCACATCGTGCTATTCCTAGCTCCGGCAACGATCATCTACACATTGTTCATGATCTACCCTTTGCTCGATTCCATCCGATTAAGCCTCTATGCAACTGACGGCAATGACGCTTTATCTTTCTCAGGGTTGGCCAACTACATCGCACTGATCACCGACCCCCAATGGTCCAAACCGTTCTGGAACGCACTTCTGAACAACTTTAAATTTTTCTGCGTCCACATGTTTGTACAAAATCCAATCGGTATAATGCTGGCAGCCCTGCTCAGCCTGCCGAAACTCACGGGACGCACCACGTACCGCACACTGATTTTCATACCCACCATGTTGTCAGTGGTTATCATCGGCTTCATCTGGCAACTCATCCTCAGTCCACTCTGGGGCGTCAGTGAAACCCTTCTTAGCTTCATCGGCCTAACAGACTGGTTCCAGCCATGGCTGGGACAAGAGGGCACGACTCTTGTCACCCTGTCACTCATCTCGGTCTGGCAGTTCGTAGGCATTCCCATGATGCTGATCTACGCGGCCATGCTAAACATCCCGCATGATCTGGTGGAAGGAGCCATCATTGACGGCGCCACACACTGGGAAATTTTCTGGCACATCAAACTGCCACTCATCCTGCCCACCATTGCCATGGTCTCCATTCTGACCTTTGTGGCGAACTTCAACGCCTTCGACCTTATTTACGCGGTCAAAGGGGCTTTGGCCGGACCAAACTTCTCCAGTGACATCATGGGCACTCTTTTTTACCGTACCTTCTTCGGATTCCAACTCCAATTGGGCAACCCGACAATGGGTGCCACCATCGCGACCATGATGTTCATGGTCATCCTGCTCGGCGTCCTGCTGTATCTCTTCATCCTGCAACGCAAACTGCGCCGGTACGCACTGTAGGAAACTGTCATGCACAAAACCAAGAAAACCGTCAGCACGCTGGGCATTCATATAATTCTGCTCACATACACGCTCATCGCCCTGTGGCCCATTTTTCTGACGATCATCAACTCGTTCAAATCACGTAGAGCCATCTTCAACAGCCCCATGAGTCTGCCAGGAATCGATACATTCAGCCTCAAGGGATTCATCAAGGTGTTGGTCCGTTCGGATTTCGAAATCTATTTCATGAACTCCATCATCATCACGGTGGCAACACTGACGTTGGTCCTTATCCTTGGAGCCATGGCAGCATGGGCCTTGTCCGAATACGAATTCAAGGGCAACAAATGGCTCGGCCTCTATCTGGCAATCGGAATCATGATTCCCATCCGCCTCGGCTCGGTCAGCCTGCTTCAACTCATCGTGGACATGAACCTCACGAACACATTGACCGCACTGGTGCTGGTCTACGTAGCCCAGAGTATTCCACTGGCCATATTCATTCTATCGGAATTCATGCAGCAAATACCAAAGGACCTGAAAGAGGCCGCACGCTGTGACGGTGTGAGTGAATACACTATTTTCTTCAAGGTCATTCTGCCGTTAACCCGCCCGGCCATCGCCACTGTCGGCGTTTTCACGCTGGTCCCGGTTTGGAATGATCTCTGGTTCCCGCTGATTCTGGCTCCAAGCGAACAGACACAGACCATCACCTTAGGCGTCCAGCAGTTCATCGGCCAATATGTCACCGACTGGAATGCTGTTTTAGCATCATTGACGCTGGCTATCGTCCCGATCCTGATCATTTACATTCTGTTGTCCAGACACCTGATCCGCGGCATTACCGCCGGTGCTGTCAAATAGAGGAAAGACATGTCTGATATCAAACTGAAAAATATCGATAAAGCCTTCGGCAAAACCGAAGTCCTCCATGACGTAAATATGGACGTCAAAGACGGTGAGTTCGTCGTGTTTGTCGGCCCGTCCGGTTGCGGAAAATCCACACTGTTGCGTGTCATTGCCGGACTGGAAAAAGTCACGGCAGGTGAAATTCACATTGACAACAAACTGGTTAACGAGGTCCAGCCCCGTGAACGCGGTATCGCCATGGTCTTCCAGTCCTACGCACTGTATCCGCACATGACGGTCTATAAAAATATGTCCTTTGGCCTAAGACTTAAAAAGCACAACAAGCAGGAAATCGACCAGCGTGTCCGCCATGCAGCCGAGACCCTGCAACTAACCAAGTATCTGAACCGCCGTCCGGCGGAACTATCTGGTGGTCAAAGACAGCGTGTGGCAATCGGCCGAGCCATTGTCCGCAATCCAAAAGTCTTTCTTTTCGACGAGCCTCTGTCCAATCTGGACGCGGCGCTCAGAGTGCAAACCCGCATAGAAATTGCCAAATTGCACAAAAAACTCGACACGACCATCATTTATGTCACTCATGATCAGGTTGAAGCCATGACCCTCGCCGACAAAATAGTCGTGCTTCACGATGGTCGTGTAGAACAAGTCGGAGCACCGCTCGAATTGTACAACACCCCGGCCAATTTATTCGTCGCCGGTTTCATAGGATCGCCCAAAATGAATTTCCTCAAAGGTAATGTAGCCTCGGTCAAAGGTTCGACGGTTGAAATAGCCTTGCCGGACAGTAAGACCATCACCATCCAGCATGATACACCCGGAAATAAAAACACACAGGCCACCGTGGGAATCAGGCCGGAACACCTGCTCTTATCTGAGCCGAAAAACGGTCTGCTCAAGGCAGAAGTGGATGTAGTCGAACGGTTGGGCGATGTCAGTTATCTCTACTGTACACTGTCCGACGGCACTGCGATCATTGCCAGCACACCCGGCACCAGCGAAGCAACTACCGGCGATGTCATCCACCTGACAGCCCGTACTGAAAAGGTTCACGTATTTGGACCGAACGGGACGGCTTGGAAATAGCCCCTACTCACAAACAAAAATCAAAAAGGGTCGCCGAGTTTTCGGCGACCCTTTTTGCATGATCTCATCTCCCTTATTGTAAAAATTCTCGCTGACGACTATACATCGAACGAATTCAGAGGGGAGGGATCGAGTGCAAAGAGATCGAGTGCAAACGGCCAACAGGGAACTCATGCGCGCCATTAACCGTGACAGCGTGCTCAAAACAATCCGGTTGCAGGGCGAAATCTCGCGCACACACATAGCCGCCCAGACCGGACTGGGACAATCAACAGTTACAGACATCACTGCGGCTCTGCTTCAAGAAAACCTGCTGTTGGAAAAATCGACTCCGGGTAACCACACAGGACGTCCGCCCATCCTGCTTTCCCTGAATCCAGACGGAACCTTCGTCGCCGGAGCATATATCACATCACGACAAATCAGCGTGGTGGTCATCAATCTGGAAGCGCAGATCATTGGATCTCATGCACGACTTCTGGATAAAAATGCCACAACTCCCGAAAAAATTGCTGACCTCGTTGCTGAAACCGTCAGAACGTGCTGTCAGCGAAACGGTTTCATACCGGAGGATATCTCTGGCCTAGGTCTCGGCATACCAGGATTGGTCAATTCCGATAACGGCATGATCCATTTCCATCCCGGTTTTAACAAGGGATTTGACTGGTCAGATGTCCCATTCAAGGATCTGGTGGAAAAACGGACCGGCTTCCAAACTTTTATCGAAAACAGCTCCAACACATTGGCCATATTCGAACATTGGTTCGGCGCAGCACAAGGAATCGATAATTTTGTCGTCACCACTCTAGAACACGGCGTCGGCCTGGGACTTTACGCCAACGGTGCTCTGGTGCGTGGCTGGCAAGGAATGGCCGGAGAATTCGGTCACGTCAGAGGCAACTGCCATGATTCAATATGTCGTTGCGGTATGACTGGCTGTCTTGAGGCGGTCGCGTCGCCTCACGCCATTCTCAAAGAAGCACACAAAGCAGCTCAAAAGGGATTGTGGCACCCTGAATCAAAAAACATCACGTTAGAAATCGTCATTGATGCTGCGAAAAATGGCGAACAGGCTCTGCTTGATATTTTCACCCGTGCGGGTACTATTCTCGGCAAGCGTATTACAGATCTGACCCGCATCCTGAATCCGGAAACTATCATTATCACAGGCAAAAACAATCTAGCTGAAGACATGCTTTTCGCCCCGCTGTCCCAAGCCATGGACGCATGCAATTCCAAAGTATTTGGCCCCATGCCACGCCTTGTCATCCGCCCTTGGCGCGAAGAAAACTACGCACGGGGAGCCGGGGCATTGGTTCTACAAAAATTGCATCAAAACTGCGCACTGTAGCCATAATAAAATGATGCCCGGACCGAAAACCGCTAGTCACTGGCGAAAAATTCGGCCAAAAACATGATATTGAATGACTTCAAGCGCAGGATAGCATCATGGATACGAAATTCAGCAGGGCACGGCAAAGAAAAGACAAGAATTTTGATGGGAATTTTTTTTTCGGCGTCAAAACAACAGGGATATTCTGTCGCCCTTCCTGTCCAGCCCCCACAGCCAAAGAAGAGAACGTCGAATATTTCGACACCATATTCGCCGCCCTGGAAAAAGGATTCCGCCCATGTCTTCGATGTCGTCCAGATATTGAAATCGATTATTACAACGGCAATGCAAATGGTACATCAGTCGTCGACACGGCTCTTAAAAACATCTTTGACGGCTATCTCAACGACCATACTCTCGCCGAGCTAGCCGCAGACCTCATGATCTCCGAACGCCATTTGCGCAAACTCTTTGTAGACAACCTCGGTGTGCCGCCGATCAAAATCGCCCGCTATCACAAAACTCTGTTTGCAAAAAAGCTCCTGATCTCCTCCAACAAACCCGTGACAGACATTGCCTTTGCTTCTGGATTCAACTCCATCAAACAATTCAATGAGGCATTCAAAGCGACCTTCGGGAAAACGCCAACCGAAGCAAGAAACCTTTCGCAGCAAGCACATATTCAGGACAACACCACACTGCTCTTACGCTATTCTCCACCCTTCGACTTCAAGCAAATCCTCACATTCCTCAGGATTCGCGCCATAGAAGGCGTAGAGCTGGTTACACATACAAGCTACAGCCGGACTTTCCGCACTCGAAACACACGCGGATATTTCACAGTATGTGACCACCCGGCCCAATCGGCTCTTGCATTGTCCATTGTCTGTGACGACATCAAATGCTTCATGCAAATACACAATCAAGTGCGACGAATGTTTGATCTGGATACGGATTTTTCCGACATCAATAAACGCTTCATCAATGACCCTCTGCTTTCAAAAGGCATGGACAATAGCCACGTGCCGAGACTTCCCGTCGCTTTTGACCCATTCGAATTCATCATTCGAGCGATCCTCGGTCAACAGATCACGGTCAAAGCAGCCACCACCCTTGCCGGGCGTATTGCAAAGAGAAGTAATCTTCAAACAGACGACTCTTTCCCACATGGACTTCACTTTTTTTTCCCACAGCCAAAAGAATTCATGACTATGAACCTCGATAAATTGGGAATTACCAAAACCCGACAACAAACCCTTCAAACAGCCATACAGGCGGTCATCGATAAAAAAATTTCCTTGTCACCAAACCAAAGCCTTGAAACGTTCAACCAACAATTTTCTGCACTCAAAGGCATAGGGCCGTGGACGGTCAACTATGTAGGAATGCGAGGACTGGGCATAATCGACAGCTTCCCGGCCAGCGACCTCGGAATCATCAAGGCAATGATGCTCGACGACAAAAAACCAACCGTACATAATATTTTGAAACAGAGCGAAAAATGGCGTCCATACAGGGCATATGCAGCGCTCTGCCTATGGAACTCTTCGAAGGAGAAATAATATGCTTCAGTATACGACATTCGACACCCCTCTGTGGAAAATTATCCTCGTTGGCACAGACCAGGGAATCACCAACCTGCACATGGTCACCGGCACAGGAAAGCGCGAATTCATCATCGACCCAGCGTGGACAAAAAACGACGTAATCTTTGATAAAGCCAAAACACAAATACTCGAATATTGTGCAGGAAAAAGAAAAGACTTCACTGTGAACCTAACTCCACACGGAACAGAATTCCAAAAAGACGTATGGAATGCACTCAGCGACATCCCCTACGGCGAAGTACGAAGCTACAAAGAAATAGCCATAGCCGTAGGCAATCCAAACGCTTCACGTGCCATCGGTATGGCAAATTCGAAAAACCCCATCCCAATCATCGTGCCATGTCACAGGGTCATTGGTTCCAACGGGAAACTCATTGGCTTCGCTCATGGATTGGATGCAAAGATGAAGCTCCTGAATCTCGAAAAAGCGATATGAAAAAATCAACAAAGACAACAATGGAATCCGAAACATTCAAAACCCACGGTCCTCACAATGCATCTGTAAGGACCGTAGGCTTAATAAAAACAAGAAACATTACAAAAATCGACACAATTTCTTTTCCGGCACAACTTCTACTCGTCGCCTACATATCCAACTCGAACCCTCTTGAGACACCCCCCTCGCTCAAGGTTCCCGGAGACTTCCGTACAGTCGTGACCACGGTGGGCGGAGAAAAACTCACACCATCGTTCCCCCCGAACCTATTCAGAATCCCAGTAAGATATTCCGCCTGAGATGAAAGCTCCTGAGCTGTTCCGGCAGTCTGTTCCGAAACCGTAGCATTACGCTGTATAACTTCATCAAGTATCTGAATAGACGTGTTAACCTGTGAAGCGCCGGTATTTTGCTCGTTGCTGGACACGTTGATTTCCTGAACCAACTCCGCAGTCTTTTCAATATCAGGAACAAGCTCCGACAGCATAATTCCTGCTTTGTCAGCCACATCCACACTGGTGGTTGAAAGTTCGCTAATCTCAGTGGCTGCGATGCCGCTTCGTTCTGCCAATCGACGGACCTCGGCTGCGACCACGGCAAACCCTTTACCATGTTCACCCGCCCTTGCTGCTTCAATAGCTGCATTGAGTGCCAACAAATTGGTCTGTCGGGCGATTTCTTCAATAATGGATATTTTTTCAGCAATTTCTTTCATAGCATCGACAGTATGCGCTACAGCCTTGCCGCATTCAGTGGCCCGCGCGCCCGAATCTCTGGCAATCGTATCTGTACTCCGGGCATTTTCCGCATTCTGCCCGATATTGCTCGCCATCTGCTCCATGGAAGCTGAAATTTCCTCTACGCTGGCGGCTTGTTGGGAGGCTCCTCTTGAAATTTCATCCGTTGAGATGGACAAAGTGTCACTACAGGAACTGACCTTTTCTGATACGGATACGATCTCACGAATCACACTCGTCAATTTGGTCGTCATAGCCCGCACGGAATCAGCCAAAAGCCCCAACTCGTCAGAACGCTTAAACTCAAGTTCGCCTGAATGGTAGATGTCCTTATCAACCGCCGATGCCCAATTGGAAATCAAACCGGTATCCCTGACCACACTACGAAGAAGAAAATTTGCCATCAAAACGAGACAAATCAATAACAACATTGAAATTGCACTGACCCACGTCACTTGGGAAATACAACTCTCCATGCCCGAGATTAATCCGGCTTCCATCACGTTGAAGCGTTCATTGAGAACCAAAAATCCTTCAAAAGCCGGTTTGTCACTAATCTTGACAACTCCATCCACCTCTTTGGGCGTTTTCCCTTCGGCCCACAACTTTTCGACAAGAACGACATTCGAAAAATAATTCTGCATGACCCCCTTGATCTTATCCAAAGCCTGTTCTTCGGCTGGGGTCACCCCTAGCTTCCTATATTCATCGAGATATCCGAGAATCTGTGTTTGGTTCTTCGTAATCCGTTCTTTAAATTTGGGCTGACCACGAAGAACATAATTTTTAAAATTATGAATAATCCCACCGTAACCAAATTGCTCCTTGATCTGAGTGAGCAACTTCTGTCTTGCAACCGCGTTGGATGTGTACGCATTCCAATCACGATTAACCTCATCCAAAGCCCTGAACATAAGCGGCAAAGAAATCAGAATGACCCCAATGCACACCGCCAAATTAATTCTCACCTTATTGTTAAGGGATATATTCATCCTTAACACCTCCTATCCATTCACAATACAGTTCCCCTCAATTCATCCTACCCAGATAGTACAATCTACGCCTCAATATCTAATTGAGTATTATAATCTGATATGAATATTTTGCCTCATAATTTGTACCATCAAAAGAACTGTTCCATTTACACAGTATCAGGGACGCCCTAAGTATCAGAAACAACCCTGACAGCGGCCACAACTCACTCCAGACGGTTCAAACAAAACGTTGACAGAATCCCCGCTCACTCCATTTTCAAAGAAACTCACAACGCAATAAAATGGGTTCAACTGTTTCATCAGCTGAACCCATTTTTCTTTCCCATCGAAGAACGAATGACCCTATAGCAAGAATTTGCCCTTTCAAAAAAAACCATCAGGACTCACAATATTCCAAACATTCTCACCATTACACAACATGCTAATAATAAAATCACCCTTTCAAGAGGCTCAAAAGAAATCGCATAGAACAAAATAATAATGCGCCAAGGCTCTATGATCTGATAACAAATTACATATGCAATTTTCTTTACCTCAACAGATTAAGAAGAAGGCAAATGTGAAGAAGAAACACGCTGAATCCTTTATTATCATTCGAAGTTTCCTTATTACAACCATCATCCTTGGGGCTTTGGCTGCCACTGGTTGCTATTATATGTATCTCATGGAAACTGAATCCATAGAAAATGTCATTAAAATCAACGAAAGAATGCACAACAATCTGCTGTCTCGTACGATCAGTCTTGATTTGAAAAGTCTGTTTAACGATCTTGAACTGGCAGGCAACCACGTCGAAGTAAAACGCTTTCTGAAGGACAGAAATCCCACGACTCAATCAAATTTGGAATCGGAATTCATAGCATTGTGCCGGATCAACAAATCATATGATCAAGTGAGGATCCTCGACAATAACGGAATGGAACTCGTCCGGGTCAATTACAACAATGGACACCCAAAGGCAGTCCCTTCGCAAAAGCTCCAAGACAAAAGTGACCGCTATTACTTTAAGGAATCACAGAATCTCAAACAGGGTGAAGTTTATGTATCACCATTTGATCTCAATATAGAAAATGGAAAAATCGAACAACCGCTCAAGCCCATGATTAGGGTATCCATGCCCATTTATGACGATTCAAGGCAACAACTCGGCATTGTAATCCTCAACTATCTTGGCCAAAAAATACTGGATAGTATTGCTGCGAACAAAAGTAGTGATCGAGAACTCTCCATGCTCCTGAACGACGAGGGATATTGGCTTTTATCTCCAGACAAAAGTCAAGAATGGTCATTCATGTATAAAGATCGAAAACCCGTTGGTTTCGGCACGATAAACCCTCATGCATGGAAACAAATGACCTCATCCAAAGAAGGACAATTTTCCGCGACGGAAGGATTATATACTTATTCAACCATCGTTGTTGCCCCAAATGCTAGGAGCAACGAACTCAACGAAGATACACGCCGATGGAAAGTCGTATGCCTTACTCGGGCATCAACCATTGCGACATCTTATGCGCAAATATTCAATAATTACACAATCATTTACACATATGTATTTCTTATTATTCTTTTTGGAGGCCTCACCAGAGCCAGATTCATCGGCGTACGGGCACAAGGCCGAAGAAGACTTGAAAAAGCCAAACTGGAAGCTGAAGACGCCAACCGGGCCAAAAGTGATTTCCTAGCTCGAATGAGCCATGAAATACGCACCCCGATGAATGCAGTTATTGGTTTAACACACCTTGCTCTCAAAACGGAATTGACCTCCAAACAGTCCGACTATCTCACCAAGGTCGATATATCAGCAAAATCATTACTTGGAATCATCAACGATATACTTGATTTCTCCAAAATCGAAGCTGGTAAACTGGAAGTTGGAGAAGTTGATTTCATTCTGGACGATGTGCTCAACGACATAGTCAACATGCTCGGCCTTCAGGCAGAACAAAAAGGGATCGAATTCCTGCTGATGGTAAAAAGTACTGTTCCCAATCTCCTTATCGGTGATCGGCTTAGACTGGGGCAGGTGCTTCTCAATCTGACCGGAAATGCCATAAAATTCACGGAATCCGGTGAGATCATCATTGCAGCAAGACTCATTGAGGAAACGAATGACACTGCTTTGATTCAATTTTCCGTCAAAGATACAGGCATAGGGATTTCTCCTGAACAGGCCGCCAAACTATTTCAACCCTTCAGTCAGGCTGATGGTTCCATTTCTCGCCAATTCGGAGGAACGGGACTCGGTCTGACCATCAGTAAAAGACTCGTGGAATTGATGGGCGGCGCCATGGAACTAAAAAGTGACATAGGAGAAGGAAGTGAATTCATTTTTACCCTCCCGTTCGGACTACAAGCCAAACATACAGGTGCACATCACATATATCCAAATGAAGTCAAAGGGATGCGAGTTTTGGCCGTGGACGACAGTAAAATGTCAAGAATGGTTCTCGACAAGGTTTTGCGCTCTTTCACCTTCGATGTGGAAACCGCGAAGAACGGAGGGCAGGCTCTTGAATTACTGTATAAAAACGATGAATCGTCCCCATTCAAACTCGTTATAACGGATTGGAGGATGCCGGATATTGATGGTATCGAATTGGTACAAAAAATCAAAAGGACCACACGACTTAAAAATATTCCTAAAGTCATTATGCTCACGGCATATGGCCAAGATGAAATTCGACATCGTGCTGAACAAGTTGATCTGGACGGCTTCATGCTCAAACCATTCAATCGATCAATTCTATTTGACACCATCATGGAAACCATCACCAACGACAAATTCCGAATGAACAAAATCACCGCTGAAAAAACACGAATAGGAATACCACCCAATGTGGCCGGAGCCCATATTTTGTTGGCTGAAGACAATGAAATCAATCAACAAGTTGCACGGGAAATTCTTGAAGGTGCAGATATCATTGTATCCATTGCCAACAATGGACAGGAAGCGGTCGAAATGGTCAAGGTCAACACGTACGATGCTGTACTCATGGACATTCAAATGCCGATTATGGATGGCTTCAAGGCCGTAAAAAATATCCGAGCCGACGAAAAATTCCAATCGATCCCGATTATTGCAATGACGGCACATGCTCTCGTCGGCGATAGGGAAAAGAGTCTCCTTGCTGGCATGGACGACCATGTTACTAAGCCGATTGATCCAGATATACTCATGGAAGTCCTTTCAAAATGGCTCCGCAACTGTTCAAAGGTAAAAAAAAGCACACCCAGTCCTCCCTCAACCGAAGAAACTCCTCTTCATGCTTTTGAGGGCATCCCCGGCATAGACGCGGCACAGGCTCTCGCAAGGGTCCGAGGCAACACAGTGCTTCTCAAAAGGCTCCTCATTAATTTCGCGTATGATTGCAAAGAATCGTACTCACAACTTCCGACTTTGATTTCCATGAATAAACTTGATGAAGCACAACACTTGGTCCACAGCATAAAGGGTGTCGCGGGCAACGTTGGAGCAAATGTTCTGCACCAATCCGCTTTGGAAATGGAAATAGCGCTACTGAATAATTCTGAAACAATTCAAAGCCAACTGCGCACATTTGAAATGGAAAGAAAACGGGTTGAAAGAGGCATCTTTAAAACATTCCCCCAAAAGGAGCAGAATATAAATGGGTATAAAACAGACAAAAAACTTCTTAAAGAAATCAAATCAATAACACCATACCTCACAAAACTTTCTTCACTCTTAAAGAAACACGACGTTGAAGCCCGAGGGGTTTACCAATCCATCGAACTCGAATTAACACACTCGGCCCCACTCTTCGCAAAAGAACTTGGTGCCCTGCTTGACAGGTTCGACTTTAAAAATGGGCATGAGAAAGTTAAAAAATTCATGCAAGAATATGAATCACTAGAAAAAAAGAGCAAATAAAAGAACAATACCTTTCTTGTAATATTCGGCCGCAACAAAGATAAATTTTTTAATGGTTCTGTCCAATGACAAAACCAGACGAATCTCATAGCCTCTGCTTCACTTCATAAAAAGCAAAGAAGCCTTCTTAACTTCAAGCCAAAAAACAATACAAACCCCAATAATACAATCATTTAAGATTATATTCCCTTATGACACACCCAAAAAAACCGATTGTGTAGAGCCATATTGAGCATCGTTGAGCAACTTGCCCAAACTTCAATCAATACGCTACAAGTGTCCACGCAACACAGCTTCTACTTCCCCAAAAAGCAACTTCGCACCCATCACATGGAGATCAAATATGGCTCTTTTCCGAAATAAAAAAAATGGCAATATCTACTTTGCCTTGGACAATGTAACCAACGCCACCAATGCGCAAGACGACCAAGAAATGATTCTGTACCGGCCAGTAAAAAGTGAAAGGCTCTTCTGTCGCGAACGCGATGAATTCCATCAAAAATTCGAGAGCGTAAAGGCTGACGACATTGTGAAACTACTCGGTCCGGTAGGACAAGAAATATAAACTTTCACAGGCCCTCAACCAAATAAAACAGGTTGAGGCAGTGATACTTAGAGACAAAAACATGCCCAACACAACTCCCCCCAAAGTCAACGAAGCCGTGGTAGAAAAAGTACTTCGCTACATTACACATCACGGTGGCATACACGAAGATTGGTACGTAGGCATCGAAGACGAAGGTTCAGATCGAAATGATGACAACAACCTTCACCCTGTCCGTTACGAAGTCCCCTCCGAAGACGAAGCCAAACTCACAATGTCCTGGCTACTCGGCATGGGGCTTATGGCGGATGATGAATACGGAACCGAACCAACAATTTTATTTATCTACACCCAAAAATAACTCCTGACATATCCAGCATCTCCACTCCTCAGTCTTTCAGATGCGACAAGGAACAAAAAAAGCCCTCATGACGAGGACTTATGACACTTCTTGATACGAAGTAATATTGTTATATGGCGGAGAGGAGAGGATTCGAACCTCCGGACGAGTTGCCCCGTCTCTGGTTTTCAAGACCAGCGCATTAAACCGAGCTCTGCCACCTCTCCGCATGGGGCGATATTGTCTGGCAACATCGCTTTGCAGGAAACAGGTTGTAGAAACCACGCCCTTGAATGTCAAGGCTGAAAAGAAAATTGATCAAAAGATGACGATTTAATAACTACAAAAAAAAGTATGACGGACTGTTTGACACCCTTTATTGCTTCCCGTATTGAGAGATTGTATCGAAATTCAAACAAACCGACGGGATATACAATGAAAGCCCCGCAAGATGTTTTTGCAGAATATCTGACCAATGAAAATCTCAAGATGACGCCGCAACGCAGGCTCATTCTGGACACCCTTCTGAAACATGACAATCATTTGTCGTCAGAAGAACTCTACGCCAAAGTCAAAAAAAGAGACAATTCCGTCGGTCAAGCCACGGTCTATCGAACACTCAAACTTTTGAGTGACTCGGGCCTGGTCGAACCGCTGGACTTTGCGGATGGTGTCACCAGATATGAAGCGAGCTACGGCAAAGACCATCACGACCATCTCATCTGTGAAAAATGTGGAAAAAATATTGAAATTCTGGACAATGTCATTGAACAGCGTCAGGAACAGCTTGCCAAAAAACATGGCTTTACCTTGCTTCGCCACAAGATGTACTTGTATGGTCTATGTTCTGATTGCAAGAAATAGAAACGTGCCAGATTCGTATTATTAATCTTGAAGCTGAGAAAGGAATTTCCCAAGCGACTGGATACCGCCATTAACAGTGTGCCAACTATAGCGGCTACCGACAGGTTCGCCTTCTGAGGTGAACTGTATCCCCAGACCGATAGCCCCACCCCTGCCTGAAAAACGGCTACGAATAGTTCCTAATGCTGTAAAATACGTATACTTCTTGGTTTTCGGATTCCAAATACTGACCCGAAGCACCAATTGACTTCCCTTTTGTAACGGCGGCAGAGGCCCTTTAGGATTCACCACGTACATACGCATACCCCCAGCCGAGATATTCTCTACGGCCAAACGTGTATACTCTCCATAACGCGCAGGGTTGTTCACCGTTTGCAAATCCGGGCGCATCATCCAAAATGTACTCGCCTTGCGTCCACTCCACACCTTGACGCGAACAGTTCCTTCACGAGCTACGCGCTGCCGGGCATGTTGTCGACGGATGATGCGCTTATAGCGAATAGGTGTCATCACCGACAATTCCTTGATCACAATCCCACGACGTTCCATGTGGCTGATAAATGAGACAAAAGCATTGATCCGTTTGCCTGAATACGCAAAAGGCTTCATCAAGCAAATGACACGGGCACTCTTTAGCTTGGCAACCACAGGATTGGTATCGAGCAACTGCAATTCCATCTTACCACCAACCACACGTGTAACACGGGCACTACACAACCGACGGCCGACGCCACCACCGGAATACAGACAAATTTCAAGAACAACACCTCGTGAGACAAAATAATTCTCAATAATCTTGCGATGTCGCGAAAACAAAGTCCGCGTGACCAATCGAGCAGCCAAAAAAATAATTTTCCTACGGCACCGCCATAAAATAATAACCAAAATCATCGGCACAAGTACCGACAATGCCTGAGTAAAGAACCCCATGACATCCAGGTTACCGGTTCCGCCAAAGGTGCGCTGCACCTCATGCAGATAATTAGATCGGACCATATAATTAATCATCATCCTACCGAAAGCTTTTCAACAAATTGACGTGAATATACCGTAAGCATAAGTTATTGCAAATTCAATACCTCCACAGTGCCTGACAAAAAAAAGCCTGAAACCAATCTATGGCCGCAAGCTCATTCTATCCGCACAATTTATATCAATTCAACGTGACAACATTTCAAGGTATTGCCTTATCTGCTCAAAAGATTCTCCGGTGGTATCAAATTCTACGCCATAGCAAAGTGTATCGTCTTCTTGCGACATGCTTTTAACTACACACGTAAGCTCAATCTCTCCGAGACCAGACAGGCTGAAAACAAGTTGGGCCTTTTCATCCAGGGAAATATGTTCTTTATCCTTGAGACTGGCCTGATGCACGGAAAGGCTGCATCCTCCGGAACTAATGTCATCAATAAGACAATAATAATGGGCTTCATCATTGAACATGCGAGCAGGCGTTCTACCGGCGAAACGCTTGTATGCACGGAATTCAAAGGACTCAACTTCACTGGGATATTTGAGATACATGATCGGGGCAGGATCGTAATGAACCTGAAGTATTTCAGAATAAAATCCGTAAACAGTCCCTTCATTCACGAACTTCACGATGACTGTAGACCCAGGAGTATAACGCGCCCGATGCCCGATAACCAACGGAATTTCGAGAATCAAATAGTTATATTCGCTCAAACCGACGATACGACCACTGAGCTTCTCCTCTTCAAAGATCTTGCTCACATGCACACTGGCACCATAATAAATGGAGTGGTCTGCCCAGTGCTCGCGGTTTACCTTGAATTCCTCGTCTTTTTTAGCGCCGTCTGTCTTTGAATTTGACATGATCCCCCATCACAACGGTTCTCCCCACCCCAAAGACACCCTTTGGGTACTCCACCCGATATTCGTACCAAACGTCAGCGTATATCTCCATAGGAAATAATCACGACATATGTATAACCACCGCCCCCTTGTTCCGTAATGAGTAAAACTCTCCCTTCTCAACGAAGATCCATACAATTGTCATTATTTTTTATCCTATACGAATACGATAGATAAAACCTTTTCATGACAAACGATTGAGCAAAAAAAAACCATATGAACCGGGAACTCATCAATACTTCCATCGAACAATCGATCATTGACGCATGAGCCTTGATGAGTGACCATGCCCGATAATTTTTCTAACGGACGCAAAACGTCAAAGAATATACAATGAAACAACCTGGAGCAGTCCTTTTTGACATGGACGGTGTTCTCTTCGACTCCGAACCTATCCACGAAAAAATATTCATCGAGTATGCCGCAGAACTTGGCGTCGTCTGTCCACCAGAAGAATACCGCCATCTCATTGGCACTTCCAGTGTCAGCCAATGGCAATTCATGAAGGAAAAGTATCAACTCAAAGCAACACCACAAGAAATGTCTGATGCCAAGATGGAACATTACAAGACTTTCCTCGGTGCGACCAAAGGATTGCTCCCCATTCCCGGCATAGTCTCCCTGCTTAATGATCTAAAAGCACAGAGCATCCCCTTTGCCTTGGCCTCTTCCAATACAACGGATGTTATCGAAGCCACATTGACGGCCATAGGTCTGAACACAACCATCACAACGATCGTGGGCGGCAACGATGTCAAGGAGGCCAAACCCGCCCCGGACATATTCCTGTTGGCGGCTAAAAAAATCGGAGCTTCTCCTGCGGACTGCATTGTCATCGAAGACTCAACCCATGGCGTATTGGCCGCTAAAAATGCAGGTATGCGCTGTGTTGGTTTCGATAATCCGAACTCGCCGGGACAGGTACTTACTAAAGCCGATATTTGCCTCTGCAGCTTGAAAGGATTGACTGTCAAAAGCCTACAAACAACCCTCTTTCTATAAAGAATTAAGGCCTTGAGTACAGAATAAACAATGCATATTGCTCAATGCAAACAGCTGAAATTCATTTTGAAAGGCATACATCAATTGTTAATCACCACCTCCCCCCGTTGACCAAGCACATGAAATACAGTAATTGCTACTAGGTCAACAGGAGGCACTATGACACGCGATACAAACACAGGAACCGCCCCCAGCAACCACGCAATCCCCATGCAGGACCTCCGAAGTTTTGTGGATGATTTCCCTGCTCTCCTCTGGCGAATAGAAATAGCCAGATCGCGTATCGAATTCCTCAACGACTACTCCCTGCACCCACTTGGAGACAGTGCCCGTCTATTTCTAAAAAACATCTCGTTCCGAAAACAAATGCTTCTACCTGAAGACGTCCATCTCCTTGATGCTTTCTTTGAAGCCGTGCGAGAAGGCCGAACTATGGCGACAGTCTTTCGAGTGCACACCCCGGCTGACGGGATTATGTGGCTCAAACTAACCGGCGCCGTAAACTCATCCGATCCACGGTATTATTACGGGTATCTTCTGGATGTCGATGACACCGTGGATGTTATCCGAGACATCCAGAAAACCGACGCCGAATCACGGCTCCGCATTGATAATGTACCGACTCCCGTCATCCTGATGAACCATCAGTCACTCAGAATCAAACAGGCCAATGCGGCTGCACGTGAACTTTTCGCTCTACCGCGAGCCATGAATGGCCTGCTCCCCCATTTTACAGAGATATCGCCCAAAACAAACGACGAAATCATGGAATCAATTCTGCCGGACTTGCCTAATCGCCCATGGAACGGGACGCTTGATCTCTGTTCAACACAAGGAGAACCCCTCAAAGCCAACGTGGAATTACAATGGGTACCATGGAAACAAAGCGCTCTGATCCGTATTTCCGCACTGCCTATTTACATCGGGAAAAAAGAGACGGCCAATACACAATCAGAAAACACACAAGCAATATTCAATGAAGCCACGAATATTTCCGACATGCTCAGGCGTGTCCTTGAACTGTCCGAAATAGGTAAGCGGTGCAATGCCGTCATGCTTTCCGACATTCAAACCCGCAGAAAGACCGTTGTCGTAACCGGTGTTGGTGCACCTCTGGCGGACATGACCCCTGGCGAAAAATTCTCCTACAAGGGAACCATTGCCGAAGATATCGCACGCTTCAAAATCGACCATCTCGTTGTGGACGACACCCTCGACAGCATCAAGCCCATTGACTGGGCACTGTTTATCCCGAGAGGCATTCGCTCCTATTATGCCAAACCATACTATGAGAAAAACATTCTACGGACCGTACTAATTCTTTGCTCAACCGAGCCCAACCGCTTTGTTGATTTTGATGCCAAGGCATTCGACTCCATACTCACACCGTTGAATGATGCCATCGCAGCCAAGCGCAAAAAATAGACCCAACACCTCCAAATTCTCACGCCTCCTTACGACCTCGCTCAATAAATCATCATTGAGCGAGGCTCTACCGTTGTAAATCGGTCATACCAAAAAGCAGCACGTTCTTACTTGATTGGTTCTACCAATTCACCTATTGGTTTAGTAATTAGTATAAATTGGTTCTTTTTGTTCTAATTTACACATTTTTGTTGGCTGCAATGTGTACAGGCAGCTAATTGGTAACTCCAATAGGCGCACAAAAACGCGCAAAGGCGGCAAGTGTCACATGAGAAAGAAAGAGTTGGCTCTCAAAAAACTCGGTCAGATCATTCAAGACATGGAACTCAAGACCGGCGACCGGCTCCCCCCGGAACGCAGGCTTGTGAGTTTGCTTGACGTCAGTCGAAACACACTTCGCGGTATTCTGCATTCGCTGGAAGCACGAGGGTTGGTTTCCATCCGTCCCGGAAGCGGCTGCTATCTTCGCGTCGGCATTTCTCCCGCCCACGACAATCCACTCGATCTCAATCTCAGCCCGGAGAAGGCCATGGCCGACCAACTTGAAGCGGCATTCATGCTCTTGCCCGTAGTGGCGGAACATGCAGCCCATCATATCGGGGCACGTCATCTTGAAGAACTCAAGCAATGCAGCGTCAACATATCCCGTTCCATCTTTCAAAAATCGGCTGAACGAGTTTGGAACGAAAGCCTGACGTTTTTCCGACTTGTAGCCGTCGGTACGGGCAACGATTTTCTGGTGCGCACGGTCGAACAGGTCTGCTCCACCGACATGGCGACCTACAACATTTTTTTCACTCTGCGCCGCGAAGAGCGTGAAGCAATATTCGCAGACCACATCAAACTGCTGCACGCACTGCAAGCTCGTGATGGGGAATGGGCGCGATCCATCACGGCCAACTATTTTCTCAGGATGTGCGACATCCTCGAAGAACGAGAACAAGTGCCCATGACAGATCTGGTGTACCGCTCCCTCAGGGAAAAAGCAGAACAGGAAGAAGGGAATACAGTATGGCGGACATGACACGCAGACAACTTTTCAGGGGAAGTTTCAAGGCTGGGCAGCGTGTAGCTGCCGTGGCTACGGGCGAAGAACAATCAACGCCAACGGACATAAAACGTCCGAAAATGGAGTTGGATTCCATCGCAAGCGACTTTCCCCCGGAATTGCTTTCTATGGAAGCAGAACGATTAGGATTGGACCCGGATTCACCGGACCGCGAAGCCCTGCTCACGGCCGTATATGAGGCCATGGCAGGAACACACGGTCCGGGAAAATCCGGGAGGTAACCGAACAACCGGGGAAATGGGGTGGGGCCCATATCCCGGAACCCCTCAAGAGGAGGCTAGAATGGAACGGTTTGGCGAAGGCTACTTGGAAGAACGCAAGCTAGTCAAGCGCTGGTCAGGGCCTGTCCCTGCACTGGTCAGCTTGGTACTGACGCTCGGTATCTTCTATCTCACATGGTGGATTTTTCAAGACCCGCGCGGCATCATGCGCATGTACACCCCATACGTGGGGTACATGTACTGCCGTTGGTGGCTGATCATGATGATTTGGATGGTCTACATCTTTAACTTCTGGCCATTTAAGCGCAAATGGCTTGAAACCACACATCCACTGGTCAAAGGGGCAATCCTGACCACGATCTCGGTGGTTATTCTGGTCGCGCTCATCAAGGGCTTTTTCGAAGGCCTGCTTGGCAACTACGGCCTTGCATACTTCAACCCGGAACAGCTCGAAAAGCTCCCCGGCGTTACCAGTTTCTTTGCAATCGAATACTCGGCTCTGGCCGTACTCATGTTCGCGGCTATTGCCAGTTGGCTTTCGCCCGCATGGGTGGTCGCCTTTGAAGAGGCTCCGTGGCAAAAGATGAAGCAGCCGGCCAAGGGATTCTCCATCCTCATACTGACCTTCTTCTTGTCCATGATAGTCTACTTTGTCACCATGCACCCGCACATGGGTATTCTGTATCATCCATGGCAATACTTCACTTCCATCGCCCCGCCATATTGGGAACAGTTTGCGGACACCGTATCCGGCAACTTCCATGTCTCATGGATCATGTGCTGCACCGTGGTTGTCTGGCTGGTGGAAACCATCTGGGAACGCTATCCCTTCAACCTGATCAAAAACGACTGGGCTCGTCGCTTTGCATGCTTCTTCGGCATCATCGGCATTGCCCTTGCCATGCACTTCTTCCTCTACTTCGCGCAGGAACTGACCTGGGGCGAAGCTATTCGAGGAACCCGCCGTGCATTCGCACCTGACTGGCGTTGGCTGCATGTCGGTGAAATGGCTATCTTCTTCCTGGTCCCGGCTCTATTCGTCACATTCTACTGCGACAACTGGCCCAAGAAGTATTCCATGCCCGTCAACGTGCTCCTGCGCACCGTGGTCACTCTGATCGGCGCCATAGCGCTGTACATTGTCTACTACAAGACGTCCCACATGTTCCTCGGTACCCAAAAGGGATTCTCTCATCCGCAACAATTCCCCATGATTCCGATGATCTGGCTGGTCAATATTTGGCTGGTCCACCACTGGTTCATGGACAACTGGCCGGCTTGGAAGATGGTTCCCAAGACCGCTGAAGAAATCGATGCTGATCATGAAGCGCACAAAGCCGCCATTGAAGATGTCCGCTGGACTCCGAGATTCGGTGTAGGCCTCGGCGCAGGCGTTGCCATGGGCGTGATCTTCTACTTCGTCACGGTATGGGCATTGCCTTCTGTCTATGCAGCCGTCAACATCATCCCCGGCAAATAGCCCGGAAAGAAGAATCGCATGTCAGACAACATGAAAAGACGCGACTTCCTGAAGGGAGCCGCAACCGGTGTGGGCGTCGGCCTGCTTGGAGCCATGGGCTTGTATTCATACTCCCCCATGCGTGAAGGATACTTCCCTGAAACAGAACGTAAAATGACAGACATCGGGATGTGTAGAAGCGTCAAGGTGACGAACATCTCGGAAACAAGTTGGTTCGAGAACGGTGTTCTCATGGGTGATATCAAGGGAGCAGGTGGACTGCTTGTGAACCAGTACGACTACAACTGGCCCCCGTTCGGCAACGGCAAGGGGCTTGGAAAAGGATCGTATGATGAAGGTATCGCCAAAATCAAACACCTGCTGCCCAACCGTTTGGAAGAAGCTTGGGACATCATCGAAGCCAACTCCGTGCATCCCGAAAATGCGGGTGGTTATGCAGCACTGGTAGAAGTTGAGGAAATGAGCGGTAACAAGCGGAAATTCCTCCTCGACGTGGGCTGGTCCTATAAATGGTGTGACGAATGCTTCAAACGGGAAGGCATCGACAAGATGCTGGAGAACAAGGAAATCGAAGCTCTGTTCTTCTCCCACGAGCACTTCGATCACTTCTGGGGACTCCCTGTCGCTTTGAAATACGACCCGGATATAACAATTTATATCCCCGAGGGCTTCTACCCGGAAGGATTGCAGTACATCAAGGACTGCGGCCACACGGGCAAGCTCATCACGGTCAAAAATGGACTGAACAAGGTCATCCCCGGCATGGCAAGCTATGTCTTCGCCATCCCCATCATCTGCCGCGTGTACGGAGAGCAATCCCTGTACTTCAACGTAGCGGACAAAGGACTTGTCAGCGTCACGGGTTGCTGCCATCAGGGCATCATCCGTTTCGCCGAGACCGCGTACAATGAGATCAAATACGAAAACGACAATTGCCACGGCATCTACGGCGGATTGCACATCTCGCCCTTTGATGACTGGGATCCCAAGTATGACGATCTGGTCATCTCACTTGGCGACTATGGCTTCGAGCGCATCGGTTGCAATCATTGCACCGGCGTACTCTGCGCCAAAAAGTTCATCGCTGCCGGATATCCGGTAGTGGAAGGAACCGCCAAGTTCAGATCGAAAGATAAAGCATACCTCGGCAACGGGGACACCATTACCTTCGGGTAACCCCACCCATCACTCGCGGCCGCCCCACCCCCGGGGCGGCCGCAAACAACCGGAGAACCCATGTCTGCTCCCTTTAACACTCTGCTCCCTCCGGCCTTGCAGGCCAGTCCGGCACAAGCCGCAATGGAGCTTCCGCGCGCACTGATGACACGAGCCAATTTCATTCCTGGCGTTCGCCACCGTCTCGGTTGGCGTGGTGTCCGCGACTGCGCCAAAGGGCAAGGCGGATTGACCGTACGCGTCACAGGCATGCAAGGCGTTTACGGCCTAAAATTTCTGAATGTCAGTGAAACCGACAGCATGGGACAGGCAACTTTTCATATCGTCTACTTTCCCGCCCCGGACGAAGACCTGATCGAATCTTTCAGCGTACAAGCGGGAATCGCAGCACAACAGGACGATTATCTTGATCGTGTTCGAGAATTCACCCTATACCCCGACCTCTGCGCCCTTTTTGGCGTTGGTGTCCTTGAAGCATTCTTTCTATCCGAAGAATCAGGTGTAGCCCTGACTTTGACTGCACCGGAAAACGATACAGTGATCGCATTGGACGGAGTCATACTCGAAACTCCGGCAGGGCTGATACAAGCAGTCAATCCAGGCGAAAAAGATCAAAATTTTCCAGCATGGAAAACAGCCATGCCCTTATTCGATGCACTGGCTGCATCCGCATCATACTGCCTAGAAACAGCACCTCAATCGCTGACCCGCCAAACTCGCCCCGGAATGCAGCGAACATACGGCAAAGAAACCGGTATTCACAGCGAACCAGCACCAAACACACAAGACCTGCGTCTCGGCCTTGGCTGGAACGCACTTGTCCCGAACAACCCGGAACTCGGGACACCTGAACTGGCATGGTCTCCACCAACTTCCATACCTGATGAATTCGCCGATGCCCCGTGGCTGTCCGCCGATCTACCTGGAGCGTCCAACAGTCTGGACAAACGCACCATGGGTATCACGGATCGGCCTCGGCTGATCGTTCTGACCGGTTTTCTCGGATCAGGCAAAACAACTTTCTTGACCCGTTTCATCGAAGATCAGGCGGCAAAAAACGGCTTTGTGGCGGTCATTCAAAATGAAATCGGCCAGAAAGGACTGGATGGAAAACTTCTCGGTCAGAGTTATGCAGTGACCGAAGTTGATGAGGGATGTGTCTGCTGCACACTCGCTGGCAGTTTGCGCTCGGCTCTCTCTGGGATTCTTTCGGAATTCCAACCGGATTTTGTAGTGCTGGAGACAACCGGACTGGCCAACCCAGCTAATCTGCTTTCTGAACTGGCAGACCTCGACGACATGTTGGACTTCGCCTCGGTGACAACTGTCATTGATGCAGTCGGTGCGAGTCACACTCTGACCGAATTCGAAGTCGCACGTAGTCAGGTCCGGCTGGCTGATATCCTTTTGGTCAACAAAACCGATCTTGTGGATGACGAGGCTTTGATTTCCCTGAAACAAACTCTTCGCGAACTCAATCCATCAGGCGACCTGTACTTCATGTCCCATGGAGACATCCCGTCCACCACGCTGTACGGGGTAAATTTCAGAAAAAAGCTCACCCGTCCAACACCACAATTGGCACCCATGGGCCACAATGCCACACATGAAGATGACAATATCCAAAGTTCATTGATTCACTTAAGCGATCCTCTTGACCGCACCGTGTTCGAACAATCCGTGGCAAAACTTTCCAATCAAGTCCTCCGAGCCAAAGGCGTCGTTCGTTTTCATGATGCAGAAGAACCGGAAATATTCCAATACGTCCCGGGGTCGCACACTCTGACTCCCGCCGATCAAACGCTGGATGAGTGCTTTCTCGTCATCATCGGCCAAAACTCTCCTAGCATTGCTGAACATTTTCAAGCGGCCATTACCGGTTAGCACCTCTCAACCCCATACCATAACCGGTCTTCTCCATTGAAAAGCCCCTGTCTGCATATTGCAGACAGGGGCAAAAGGAGAATCCGTACTCACAGTATTCTCTGTCGGACAAAAACCTTGGCTATTCAGCCGAGGAACTCTGTGTTTGCTCCTGCAGCACGGGCTGCGGTTCACGAGATTTGAAAAACACAGGGATATCTCGGCGACCAAGAATCTGCGCCCGCAAATCCGCTTCAGGCAGCTTTGCCCATGCGCTCTTGTTGGAGAAGTAGAAGAAAAAGCCCATGCCAACCCATGCCACCAGGCACCAGCGGGAAGCCACACCAATGGAGGCCGGAGAACCGGGGACAAGCAGCAGGACAATGCACATCACAGCAGTCAATGTACCCACAACGCAGCAGAACATGCGGGTGGCTCTGTCTGTCACCTCAGGACTACCAAGCAAGACACGACGAGCAGCAAGACAAGTGAAAAGGTAACCAATACCCGTCCCCACAGAACTCATGTCAACGATCCAAACAACGACAGCACGACCGGCAAAGGGCGTCAGCAAGACAATGACGATGGTAAACAGAATGGCCTTGTAGGGTGAACGGTACTTGGGATGAATTTCACCGAACCAAGAAGGCAGGATTCCACCACGAGCCATGCTGAGCAACAGCCGGGAGGTAGCAATATAAAAACCGTTGATACCGGTGCAAACAGCGCCCATGACAGCACAGGCCAACACGATGGCACCGAACTTTCCGAAGGCCATGGTGGCCGCTTCACCCGTTGCCCATGCGGTGCCACCACTTGCACGAAGGGCATCCATCTTTGCGAGCATTTCCGGGTACGGCAAAACGATTGCAACGGAAAGCGTCACAAGGCTGTAGAGAACGACACCACACAAAATGGCAATGATCATAATATTACGGGCACGTGCAGGATCAAAAGAAAATTCCTCAGCCGCCTGCGGTACTGTATCAAACCCCACAAAAAGAAAGGGAGAAATAGCAAAAATAACCAGCACACAAGAAAGGACAGAGCGGTGTTCTGCAAACAAGGGAACAAGATTGCTCATGCTGGCGGTTTCCAATGAAGCCGCACCAGAAAACAGACTAATGATACCAACGGTAAGCAGGAAAGCGAGAACGACCTGCAACTTACCAGCAAAACTGATACCTCGATAATTCAGCCAACCAAACAGCAAGGTCGCGCCAGACATGAGGAGGGCCTCACCCGTATAAACTTCCCATCCGGCAATGGAATATAACGCGCCAAATTCAAAAACGCCTGGGAAAAGAAAACGAAAAATAAGTGCGAGCGCGGCAATATCAATACCAATAATGGCTATATATCCGAGCACGAGTGCCCAACCACAAATAAATGCCGCAGTCGGACCGAATCCGACATAGGCATACGCAAAAGCGCCACCCGCAACCGGGGCATACTTGATCATATAACTATAGCAGACCGCGACAAAGCACAGTAAACAGGCACCTACCAAAAAACCAATCAAGGTTCCCATTGGACCGGCTTGAGGCAAAAACATATCGCCGGGTAACACAAAGCAACCCCAGCCGACTATCGATCCAAGCGCCAACGCCCAGACTTGAGCCGGGGAAAGCGATTTTTCCAATTTCAAATGTTTATCTTGAGACATGTCAACTCTCTTCAATTTAAGGAGTTCTTTGTGGATGCCTGTATCAATCATCAAATCAATACAGACAGGCATTCAGAGCGGTACTGCCAACACACTTCTCGATGCTGGCAACGCCTCTGCCATGAGACGTAAGGACAAATACGTCCAGCCACTTGGCGACCATGAACTCTGAAAATCCAGAGCGAACCCCATGGTCTTTGTGTCATTGCAGAGGGGCGAACAGGTCCTCCGCGTTTTCAATATCTTCAGGTAAAAGCAAATTTGTAAATTGCTTGCTGTGTATAAGCAAAGACAATGCCACTACGTGAAATTCTTCACCATCTATCTAGACACCTAAAAATATTAACTATTTCGCAGCACACGCCTAAGTACTCCTCATCGAAAATAAAAAAAAATATCTTTTTGAAAAAAAATCTTTTCTTTTCCGAAATATTTTTCCACACACCTACCAGCAAAAAAATGAAATTGAAAAGATCACATACAATAAAAAAAATATTGTATCTTTCATTAATTTCAGTATGTTAAAGATTTTCAATAAAACTCCAACGACACGGAAGATCAAAAAACAAAAACGGCATCAGCTTTGCACAACGATGCTCGTTCTTTTTTTCATAAAGCCGCAAAGAGATTTTCTCTCCTTGCCACATCGCACTTGCGTTAAATCGAAACACAACACACAGACAGCAAACAGACCAACGCCCCCGCACACAATCATGCTCATATAACTTCGGGGAATAAGGAAAAACGATGTCAGAAAATACTCACGAAAACCTCATTAATGAAATCATAGACCTCGAATTGTACATGTTCCTTGCGGTAAAAAATCAAGGTGGCACTTCTATGTGCCAAGAGCGGCCTGAATCATTTCGCATCATGCGTGAAATCACTCACGGAGTTCTTTCGGAAGACTTTCTCCGCTCCTACCGCAACGACTTGCAACGGGCGAAAGAATATGGACGCAACTTCATGACCGAAAAATATGCGCTGATGGACCAATTGATTCCGTCCATCAGCACAGACCCACGCATCAAGGAAATCGTCGCTGTAGAAAGCACATGGCGCAAAGAAGTCGCACAAAAATTTCCCCAAACAATCCACCCCGACGGCCATGAGAGCTTTTGTCGTTATCTCGGCTGTGAGCTTGAGACTTACTCCACTTCGACCATGAATGCGTATGAAATCTGCGTGAAAAACGCCCAAAAGGAAAAACAAAATCTGGTTCAGGAACGCTATGAGCTCCTGATGGTCAAACTGGGACACGGCTCGCTAATAAACTGTGAATCGAACCTGACCGCACACCATTCACACGCGATAGGGAAACCGTCAGATGCCTGATCCAATATACATCATGGTTTTCTGTGCATGGTTTGTCGGTGGCTTTGTTTCCGGCGTCAGTGGCATCGGTGGAGCCATGGTCGCAGTCCCTGTGGCCGCCATGTTCATACCCATGCATGACCTCATCCCGCTCAGTTGTATCCTGAATGTCATCATGGATGGCTGCATAGCATGCATGCATTTCCGCCATTGCCGTGTATCAGCTCTATGGCCCATGCTCGTCGGGTCCATTCCCGGAGCCATTATTGGGCTGTTCATCCTTCAATTTGTCTCAGGTGCCATCTTACAGGGAGCCGTCGGCGCTTTGCTCCTCTACTATGTTTATTGGCAACAAACATTCCATGTAAAAAAAATCCATAAGGAATCATGGGGACGAGGTGGAGCGGCTGGATTCGGAGCAGGTTTATTGGGAACAGCCATTTCATTCGATGGCCCGCCCATTGGAGCGTATGGACTATATGTCAACTGGAAACCTCGGGTCTTTCTGGGAACCCTTGGCGTATTCTTCGTCATCAGAGGCACCATGACCTGCGCTCTACAAGCTTCAGCCGACTTGTATACACCGGCATTACTCGACTATGTCATGTATGGAGTTCCAGCCACCATCTTGGGAACATTCTGCGCATTCCCTGTTGTGAAACATATCAATGTCGAGACATTCAGGCGCGTTCTCATGGCCGTCATTGTACTGGCAGGCGTTGTCTGTTTGGGACGTTCATTGCTGTAAAAAGACATACGTGAGTAGCGGGAGGCTTATACCTCCCCTGCTCGCATGCCGTTGTCCCACTTTCCGCCTAATCCTCTTCTTCAATATTGAGCTGCTTTATCTTGTACCGTAAACCAGCACCTGTGATCTCCATAATCCGTGCGGCCTTGGCCACATTACCGCCTGTTACCCGCAACACATTACGGATACATTCTGCCTCATACTCTTGCACACACCCCTTGAGTGGAATCACACTACTCCTTTTAACGGCATGATAATCATAAAAAGCCTTCTCCACCGACTGCTTCACCCCAGATTCAGAGAGCAAAGGCTCGGTAATTCGCGGTGCGGCTGCATTTCTGCAAGCATCTCGAAAATGACGCGGGAGGCACCCCCAATCGATTGAAAGACGATCTCCAATCAAAGCGAGACTTCCCTCAATAACATGCAGCAACTCGCGGATATTTCCCGGCCATTCATAATCGCTAAACATACGAAGAACATCTTCATCAATGCTGATCGCTCTCATTCCCTTTCGCTGTTCGGAACGGTCAATGAAGGTTCGCGCCAACAACGGAATATCCTGCTTACGTTGACTCAAGGACGGCACGGCAAGCCCCACGACAGCAAGGCGATAAAACAAATCTCGCCGCAATATATTCTGCTCCACGGCGTAGAGAGGATCGACGTTCAAAATACTAATAACTCGCACGTCCACTGGTATTTCTGTACGCGACCCAAGCCGACGCACACGTTTTTCCTGGAGCACTCGAAGGAGTTTGGCTTGCAATCCCATGGGCATGGAATTCAACTCATCAAGAAGCAATGTTCCGCCATCGGCTTCTTCAAAAAGCCCCGGCTTGTCAGCAGCATCAGTATATGCGCCCTTGGCCGTGCCAAAAAGAATACCCTCCAACAAATTTTCAGGGATGGCAGCACAGTTCACCGGGACAAGAGAATGGTCGCACCGATCACTCGCGGCATGAATAGCCTGGGCAAACAATTCCTTACCCGTGCCACTTTCTCCCCAAATCATCACTGGAGACGGCGCCAGTGCTGCCGTCCGTGCTTCGTTCAGCACTTCAATCAGGGCATCATCTTTCCCGACCAAACTGTCGAATGTATAATATTCATAAGAGCTTCGCCCAGGAACAATCGCCTTGGCAGGACGCCTTTGTCTCTTCACCAGTGACGTCGTGCCGGTCCAAATAGTAAAGGCAATGACGCCATCCTTTTTTCCGTTATCAAACAGCGGAAAGAAATCAGAAACCGTGCTGGCAAGATAATTATTTGTCGTCTTGTAAAAATAACTCTTCTTGAGAAGCGGTCGCCCCTTCTGTAGACATTCCATGGTGGGAATACACTCCAACTCGTGTGGCACATAAAGACTTGTTATGTGTTGCCCAACCACAGGTATCCGTCCAAAACCGTCCACCTGACTCTGAATGGGATTCATGTATTCGCAAATGCCATTGGCATCTACAACGGCGACCCCAAGTCCCATATCATCCCAGATGGCTTTCATGGAAGGTGTCAAAACGCTTTCACGACTGACATTAAGGAACTTTTTTTCGTCAAAATACATATCTCACGACCTCTTCAGATTTAGTGTGGGCAATGGAAATATAAATATTAACAACTGCGCTTCCGCGACTCCAATGAAAAATTTTTATTAAAAAGGAAAGTTTTTTTTACAAAAAAAAACTTTTTTCACTATCTCAAAAAAGACTTAAAATAAGAATAAACTTTATTATAATAAATATTTAAATACAAATTAAAAGACAAATCACCACATGGCACACCTCCTGCTAGTGACAAAAAGAACAAGCGAACGAACACCGCTTTCAATTTTCTTCAGGGAAAATCTTACACAAACAGGAGATATCAATGACCAATCTTTCCATGATAAAAGATTCAGAATCCTCTGCTACCCCCTCCATGGGATATGGCATCGACTGGAACACCGCTGAAGACCGTGTCAAAGAACTCAAAAACTTCCTGATGAACGCTCCGCAGGTAATGGACCCTGAACGTCTGCAATTCCTGAATGAAGTTTATAAAGAATATCAGGGAGAATCCACTTTCTATATCCGCGCAAAATTATTTGAACGCGTTCTGACCAAAAAGAACATCTTCCTCGACGGCAACCCCATCGTTGGTACACTGACTGGCGTGCGAGCCGGTGTATATGCATACCCCGAATGGAACGTTTCCTGGATCAAAGAAGAAATGCAGATGGCCAAAATGGCTTCTCTTGGCGAAATGAAGATTCCCGCCGAGACACAGGAACTGCTGGAAAAGACCTACAAACTGTGGAAAGGCCGCACCTGCATCGATCTGAACAACAAATTGTTCAAAGAAAAGTACGGCATCAACCCCAAGCCGTACGCCAAAGCTGGCATGTACTATGAAAATGTCAGTGTCGCGAGTGGTTCCGGTATCGCCGACTACCCCATGGCTCTGAACAAGGGTTTGCGCTGGCTCATTGATGATGTAAAAAAGCGCTTTGAAGACTGCCCCACAACATTGGAAAACAAGGAAAAGCACGACCTGTATCGGTCAATGCTCGTCACCTTGGAAGCTGTCATCGCCCACTCTCACCGCTATGCAGACCTCGCCGAAAAGACCGCTGCCGATGAAAGCGATCCCAAGACCAAAAAAGAGCTGTTGGAAATCGCTGAGATTTGCCGCCGCGTCCCAGAATTCCCGGCCCGCAACTTCCGCGAGGCCATCCAATCCTTCTGGTTCATCCATCTGGCCATTGAAATCGAACAGATGGCATGCGCAACGTCCCCCGGTCGTTACGGTCAGTACATGTACCCCTTCTTCAAAAAAGACATCGACGAAGGCAACCTCACACGTGAGCAGGTCTCCACTCTGCTCAAATTCCAATGGATCAAGCACCTTGAACTGGCTGAATATCAGGGCAATTCATACGCTCTCACCCTTTCCGGCCACACAGGACAGAGCATCACCATCGGTGGTGTGGATGCCGACGGCAACGATGCCAGCACCGAGCTGGAAGAAATGTTGCTCGATACTCAGGTCAAAATGAAGAACATTCAGCCCACGCTGACCCTGCTCTATCATCCCAAGATGAAAGACTCCTACCTGAAGAAAGTTGTAGAGTGCATCCGCGGCGGTTCCGGCCAGCCCCAGATTTTGAACAACAACGTGGTTATTCAGCGTAACCTCTCCCGCTTCGGTCAATACGAAGGCGGCATCTCTCTGGAAGACGCCAGAAACTGCGGTAACTATGGTTGTGTCTCCACAGGTATCTGCGGAAAGGGCAGCTTCATCACTCAGGAAGACCAGCCCTGCCTCGCAAAAATCGTCGAAGTCATGCTGAACAACGGTAAATGCCCTGTCACCAAAAAGAAAGTTGGTGTTGAGACCGGCGATCCCGCCGAATTCACATCCTTTGACGAGGTGTACGATGCCTACAAGAAACAGCTCGACCATCTCTTCAACATCTCTCGGAAGCACTCTGATCTGAGCCAAATGGCCAGACTTCAGGTCGTTCCGAGCGTCTTCCGCTCCGCCATGTACGACGGCTGCATCGAAAAGGGTGTCTGCGAAGAAGCCGGCGGTACCCGTTTCCCGCAGGTCAATCCCATCATGACTGCTGGTATTGATGCCGCGAACTCCCTGCTCGCCATTAAGCATCTTGTCTTCGATACGAAGAAATTGACCATGCAAGAGATGCTTGACGCCATTAAATCAAACTTCGAAGGCTGCGAAGACATCCGCAAGATGTGTTTTGAAGCACCCAAGCATGGCAACGACCAACCAGAAGTAGAAGGCTTTGTGCAGCAGTACTACAAAGATGTTGATGCTATCCACCATGCTCAAGGACCGGACTGCTTCGGCTACCGCACTCCGCTGGACGCATACTCCCTGTCCTACCACAACTACTTCGGCGCACTCATGGGCGCTCTGCCCAACGGACGCAAGGCTGGTGTCGCACTGACTGACGGCAGTGTCTCCGCAATGCCCGGTACTGACCATGAAGGCATCACCGCTCTCATCAAGTCCGGCGCAGAAGCCATCGACACAGTCCGCTACGGAGCAAACCACTTCAACGTGAAGTTCTCTCCCTCTATCATGGAAGGCCCACAGGGCGCACGCACACTGGTGTCTCTAATCAAGACATACTGCGACTTCGGCGGCTCCCACATCCAGTTCAACTGCGTGGATTCCAAGACCCTGAAAGATGCGCAGGTCAACCCGAAAGAATACTCAGATCTGGTTGTCCGCGTTGCCGGTTTCAGCGCCTACTTCACTCGTTTGGACATGGGCGTACAGAATGAAATCATCAAACGTACGGAATACAACTCCTAAAGGGTAAAGCACTCCGCAGGGTGGGGTTGCCCTCCACACTATCGGCCCCACCCTGCCCCCTTTTTCGACACACTCAATACGGGGACACGCCTGCCCCCATGGTAAAACTCAAAACAACTATCTGCGGAGACACTTATGAGTCAGGGAATGGTTTACAATATCCAACGAATGTCTGTTCAGGATGGCCCGGGGTTACGAACCACGGTTTTTTTGAAAGGCTGTCCGCTCTCCTGCCTCTGGTGCAGTAATCCGGAATCTCAAAAATCCTCCCCGCAGATGATGTTTTTTGAATCACTGTGCACCGGATGCGGAGCCTGCATGGAGATCTGCCCCAACGGAGCCGTCATGCCAATGGACGAAAAATTCGGCCGTGACCTCGAAAAATGTACCGACTGTGGCAAATGTGCCGAAGTTTGCCCCAGCAAAGCCCGTGAAATGTCCGGTAAGGAAATGACCGTTGAAGACGTCATGGATGTCGTGCGCAAAGACGCTCTGTTCTATGAAAACTCTGACGGCGGAGTTACCTTTGGCGGAGGAGAACCAACATCCGGCGGAGAATTCTTTTTGGATATGGTACGTGCTGCACATGAGGAAGGGTTTCATGTAACCGTGGATACTTGCGGTTTCTGTCCCGTTGAACGCTTTGATAGAACCATTGAATTGGCTGATCTTTTTTTGTTTGACTGCAAACACATGGACCCTGAACAGCACAAAAAATTAACAGGACAAGACAATACAATAATTCTGCGCAATCTGCGAACCGCCTTGAATTCAAAAACACAGGTCCGCCTCCGCATGCCCCTGATGCCGGGGATGAACGATTCAGACGAAAATATCGCCGCCATGGCAGAATTCTTCAAGGAATTTGATAGCCCTGAAATCGAAGTCATGCCGTGTCACGCTTTTGGCCGCAACAAATACGCCGCTCTCGGGTGGGCCTACCGCATGTCTGGCGAATACACGCCGGAACAACTGGATGTCATTCTCGAACGATTTGCAAACCACGGCCTCAACACCGTGATTGTATAGGCAATCAGAGAGGACACACGATGGAACCCCGCTCCCAGGATACACGCCTCATTATACAATCCGGCACGACAGCCAGAGAATTATACGGCAATGGCTCAATGTGCTGCTCCGAGGCAGTACTCACGGTCATCAACCGGAAATTCGACGGCGGCTTGTCACAAGACATTCTCATTGCGATATCCAAAGGATTCTGTGGTGGTATCGGCGATGCGGGATGTGTTTGCGGCGCATTGGCAGGTGCGGTCATGGCCCAAAGTCTCATTCTCGGAAAAGGCCCCCTGCCCACCGATGATGATGAAGTTCGAAAGGCATCAAAGGCATTATATGATCGTTTCTTGACTCAATACGGCAGCATCTGTTGCCGGGATTTGAGCAAGGACCGCGATCCAAATTCCGATTCCAAAGGAGTCTGTCTCGATTACGTGGAATCGGCGACAGCCATCTGCGCCGATTTGCTTCTCCACCCCGACTCACTGCAAAAGGCAGAGAACGCCGATGATGAAATCATCAACTACCATACTGGAACATTTGCCACACACGGGCTCAAGCCCGTCAGATTCTAACCACAATCAACGAGGGTAACGATATGTTTGAACTGACCGTCCCGGAAGAAATGCTTGAAAAGCTCCGGGCCATGCTTGAAGACGAAGATGAGGAAACCTGTATTCGACTGCGCGAATACAAAGTCGGCGGAGGCTGACACGCGAAAATAGTGCTCGGTCTGGGCATGGACGAACCGGATGAAGATGATGATGTACAAATTGAAATAAATGGTGTTCCGTTCACCGCAGAAGAAGACTTTCTGGAAAAATATGGGAAAACGTATTCTCTGCAATTCAACGAAAACAAGGAAGTTGTCCTGACTCCGCTGAACGCCTGATGCAGAGAATCAATTTCATAGCGACCAAAATAAAAAGCCCCTTGCCAACTCGGCAAGGGGCTTTGCTATTCAATAAACGATCTATTCAACCTTCTTCTTTTTGCGAAACATCTTCGTATAATCCACTGAGCCTTCCAGTTCGTACCAATCTACATTACGGGTCAAAAACATCGTCGCAGCCAATATCGTGAACAACAGCCCGGAACCAAGCACCAATGCATACTGTTCCGAAAGCAAGATGAAATAAAGCGCACCATACAAAACTGAAATGGCACATCCAAATCCGATGGCAACCTTCATTTTCCCGACCATACTGCGGACATACACCGTAAGCACTGACACACACGCCACACTGGCCGCAAGATAGGCAAACCCAAATCCAATATGTTCAGCCAAAGAGATCAGCAGCAGATAAAAAATGGTTAAAGCAGCCCCCACAAAAAGGTATTGGGCCACATGAATTCGCATTCCCCGCAAGACTTCAAAGAGAAGAAAAAACTCCAACGTCAACAAAATAAACAGGAATCCATATTTCACAGCCCGCTCAGACTGAGTATAAATATCCACCGGATCTATCAGTTCCACGCCAAACGCCGGACGATCCCAACTCAACAATTCCTTGCCACCCAACCCGGCACTGTTGGCGAATTCCGTAACAGACCAATGTGCCTTGAAGCCGGTCCGTGTCACCTCACGGGTAGCAGGCAAATACTCGCCATCAAATCGAGGATGCGGCCAAATGGATTGGAGATCTACCGAGTATTCACCGCCCAAAGGAATAAAGCTCAAATCATGAGAACCATGAAGATCAAGTGTCATGGAAAAAGAAACTGAAGCAAGTCCTTCCACCGTTCTGGGGTCAACCGAAGCCGAAAACCCCGTGGGCCACTGCTTTATCAACGAATTTTCATGGCTGGGGCGAACGTCCATTGCACGCTCATTCAATTGCAATAAAGGCGGAGTCGAAATGCCACGAGGCTCCTTCAAAGGCATAAGAAGAGTCAGGGATGAAACAGCTATTACAGGTCTTCCATCCACCACCTGACCGACTTGCGGCAATTTAATTTCAGAAAAAGTGCCATTAATCTGAATTTTGGAAGTATACACCGGAATGGAAAAAATGCCGCGTTGCAGCTCATTGGGGCGCAGCACACCTTTAACTCTTGTACTTTTCGGCACGAAAAACAGATGCTCTCGCTTCTCGGTCTTGAATTCTTCTTTCTTTTGTTCCTTGGTCAACTCGTCGATGACAACTCTGGAGGAGACCTCTTCCACTGTATAATTTGCCACCAGCACCGGCGCAGTCAACCTCTGGTATCCCGCATATTGCGATGCTATTTTATGCCCGACTTCCCGGTGCAATTGATCCCGTTCATAAATCACCCCTTCCACCATGCTCAATGGAATAAGGCACAACAGAGACAGGACCGTAATCACAAAAAATTTCCCCAGATACCCTTTCATCAAACGTCTCCTTTTGTGGACGAATTCTCATTTCGTTACCGTCAAGGAGACCCTGCACCGGGCCTGTGGGATAAATGTGAAGCGAATATGTGTTTTTGATGTGGAATGGAATTTTACACGGCAAGACGCAATATGGCGCGCACCCCACCTTCGATATTCTCAAGCTTGATGCTACCGCCATGCAACTCGGCTACTTCGCGAATAAAAGGCAATCCCAGCCCTGTACTCTTCATACCGCCTGATGGACGGGGAAGTGAATAAAACCGATTAAAAATCTTATCGAAGGCGTAATCCGGGATGGGATCACCAGAGTTCGTCACTTCAACAACGGCACCCGTATTTTCACTATACGCCAACACCGAAAGGGTTCCACCTTGAGGAACAAAGTCCAAAGCATTACCCAACAAATTATCCAATGCCTGAGTGATGAGAAAGCCCTCCCCCAGCAAGAGGAGAGAGTCAGGTATTTGGCGCTCAAGAGTAATATTCGACGCAGACAACCGCACTTCTTGGGCCTCAAGCAGAGTGTTCAACTGCGTTGCAATATCCACTTCGGCAGGATTGTTCAGAGCCTCCTGCTTCTCAAGAGAAGCCAAAAGTAACAACCGCTCGATAATCTGTCTCATACGACTGTTTTCCGCGCCGATATGATGCAGAAAACGTCGTCGATCCGTATCACTTAAATCAGGTGATTCAAGAATTTCAACGGCCCCGGTAATGGCGGTGATTGGTGATTTCAACTCATGGGTCAACGAATGAACATACTGTTCCACATATTCTTTGCCTTCCAATTCCACGCGCATCTTTTCCACGGCTGCACCAAGGCGTTTCATCTCCGACGCACCAAGCCGTGGTTGTCGTGTTTGCCGTCCTCGAGCACGATCATCGGTATATGCAACCAACCGAGTTACATCTCGCCCGTGCCACCATGCCAACAACAGGGCAACAACAAGCGCGGCAAGAAACAATGAGACACTCGCCTGAATAATAGTGTTCCGCGCCTTCATGAAATACGGTTCTATACTGGCAGTAGGCTTGCCAACGGACAAAACACCAACCAGTTTATTGGCATCATTATAAATTGGTGCCGCCACATACATGACCGACTTTCCATCCTCACCGGAGGGGGTGGAACGCGCCCCGTATTTACCCCGCAATGTCAGATAAACATCATTCCACCGGGAATAATCTCGGCCAACAGCCTTGCCTCCATCCGAATCGTAAAGCACTGTGCCGCGTGCATCAGTGACATAAATCCTGTGGTCGGTTTTCTGTTTGCGCACACCCCATACGAGTGCATCAGGACTGGCTTTGGTATACCGATCAAGAGCCTCAAGTAGATGCCCATCCTTGAAGACTCCCTCACGAAAGTCTTCACGCGCGAACTCTGCGAGCATGATGGAGGTATCAATGAGTGTTTCTTCCATGGACTGACGCATGGCTGGCTTGAGTTCATCGGTCACAATATCGAGCACAAAAAACAGACTCAACCCGACCATGACGGCAAAGGCTATAAACAGACGCAAACGCAAACTCATGTTTGGTCCACCTCAATGGTATACCCAAAGCCTCGTTTGGTGACGATAGGGTCAACATCGGGAAGAACCTCGCGCAACTTGGCACGCAATGACTTTATGTGGGTATCAACAGATCGCTCCAAACTGGTCTCAGGAGATTCCCATGCCTGCTCCATAATCTGAGAACGACTGAACACACGCCCCGGCTGAGAAAGGAGAGTCGCAAGGACAAAAAATTCATGACGGGTCAATGAAAGCTCGACCCCGGCAAAAATCACAACGCCACTCTCTTCATTCACTTGAAAAAGCGCATCTGAAGTCGAGACGAAAGGCGTGACGACATCCATCGGTTCCCCGTTGGTTCGACGGAGTATGGCCCGCACGCGAGCGACCAACTCCCTCGGGCTGAATGGCTTGGTTACATAGTCATCCCCACCAATCTCCAGCCCCATCACCCTGTCGATCTCATCGCTCTTGGCTGTCAAAAAGATCACCGGAACACGAGACTCAATCCGCAATTCCCGACACACAGCAAGCCCGCTAATATCCGGCAGGCCGACATCCAAAATAATCAGGTCGGCCCCGTGTGCATGATAATCAGCCAGCCCTTCCCGCCCAAGCGTATAATGCCGCACAAGGAAATCTTCCTGCTGCAATGCAAACGAAACAGCATCCGCGATGGCGACTTCATCTTCGATCAATATAATGGTCTGTCGTGACATGCGTTTCGATATACCCCAGCCATGAACCAAGGTCCAGAGCAGCAAAACAAGTGGATGAAGTATGCAACAAAAAAAATCCGCCTTTCCTTCAAGAAAGACGGACTATTTTAATGAGACAAAACTGCTAGCCAATAACTTTTCGTACGGCCTCAAGGACTGTTGCATAGTCTGGTTCTTCAGTGATTTCCTTCAAATATTCGACATATTCGACCTTTCTATCCTTGCCGACCACGAAAACCGCACGGGTCAAAAGGCGCAGTTCCTTGATAAGCGTCCCCCAGTTTTCACCAAAGGAAGCGCCGGCATGGTCAGACAATGTCTGGACGGCTTCGACTCCTGCTGCCCCGCACCAACGGGCCTGTGCAAACGGCAGATCCATGCTGACAGTCAGAATTTTAACATCATCGCCAAGGGCTGCAGCCTCGGTATTGAAACGACGGGTTTCCATGTCACACACGGGAGTATCCAAAGACGGCACAGCTGCGATAATCAACACTTTACCTGCATAATCGGCCAAAGTGGCAGGAGACAGATCATTGGCGGCAACAGTAAAATCAGGAGCAATGTCCCCAACTTTGATTTCGGGACCAACCAAGGTCAACGGATTCCCTTGAAAAGTAATAACTCCAGTTCGTTCACTCATATTTTCTCCTTCGCTAACAAGGTTATTATCCAAGTAACTATTATCACCTACGAAGCAGAAATAAGTCAACGAGAAAAAAAGACCTTCGGCTACAAGCCAAAGATCTTTTCATTCAAAAGGGTGTATTTTCATAGCAGAGAAAAAGGCCCTCCTCAGGAGGAATCGAGGAAGGCCTTTGATACCGACTGAATGAAAACCGGTTACATTGTACCCTTGGGTGCATCAAACACAGTTATTTCAGGCAGTTTACCCTTGTATTTCTCAATCTGCACCAGACTGGTGTTGGCATTGACTGCTTGCGCCAACTTGGAGCTTCCCTTGTCCAGAGTCAGGACATTGGCACTACCGTAAGCGCACATAGACCCAGATTTTCCCGGTTCGATGGGATCATACCAACCGCCTTCACAAAGACGAACGACTCCCTGACGAAGGTTGTCAGTTACCATGGCTCCTGCCAAAACGGCACCACGATCATTGAAGATGCGTACAACCTCGCCATCCTTGATTCCACGGGCCTTGGCGTCTTCCACGCTGATCCACACAGGTTCGCGTCCCTGTACAGTGTACAGTTTGCGGAGTGCCTTCACATGGTTCATCTGCGAATGCAGGCGATGTCTGGGGTGAGAGGTCATCAAATGCAAAGGATAGGTCTTGGCCTTCTCGCATCCAAGCCACTCGGTCGGCTCAATCCAAGAAGGATACGCCTTGCAGTCATCATACCCCATTTTGGCAATCGCGTTGGAATAGATTTCGATCTTGCCGGAAGGCGTTCCCAACGGCTCAAGAAGCGGATCTTCGCGATACTCATTATAACGAACCCACGTCTTGGCGGATTCGGGCACCTTGAATTCAAGAATTTCACCTTTGTCCCAGAACTCCTTGAAGGCAGGCATGGTCAAACCTTTACGTTTTGCATCAGCCATGGCCTGATTATAGAAGGATTCAAGCCATTGTGCGCCACTCTTGCCCTCGGTGAACTGAGAACCAATACCGAGCTTGCCTGCGACAAAGGCAAAAGCATCAAAGGTCGGCTTGGATTCGTACTGCGGCTTGATAGCTGGCTTCAACGGAATCAGGAAACGTCCGTCTTCACTGGTCGTCATATCCATGCACTCGGCTGGCGTGGAGATAGGCAGCACGATGTCTGCCATCCGTGCGGTGGGTGTCCAGAACATTTCATGAACAACAATGCACTCGGGTTTCTGCCATGCCCTGATAGCGGATTCACGTTGCGGCTGACGGGTATGGGAGTTGGCAAAACCGTTGTAAATCATCTTGATGTCGGGATATTTCACCTTGCGACCATTATAATCAATAATTTTTCCGGGATTCAGCAGCATATCGATATTCCGTGCGGTGGGAATCGGTGTAGGAGCACCTTCAGGCGTCTTGCCGCCGGACATACCGGGGACACTCGGAGCGTTTGCAAACGGAGTTCCCTGATTGGAATACAAATGACCAATACTGAAGCCACCACCGGGCAGACCGATCTGACCGAGCATGCACGCCAAAGTTACCAACATCCAGTGAGGTTGCTCACCATGGTCGGCACGTTGGATACCCCAACCACTCATCAAAATCGTACGGTTCTTGGCAAAAACTTCGGCCAATTCACGCATTGTCTTGGCGGGCACACCGCAGACGGATTCTGCCCATTCAGGTGTTTTTGGCTGACCATCGGATTCACCAAGCAGATAAGGAAGGAACTTGTCGAAGCCGCTTGTATACTCTTCCATAAACGACTTGTCTGTCAGTCCTTTTTCATGAACCGTATACGCAATGCCCAACATCATGGCGACATCGGTATTGGGACGCGGAGCAATCCATTCGCCGCCCAATTCCTGAATGGATTCGTTACGGGTCGGATCAATAAAAATGAGACGCTTGCCGCGCTTCTTCAACTCCTCAAAACTCTCGATTCCCTTATGGGTCGGAGCTGGCCAGGAGATGCGCAACGTGTTCATCGGATTTCCGCCCCAGATGACAACCACATCGGAATTTTCAACGATCACGGGCCATGAAGTCTGCTGGCTATAGACTTCCATATTACCAACAACATACGGCATGATGACCTGCGAAGCACCGGTTGAATAATCACCCACGGCACGGACAAAACCACCCATCAAGTTGGAAAGACGGCTCATGCAGGCGCCTGCCGAGTTAACCTTACCCAACATGTACCACCCACTGGGAGTGGAATAGACGGAATCCTGTCCATACTCCTTGGTTATACGATAAAGGTTGTCGGCAATCAGCTCACCGGCCTTATCCCAGCTGACTCGAACAAACTCGCCTTTACCTCGTTCAGAAGTATCAGACTTGTAACCATCTTTCAGAAAGCCCTTGCGTACCATGGGGTACTTGATACGAGCGGGAGAATGAACGTATCCCGGCATATTAGTGGTCATCTCGTTGACGGAGCTGTCCTTGCCGAAAGGTTCGGATTTCACGATCTTGCCATTCTGAGCCTGAAGCTTGAAAATGCCCCAGAAAGTAGCACAGGAACCTGCGTTCATTTCAGGGCTTCCGGCCATGGCTGTCCCGAGCATGGATGGTCCCAACAACGATGTCGCAACACCAGCGGCTGCGGAATAACCGAGGAATTGACGACGCGACATTCCTGGTCTGTTGTTCTGATTCGATTGTGTCACAAGAATTACCTCCGTAATGTGTAGTTAGGCAGCGTGTGCTGCATGAGTAGAATTTGCACTGCCCGTCAAAGAATCCGATAAGATCCTTCGCGTAAAACTTGCCAAAGCGGCATAGAAACCGTTTCGATCATTGCGTTCACAGGCAGTCAAAAAGTAAGGAAGCCATGCATTGATTTGATCACGCACCAATTGATCACGATATTCATTCCATGGCCCATCAGGGTCAGACGCTGACCGCGCTTCCAGATAACCAAGAAACTCCAACTGCACGCTCACGTGATCAGCAGACTCATCGCTTTCCAAAGCCGGTCCAAGTCCGCATCGGGACATGAGTTCCGCACAGGTATCAATACAATTCATTTGCGAACCGTCGGACTCCTCCGACCAGTCATGCCAATGCGTAGGCGCAGCCTTTGGCCCCCCGACTCCATGAAAAAGCCACGAGAATGCACCCGCCAAATCCAACACGGTATCCTCGTATGTTCCGGGTCCCTGAAGAATAGACCGCATACGTTCAAGTTCAACGGCCTCAGGGATCTCACCTGCAATCGTATCGAGAAGTACTCGGCCCTTGCCGTTCCTGTAACTTTCGACATCGTCCAGAGTGAGTTCGCGTGCAAACAATGTTGCGATCCACGTCAGAATCAACGGCCTATTGATCATGGTGTTCTTTTCTTCTTTCAGCATACAAAACCTCTTTATGAATGAGTCTCTCCGGTGACATCAGATGCTCTCATCTGGAGATATTTCAGCAAAAGCCGATAATTATTCTTGTCCAATGACACTCTGTTGCCCATCGATTTGATGCCGCCAATCCACTGATTGGCCGTAAAATGACTGGCCGGTGTCTGTGCATGGCATCCACCACACGTTGCCGCATGAAGTTCACTGCCGTAGTTGTTCAACCGGTCAATATCAGCCACGAATTCTCCAACCTTTATCCAGCAGTCGAATTCAGCCTTACGCCATGATTGCCCGGTTTCAGGGTCAACCATGGGTTCTCCGCCTTTGACTGTATCGAGCACTTTCTTACTCAGGGCAGCCGCGAAAACACGCCGCCCCTGAGCTTCACAAATGACGCGTTCAGCCCCGATCTGCTGCCAACCACGAACACGGACTTTGGCCCAGTCACCGGATGTTTCGAGTACTTCAAGTTTGGTAAGGGGAAGAAGTCTGCCAGCTTTGGAGCCATCTTTTTCAAGAAAGCAACTGGCGACACTGATTGGATAAACTGCCTCGACATCAAAGTCGCCGTTCTTGGCCTCACTTTGGATTTCTTCATACAACATTCTAAATCCGGCAGAGAGGTCCGGCATGGTATGGGCAATACCTTTATGGCAATCAATACACGTCTGCCCATCCTGCAAGCCCTTTTGCATCGTCTTAGCAGATTCCGGCTTCTTGAAAGCTGTAAAATCAAAAGCAGTGACATTGTGGCAGGATTTGCATTCGCGAGAATCGCTTTCTTTAAAATCAGCCCACACACTTTTTGCAAGTCTCAGTCTATTTTCTTCAAATTTTTCAGGAGTATCAATGGTGCCAGCCATCCAACTGAATATTTCGGAAACCGATGCGGCCTTTCTTTCCAACATGGGTATCAGGGGTTGCGGCACATGGCAGGATGAGCACTTGGCTCGAACACCTGACGAGTTGTTAAAATGTTTTGTTTTTTTGAACTCAGGATACACTGTTTGTTCCATGACATGACACGATAGACACAAACTATTTCCTTCATCCTCATCACCTTCTGACCCGGCCCCTACGGCGGCAGAAATAAGTAACACCCCTCCCAGACATATTCCGGCAAGCAGGAGCCACTGATGTTTGCCAATCCTGGCACCGAATCCCTTTTCCATTCAAATTCTCCTTTACGTTTTTGTTATGGTCGATTCACTTATCCTCAAACGCAAAAGCAAGATGGATACCATAATGCATAAGAACAAAAGCCCCTTCTATCCCAGTAAGTTACACTCGAATAAACTTGTTCATATTTACGTTTTTTCTGGAAAGTTCCACCAAGAGCGGAGAGTTTTCCAAAGACTTTGGAAAACCGATGTGTATGGGAACAAAAAAAACACCATAAAAAAAAGGCTTACGGTATCAACGTAAGCCCTTGAAGCATCTTTGGTAGAATAAAAAGAACGAGTAAATCATACCCCCAGCTTATGCGCACAAACAGTGCAATATCCATTGGTCAACGTTGTTGACGCAGCCTTGCATCGTTTACACGTTTGAAACGAGCCTGAATACAGAATATGAGGAGTTTCATCCGTCAATGATACGGAAACGGCTGGACGACGCTGTATACTTTCAGAAAGGCATGATTTGACACACAGGTTGCAATCAACGCATTTCCATGCAGTAAATCGGATTGAAAACTCATTATTCTCGACAATAAATTCCAGCGCATTCACCGGACAAACTCTGGAGCAAGTCCCACACCCGGTGCATGACTGGACAACTTCCATCTCTGCAATTCGCACGGGTTCGGGCACATGCTCTGCACACGACAACAAACGAAATGCCGTATGCAATCTGAGTCGTTTGAAACCAGTTGTCTGGGTATGTAAAAACACCGACTTATCGGCCTTCACTTGAGAGGGCACTGCCTCTTTCCGGGAACCGAACAGATTGAACAGCCCTCGCCGGGACATGGTGTTTGCACTCATTGGGCGAGAACTCTTTTTCTCAACACAGTGCATTTTTGCAGAAACGGCAGGACATGCCAGACGAAAGGCATCCAGATTTCTGGCAAACAGACGACATTGATCTCCTTTTGTACATTTCGCACAATCGCCATGCACAAATCGAAGGGTTTCAACATTAGCAAGAGCCATAGCTGCCAAGACATCCATCCCGAAAGCAGAAAGGCAACCATCCAACTGTACCATTCCCTCAGGGGCAAAGGGGATGGCAAAACACCCCACAGAAATGGTAACAGTTGGACAGAGAGAGGTGATTTTTTTCAGGAGACGCCCTGCTGCATTATGCGTCACCGCATCAACAGGACAAACCGCAGCACAGGCGCCACATGCCAGACAAATATCTCCGATAAAACACGAAATATCAGCAAGAGAAATTGCCTTTGAAGGACACACATCGGCGCACAAAGAGCAGTCTCCCCCCTTAAACCGGAGACATGTGCTTTCCGTAAAAACCGGTTGGTACGGCATACAGCTTACCGAGCTAAAATTATTGAGCCAATATCCGGGGCAAAGAATCCACCAGACTCATGCACAGTCGGGCCATTGAGGTGTAATACTCCGTGACCGATTTTGATTCGATTTCCGCCAGACATTCCTTTGCCCATTTCCCAATGTGATCTTGATAAAAAGCTTTGGCATCTTCAGCGCACTCATCGGCTTTGACAGTATCGCCCGCCTCCATCGCATCTGCTGACAAAGCGAACAAACGAGCCATGAAATCCAACTCCAATCCGATATGATCGTCCGGTTCATTGTTCAGCTTGGGCGCAACAACTCCGTAACGGGCGTACGCCTCACGTACTGCAAATGTAGGGTCACCAAAAAGGAGCCGTTCCTTGGTCGTCCAGACGGACTCCCACACAGGTACAGCGGAATCAGGAATGACAAACAACGCAGTGTAATCATCCTGCAAAAGGGCCATGCCCTGCTCATCAAGCTCGGCAATACAGGAGATCAGCATGTCAAGGGAGGCCTTATCTTCAACGGATGTTTCCAGCGGCCATTCTTCCAAAAGGTTTTCATCACGAACCTGAGAAATGAATTCTTTTTCTGGGTCGTGCGAAAAGACTCTGCCGAAAAAAGCGCATACTATGGCCGCAGCAAAATATGTATCTGATGTTTCCATGATTTTCCAAAGGCCCGAGGGAATTACTCCTCGGGCCATATTTGTATATTACAGTCCGATTCGAAGGTAGGTCCCGTAGAACATGAGTCTGGCGACAATCTCACCAGCAAGCACAAGCCCAAAGGCGCACAGGCTGAGATTGGTCATGGCACTCATTTCATTGGATGCAATGATCTTGTAGATACCCCATGCAAACACTGCCGTTCCCAAAAAGGTCAATGCGACACAGGCAACGAACAGGAATGTTCCTCCCGATGTCAGTATATCAATACCGGAAACGCCCAGATTATTCGTTGCATCAAGGGAAATCATATCAAGCGGTATGCCGATAAACTTCAATCCCAACCCCAGTATGGCTGCAACAATGAATGCACCAGCAATACGGATATGATCGCCTTTTTTAAGCTCGTCGCCCTTGTTGGTCTGGATACCAAACAGTACGCCGCCCGCAATGGAACCAAGAATCAACATGGTGCCATAGAAACCCAGCATGGTTGAAATGCTGTCCCAGACGGGTACGGTTTGCAGCATGTATACTCTGGACATGACGAACACAGTGACAAGTCCCAGAATACTGGCGGCCACAGATACTCCGGTTGCCTTGGCTTCCGGCGATTTCATGCGAATGACAGCCAAAGCCACAACCGAGACAAAAAAGCCTCCGGTGGCAAGGATCTCACGACTCAACCATGAAGAACCAGCGTTGAGTATCGTATAGACACTGTGCATAGGGGTCCCAAGGTGTCCTAAGGAAAACAACAAGGAAGCACCTGTCACCAGACTGATTGTCGGAAGCTGCCACGAGAAGCTCTTGCTAACAGAAGACGGCGAAATAACCCGCGCGACTTCAGACACCAACAACATACCAATTGCGGTTTGTACGAGGATGGTGAAAATGACCAGACTCCATTCATTAAAGAGCATTGTTACACCTCCTCAGGATTTTGAATTGTACCAAGACGTGATCCAGCCGGTTGCGCATTGCGGTTGGCCGAAACAATCAGGTTGGGATATGTGATAGACGGGTCAGGCAACGGAGCGACAACTTGAGACGCTCCATGTTTGGCGACCAGATCTTCATATTCTCCAAACTCAAGAGCACGAGTGGGACATGCTGCTACACACGCCGGTGGCTTGCCCTGCTCCAGATAATCACGACAGAAGTCGCATTTTTCCATCTTGCCCTTTTTGGCATTATACTGTGGGGCAGAATAGGGACAACCCCATTCGCAATAACGACAGCCAACACACTTGTCGTGATCGACGCTGACGATACCATTTTCATCCTTGTGCATGGCCGTAGTCGGACATGAACGAACGCAGATGGGATTCTCGCAATGGTTGCACGAAACAGACAGGTAATAGGCGAATACGTTCTGTTCATATGCACCGTTTTTGTCTTTCATCCAATCGCCGCCAGCATACTCAGTAACACGCCTGAAAAGAACGCCATCAGGGAGATCATTCTTATCCATGCAGGCGATCATGCACGTTTTACATCCCGTGCATGCTTCCATATCAAAATAAAATGCAGGTCTTTTTAACATCAATCAGTCTCCCTTACGCCTTTTCGACCTGTACAAGGTTGGTATGCTGGGGATTCCCCTTTGCCAACGGTGAAGGACGAAGTGTCGTCAGAACGTTTACACAGCCACCGTGGTCAGCTCCATCCTTGCCCGGATCAAACCATGCCCCCTCAGGCAGGGTCAAAACACCTGGCATGATGCGGGGTGTGACCTTGGCAATGGTGTAAACCACGCCTCGAGCGTTGAAGACCTTGACCTTTCCGCCGTGGACAATGCCTCGTTCTTCGGCATCCATGGGATTGATCCAGAGTTCCTGTGGCGCGACTTTTTTCAGCCAGTCCACATTGCCGTAGGTGGAATGCGTGCGTTGTTTATAATGATGACCAATCAATTGCAGAGGAAATTCCTTTCTCAAAGGATCAGAAACGCCTTCCCAAGTGGGAGCGTATTCCGGAAGACCGGATATGACATCGCCTTCGGCGAGTTCCCATTCATGAGCGATATCCCAAAGTTGCTTGGAAAAGATTTCCAATTTACCTGAAGGACTCCTCAAGGGATGGCCTTCAGGATCATCCCGAAATTCCTTGTAAGGAACCGGAGGCAAACCGGGCTTTTCACGCTTATACAATCCCATGGCAAAGGCATCCTCAAGCTTGGCGGGAAGCTCGGGCAATTTTTCGCGAGACTTCTGATAGACATATTCAACCCATTGCGCACGGGTCCGTCCCTCAGTGTATTTCTGTTCCGCACCCAGACGTTTGGCTACACCTGCACAGATATCAAAAATGGTACGACTTTCAAAAAGTGGCTCAATGACTTTTTCTGCAAAAATAACGTAGCCCATTTCCGAAGAAAAACCTTGAGGAGCAAAATCATCCTCTTCAAGGTTTGAAGTCGCAGGAAGAAGATAATCAGCAAATTTAGCGCTTGGCGTCATGAAGTTATCAACGACCACAACGGTTTCACACTTGCTGTCGTCAGCAAGAATTTCCGATGTCCGATTGCTGTCTGAATGCTGATTTACAAGACAATTGCCAGCATAGTTCCAGATAAACTTGATAGGTGCTTCCAGACGATCACGTCCCTGCACACCATCCCTTTTCGCAGTCATCTCCGTGCCGCGTTCAATGGCATCAGTCCAGGTAAAACAGGATATGGATGTCTTGACCGGATTCTGAAGAACCGGGAAAGGAGCAAACGGGATTCCATACCCACTTTCACGGGCGCCGGTGTTACCGCCCTGCACTCCCACGTTGCCTGTAAGAATAGGTAACATGCTGATGGCACGACAGTTGTTTTCACCGTTGGCCTGACGTTGTACGGACCACCCTTGAGAGATATAGCAAGGCTCTGCCTGACCAATTTCACGGGCCAGCTGGACAATACGGCGAACGGGAATACCCGTAATCTTCGAAGCCCATTCCGGTGTCTTTGCCTGACCGTCCTTGCCCGTGCCCAGAATGTAGGATTTGTAAGAATTACCGGCAGGCACGCCTTCAGGCATGGAATCTTCGTCATAGCCGACGGTACACCGCTTGATGAAATCATTATCAACCAGATTTTCGGAAATCATCACATGGGCCAGACCACAAACTAGCGCTGCATCGGTGCCCGGACGGATGGGAATCCATTCATCAGCCAGTGTTGTGGCTGTATCCGTAAAACGAGGATCAACGACAATAATCCGCGCATACCCTTTTTTCCTGGCCTGAATCACATCATGCACAAGACCACCACCGCTCATGCGTGTGGCAGCGGGGTTGTTGCCGAACAACACCACCAGCTTGCTGTTGACGATGTCAGACAAGAGGTTGCCACGAACCCACCCCTTACCAAAGGTGTACGGCAACGCCATGTCGATCTGTGCATCACTATACGTTCCATACTGATTGAGGTAGCCGCCCAGACAGTTCATGAGACGGGCAACAGGAGTGGAGCCAGTCGGCCAGGACTTGGACATGACTGCGCCAAGGTTGCCGGTGCCATAATTCAGATATACGGACTCGTTGCCCCACTTCTCAATAGTATCGCCCAGACTCTTTGCGATTCCATCCAAAGCCTCGTCCCAGGAAATACGCTCGAACTTGCCTTCACCACGTTTGCCCACACGCTTCATGGGGTACTTCAAACGATCCGGCGCATAAATACGGTGGCGCATTGAACGACCGCGCAAACAAGCACGGACCTGATGATCGCCATAAATATCTTCACCCTTGTCGTCTGTTTCGACACGGGTGACCACGCCATCCTTTACAAAAGCCCGCAAGGCACATCGGCTGCCGCAATTCACATTGCAGGATGTCCAAACAACCTTATCGGCGAATGGTTCAGCGCTCTCAACAGACCGAAGACCATAAAAAAAACCGGTTCCCGACAGGGCTGTCACCCCACCGAGCGCGGCACTCCATTTCAGGAATTTACGTCTTCCAAGCCGCCCTTCTACAGGGGGTTTCTCAGATTCCTTCTTACCCATAACTATCCTCACTCGTTTGACTGTGCGCGAGGGCACAGTGAATCTAACATCATGGGAATTTTGATATCAACAACTATGCCATGAGAAAATACAAATAAAAACAGTATATTATGTGAATTTGAGCACATAGGAAAAGAGATTATTCCAACGTATCTGGAAAGAGACCAACACTTTTGGACAACCCACTCCGAAAAGTCTGGAAAGCTATTCTTTCTCTATGCCGTACTGCTTGAGCTGATCGTATACCCGGCTTTTCCGCAATCCAGAGATTGTACAGGCACGTTCTATGTCCCAACACGAAGCTTCCATCAAGCGGGTAAAATAACTCTTGTCGGCCTGCTCCAAAACATGCCCACGGTATTCTTTATACGAAGGCAAAGTACCGCACTCTTCTGTTTGAGTTTCGGTAAAATTGGTATTGGTATATGAGTCTTCGTTCAAAACAAGATCATGTTTCAACATCGCGATACGTGTCCGCTCCGGTAGATGCTTCGCGAATAATTCAGTGTGGCCGTAGGCGCTAATCATTGCATTCTCAAGAACGTTGACCAGCTCACGAATGTTGCCCGGCCAATCATACCGGGCAAGAGTTTCCATAAAATTATCAGAAAATGTCTTGGGAGGAATTGCATTTTTCTCGCAGATATACCGTGCAAAATGCTGAGTCAGTTCGCCCAAATCCTCCTTACGGTCTCGTAACACGGGAAGGTTGATAGTCATGGCCCCCAGTCGATACAGCAGGTCATTGCGGAAAAGCCCCTTTTGGACCATCTCATTCAAATCTCGATGCGTGGCTGCGACCAGTCGGAAGTTACTGCTGACTTCCTGACTTCCGCCCACCTGACGATATTTGCGTTCCTGCAAAACCCTGAGCAGTTTCTTCTGCAAGGGGAGTGGCATTTCCCCTATTTCATCAAGAAAAAGAGTGCCGCCATGCGCCTCAAGGACCAACCCACAGCTTGAACGATCCGCTCCGGTAAAAGCCCCTTTGACATGACCGAACAGTGTGCTTTCCAACAGATTGGCCGGAATTGAAGCACAGTCGACAATCACGAAAGGACCTCGACTCCTCTTGCTGTTTTCATGAAGAGCACGCGCAAACAGTTCCTTACCCGTTCCGGTTTCACCAGTCAGAAGAAGACTGGCGTCACTATGCGCAGCCGCCCCCAAGCGTTCCAAGGCATGAGTGATGGCAGGCCCATTGCCGACGATGCCACACCGCTTGAAAGGAGGTTGATTATTCCCTTCGTTACGTAACGTGTCCCGATATTTGAGAACCCGTTGCAGCGGGAGCAAAATCTTCTTGGGAGAAAGAGGTTTTTGCAAGTAGTCCCACGCCCCGTTGCGTATGGCCAACTCAGCTCCATCAGGGTCACCAAGACCTGTGAGGATAATGACTTCAGGGGGAATGGGAAGCTCCCTGAGTTGTGGCAAAATATCCAGCCCGTTGCCATCAGGAAGTCTGATATCCAAAAAAACCACATCAAATTCTTCAGCCAGATTCTTTTCCAATCCTTCCTGGACGCTTGATGCGTAATCGGCCTCATGCCCAATATTTCGAATCAACTCCATGAGCGCATCACAGATCATGCGATCATCATCTATCACCAGTACCTTGGCCATATATCAGCTCCTATTCCATGAAGTCATGCGTTTCGTCTTCAAGATCGGGCCGCAAGTATTTCCGCACGGCCAAAGCCAGCATTTTCAGACTGATTGGTTTTTTGAGGTATTCCGTTATGCCGAGGGACGTAGCTGTACTCTCATCGAAGCTCTGACTATACCCACTGCAAACAATAATCGGAACAGTCGGTTTTTCTTCAAGAATTTTCCGAGCAAGATCATCCCCACTCAATCCAGGCATATTGTAATCTGTTATGACAAGGTCAAATTTCTCTGGAGCGCTGCTAAACAACTCTAACGCAGCCCGACTGTCTGTTTCCGCATGGACCTTATACCCAAGGTTTGCAAGGAATTCAGAACAGGATTTGACCAGTTCCTCTTCGTCATCCACAAACAAAATACTCCCAGTCCCCTTAAAAATTTCTCCGCCGCCACTCGACAACACAGGCTGTTCACCACTCTCGCTACGAGCCGGGATGAACACCTGAAAAAGAGAGCCTCGTCCATGGATGCTTTTTACCAGCACTTCGCCTCCCCAAGATTTCACAATGCCCTGGACAACAGAAAGTCCTAGCCCAGTTCCCTTGCCCGGTTCTTTGGTGGTAAAAAACGGATCAAAAAGACGCTCGATCAACTCAGGTTCGATACCGCTTCCTGTATCCCTCACTTCGAGAATCAAATACGACCCCGGCTCAAGGGTCTGTGCCCCGACCTGAGAAGGATTCACCTGCCCGGACCGCAGGGAGAGAGAAAGCGTCCCGCCCATACTTTCCATTGCATGGGCTGCGTTAGTGCATAAATTCATCAAAACCTGATGCATCTGTGTAGGATCGACAAGCACCGTCGATTCCGGCGAATCAATCGTATATTCAATTGTAATGGAAGCCGGCAGCGAGGATTGCAAGAATTTGACGGTTTCCTTAAGAATAGGACCGACATTCAATACCGCGGCCTCATCGTTACTTTTTCTCGTAAAAGTCAAAATTTGATTCACCAGATCACGACCTCGATACGCTGCCGCAAGAATAGCCCGAATTTTTGGATGAATGGTTTTATCAACATCCATATGAAACATTTCTATCATTTCACCATTGGCAATAATGACACCAAGGATATTGTTGAAATCGTGTGCAATACCGCCAGCGAGCGTCCCAAGAGCTTCCATGCGCTGGACTCGTTGAAGCTGCCGTTCCTTTTCATGCAGTGATATCTCGGTCCGTTTACGCTGCAAAGCTTCTTCAAAAGCAAACAAGACTTCCGCCAAAATCAAGACTTCATTGGATACATACCGATTTTCGCTACGAGCAACCGCAATGATTTTCATATTGGTACCCGCAAGAATCTGAAGCGGAACCACAATCAGATGAGGATGACCTTTCCTGTCTCCACCAATAGACACATTCACGACGTGGCCACCAGCCAGACGGTCCAGTTGCTCACCTTCAAGAATGACACTTTCAAACTCGGCGCAATCCCATTCAGGGCAGTCTGCACCACCTTCCGTGGCAAGCAGAACCTTGATTGCCCCTGTTTGCTCGACCTCGCCAAGAAATGCCCGTTCACTTGACGACATCGTCTTTGCTTCCTGCAAACAACGCAACATGACCTCTCGCTCAGTGTGACAATCCAATGCTCCAAGCAAAACCTTATTAATGGAACTCAAGGCCATGGTTCTTTGAGCCACCTGGCGTTTAAGACTGCGGTTCCAGAACAAAACCAGAACAATACCACCCAAAACCAGAACAATACCACCCAAAACCAGACCAAGTACACCCAACAGTCCCAGCCAGAATGTCCAACTGGCCCAGATTGGTCGGTAGTGCAAGGTCAACCATTTTTCTTCAATGGTCTTGCGTTCATGGGGAAGAATCATCGCGAGACCTTTCCTCAAAATCTGACCGACTATGGGTTGACTCTTGAGCGAGGCTATTCGCAAATCAATCGTATAACTGGAAATACCGGCTATTCGCAGATTACTGATACGAGCATTGGCAATATACCGGGAAGCAAGCGCCATATCACAGATCAAGGCATCAACATCACCGACCGCCAAAGAACGCAAACCCCCGATATACCCGCCCGCCATGGTGACGACGGTATAATCTCCCGGAAAATATTTCTCCAAATAACTGATAAACTCCGGCGAAACAGTGACGCCGATTCTCATGCCATCCAGCTTTTCAAGAGAAAGCTCTCCTTTGAACTCCTTCCGGGTTATTATAGCAGCCGGAACATTCACATAAGGCTGGGTGAAATCGAGAAAATCACGACGTTCATCCGTCATTTCAAGAGCGGCGACAACAGAGATTTCGCCCCTCTTGATTCCTGCGAGGACTTCATCCCGATTTCTAAACCGTAACGGGACAAACTTGAGACCCGTTTTTTCATTGATTAACCGGATATAATCAGCACTCAACCCTTGATATCCACCCTTTAAACCGAACTCTTCATACGGCGGATAGTGCAAGGAGACACCGAGTGGTATCTCCTTGTTTTTTTCAATCCATTCCTGTTCTTCGGCCGTGAGTGGAGTCTGCCCGTCAAGCGGGGTGCAGGAAAATGCCACCAGAACCATGCAGACACACAGGATAAATCCGAATACTCGTTTCATACGTCGTACAATCTTCCTATCGACCAAACGGACACTTGGGGAAGGTACAATTGGTACATCCAAGGCACATACCGCCCTCGCCCATCTCCGCCAGATCATTTCGCGAAATATCTACATCTGCCAACAGTCGAGGCAACAAGAGGTCGAGGCTTGTCCGTTGGAAAAACAGGGCACAAGCAGGAACTCCAAGCAACCGAGCAGAACCGATTTTTCCGATCAAGGTCATTGCCCCCGGAAGAACCGGCGCACCGTATGTCAGGGAATGAGCTCCGGCATCAACCAGTCCATGACGAGTCACGTCATCCGGGTCCACGGAAAGACCGGCTGTCGTAATGATCAAATCGCATCCACCTTCAAGCATTTCCAAGGCTGCGACGCGAATGACTTCACGATCATCAGGTACCAATACGGCCTTGTATACCGAGCAATTGAAGGCCGTCAATTTGGCACGAATAATCTCTTCAAAACGGTCTTCGATCGTTCCGTTAAAGACCTCATTGCCTGTAATCAGAATACCAACCTTTGCTTGCTTCAAAGGCAGGACTTCAAAAATCGGTCCAGCCGTAAGCACATCCTGCGCACACTCGAACTGATCGCGCTGCATGTACAATGGAATGGCTCGTGTCCCTGCAATCTCAGCCCCTTTCCGAACCAGTGTCCACCCTTTCCTACTCGCTGCCATGACACCCGGTGCCAAATTAAACGCCTTCAATCGGTGGGTATCAACAAACAAGAGTCCATCATGTTCCGCCTTAAGCGTCACTTTGCCCTCATGAGGATCTTCCCTTGGCGCGATGCCCTTTCCAGCCATGGCCTCGGCAAAACTCCGCGCGCAGTCATCTTCGTGCACCCATTGTTCGTCGAGTTCCTCATCCTGCACAAAAACATTGTTTTTCCCCATCTGTTGAAGTCGACAAAGATCGCCGACATCAAAGGTCTGTCCATTCCTGAAAGCCGCGCCCTTGTCCGTACCGGGAATAATCTGGGTCATGTCATGAACCGCTTTTTTACCCAACGCCCCTTCTGCGCCTATTTTGCGGACCTGTTTGGGGAGGGGGTACAAGATGGTAGACTCGGCTTTCAGATTCCCTTCGTAGGGAGATTCCCCACGACATGAACGACATATCGGACCATGGGCGGAAGGATAAGCCTCGCCACACACAGAACACACCGAGATTTTACCCTTATTCCGCTTGACCAACAGGCTTCGATTCAAGGTGATTTTTTCGACAGACAAAATGTCAGCTCCGGCCATACCTATTTGATGACGAAGCAATTCAGAATCCTGATCCGGCTTTGCTTTGGTCTTCAAGAACCATGTCCAAATTTCGGAATCATGTGGAATTTTTTCAAGATCAAGCCAAACCCTGACACCTTCTCTGGTAAACTTGTCGTAGAGACTCATGGCGTACAGTCCAAAGTTCATGACACGCATCCAGCCGTTGCCAACCGTGCATGGTGTCATCATCTGAATGGCGTCAGGCAAACACCACGATGTTTCCGAAATAGCCTCATACAATGTTCCTTCAGGCATATACTGTTGGGCCTCGGCAACCATATATCCACCTATGAGCAGCCCGGGAGCAGCATAATTATGAAACAAGCTGGCCATCTCGATAAACTCTTCAAATGTATGTTGACCAACTGTCCGGTAGACTTCTTTTTCTAAAACACTGCTCTTCGCCATGATATACCTCTTAATAACATTCTCGTTAATATGATGAACAAGCTACTACAAAGACCATACCAACCGTAAACAAAGAAAATTCCTTTTATTCTAAATTATTAGACAACATCATTTCACCCATGTTTTCTGGGTTTCCAAAAAAAGCGGAAAACATCAAGAAAAACAGATCCGTCATTCCAGTTATATCGGAAAACAAAAATACTCTTCATTTATGGCTACCGACATATCCCGACAAAAGGGTCATAAGAAAAACATCAAAACCTTTAGGACTCGTTGAATCCATAAGCCCAATCCACAGGCTTTGACTTACACAGAACTCTTATGTAGTAAGCATTCTCAAACACTGACAGACGACCTCAGAATGGTCCTGATACGTCCTTCCACGACACATCCATTCAACACAGTTAAATAGCCCGCCACCTTGGCTGGGTATGGCTTAAACGCCCAGGATACCGTCATGCAAAGTACGCATACCACCAACAACAAACTGACCTTTCTTGACAATTACGACTTCTCCAATTGCCTTGTCTGTGGAGCATGCGCCAACGGCTGCCCTACCACTGGCGCACCCGCGCTGGATGGCTTGGATGCCAGAAAGGTCATGCGGATGCTTGCCAACGGCTTGGTCGACGAAGTCATCGACTCCAATTTTCCATGGTTGTGTACCGGCTGTGGCCGTTGCACAAGCACATGCCCCGGAGGCCTCGACATCACCTCCATCATGGCTCATCTGAAAAGCCTCAGGCCGCGTGAAGATGTCCCCGGCTCCCTGCACAAGGGCATGGTCAACAACCTTGAGACCGGCAACAATCTCGGTATTTCCAAAGAAGATTATCTGGAAGGCATGGCAGAACTTGGCGAAGAACTGGCCGAGGAACTCCCCGGTTTCCATGTACCGGTGGACAAGCACGACGCAGACATCCTCTTTTTCCCAAACTCCAAAGAAGTCTATGGAGATTTCGAGGACCAGTATTGGTGGTGGAAGATTTTCTACGCGGCCAAGGAAAACTGGACCGTTCCCTCCGAAAATTGGGAAGCCGTGGATTGGGCGTTGTTCACCGGAAATGACGCCGGTAACACCGAGTTAGCCCGCCGCAAAATCGCCTACATGAAAGAATTCGACATCACGTCTCTGATCATGCCCGACTGCGGTGGCGGTTCCTACGGATTCCGCAAGGGGATGACAAAACTCGTGGCACAGGACCCGGCCAACGAAATCGGATTCATGTATCTTTATGACTACCTCATGGACCTAATCAAAACTGGCCGGATCAAACTCGACAAATCAGCCCATGCCGGAAAGACCTTCACGTTTCACGACTCCTGCAAGCATGGTCGTGAACTGGCGCGCAATTTCGGCAAAGGATATTTTGACGAGCCTCGTTGGATCGTTCAGCAATGCGTGGATAATTTTGTCGAACTGACGCCTAACCGAGAAAAGAACTATTGCTGCGGGGGCGGCGGCGGGATGTGGCCTATGCCTTTCGAAGACCAGTCTGCATGGCACGCTCGATACAAAAACGAACAAATCAAGCAAAGCGGTGCCAATGTCGTTGTGGTCGGGTGTTCCAATTGTCGCGACCAAATCATGCGACGCATTCCAAAATATTTTGACGACTGTGAATTCGAAGTAAAATACCTCTGGCAGCTCGTCGCCGAAGCCCTCGTCATCGAGCCATGGTCGAATGACATGATCGAAAAAGCCAAAGCTGACGCCACAGCACAATGGGATGCTTTGGGCGTTGATCTTGATTCGCAAGAGTATTAAAGGGAACCGCCTTTGGCGGGATAGACGGGTGATTTCGTCTCCGACGGCTTAAGGCCGAGGGCCTTAAGAATCCCATGTCGCCTTTGGCGAAGGTTATTATAAAAAAACAAATTCTTATTGCCGCAGCCTTCGCGAAGCGACACAAAAAGTTTTGGAGAATCCAGAGAACCTTTTTCAAAAGGTTCTCTGGTCCCGCTGAAAGCGACCGCCGGTAGGCCCGCCGGAGGCCCCCCCCACGCTTGAAGGGGCTGAATCGAAATGATATTCAAAACGGCATGAGTATTTCAGAACCGATTCCAAAGGACCACCCCCATGCAATTTGAATTCGCCACCGCTCCACGAATAATTTTCGGCCCCAACTCCTCAAAAGATATTCCCGACTTGGCTGCAACGCTGGGGACTTCAGTCTGCCTTGTTATCGGCAGTTCCTCCAAACGAGTGCAATGGGCCATCGACGGCCTGAAAAATAAAGGGCTTACTCCACATATCATCTCCATATCCGGCGAACCGAATGTAGAAACAATCTCACAAAATGCAGTAGCTGCACGCCAAGCCGGATGTGATGTCGTTGTGGCTGTTGGCGGCGGGAGTGTGCTTGACGCCGGGAAAGCTTTGGCCGCACTTCTTACCAACCACGCCGACCTTCTTGATTACCTTGAAGTCATTGGAAAAGGACAACCACTAACTCAAATTCCTGTCCCGCTCATCGCGGTTCCCACAACGTCAGGCACCGGCTCGGAAGTCACATCTAACGCCGTCATTCTCTCACCCCAACATGGCGTAAAAGTCAGCATGCGTTCATCGGAAATGATTCCGAATATTGCGGTGGTCGACCCCGAACTGACCAAGGATATGCCGCCAAGCCTGACCGCTGCCACGGGCATGGATGCCCTGACTCAACTCATGGAAGCGTTTGTTTCCAACAAGGCAAATCCCATGACCGATGCCTTGTGCCGCGAAGGGATGCTTCGCGCTGCCCGCTCATTGCATGTCGCGTATGACGATGGTTCAAACAGTTCAGCCCGTGAAGACATGGCCCTTGCCAGCCTTTTTTCCGGCATTGCATTGTCCAATGCCAAACTCGGCGCAGTCCATGGTTTTGCCGCTCCCCTCGGCGGCGAATTCAAGGCACCGCACGGTGCTGTATGCGCAGCCCTGCTCCCTTCTGTAATGGAAATCAACATCAACGCTCTCAGGAAACGTGAGCCGAAATCTCCGAGCCTTGATGCATATACGGAAACAGCCGTCATACTGACCGGAAACGTCAACGCAACGCCGGAAGATGGCATCAAATGGGTACGGGAACTCTGTACGGACATGAGAATCCCCACGCTCAAAGACATGGGAGTAGAGACCACACATTTCAGTGATCTGGCCGATAAAGCCGCCGCTGCCAGCAGTATGAAAGGAAATCCTGTTCTCTTAAGCAAAACCGAACTAACAGGAATTCTCACTCTGGCACTTTAAAGCATTACCGTAGGAATCTGGGAAGAAACGGCCCTTGCTGCCGTGGCTTGCCGACCAATTGCGGCACATAGGCGTTGAGCAACCAGACACACGGAACGCAACACGCCAGACTGATTATGGTAAATGCCATTCCCGCGCCTGTTACTGCCATCCAGTGACCGGGGAATGTCGCAACAAACCATGCGGCAAACGGCCCGTTGAAAAAATGGTAAAAAATGCCGTTGAGACAAAAAAGAATCAAAGCATTTTCTCCCATGAACATCAGAAATTTGTTGGCACCAGAGCTTCGCGCAAGCAAAAGGATCATCAAACTGCCAGTTAACGCCGTGAGCGGGAAAAGCAAAATATTTCCATGTCCTGACAAGACGATAACAACAGCGTCAAAGAGTCTGAATGGTCCTGTATTCATATCATAGGTAAACACCACAATCAGCAGACACACAGCGGTCGCAAGTAAAAGTCGCCACCGCGGCTGTCTACCAAGCATAATGCCGTTGCGACGGAACAATACACCTACCAAATAAAAGGCATACACAACCAGGGCTTCATGAATAAGCCAGAAATTGGGACCGGGAATAAACTGAATGGTCGCGGTCAAGGCGTATCCCCCAACATAAAAGGCAATGGCTGCACCAAGAATCCTGAACGTACTGTTGAGAAATCGACCGACAAAAAAATGGAGTATTTCAACAGAAACCAGACAGGCCATAAACCAAAGAGGGATGTTGAACACAGGGAAACCCAACAGGGTCGCGATTATCCCCTTGAGGTACCCGTCTGCAGTTGACAGATCGATAACCACGAAATGACCAACAAAAAGCAGACTCAAAATTGCCAATACAACGGTAAACACAAAATAGGGAACAAGTCGTGAAGCCAACACCTTTTTGAAGAACTTCCCCACAGGTAGCACCATCTTTTCCGGCGCAAGAGTGAACCCGGCCAGAAGAAAGAAAAAGGGCATGTGGAATGAATAAATAAATTTGTATTGAGCAGTGGCTGTTGGATTTTCGAGATACATTATCCGTTCAATAATATGGCCATAATAAACCAATATCATACCGAAAAAACGGGCAATATCGAGCAGGGGAATTCGTTTCGACGGGGACGTGTACATCTGCATTTCGAGCCTCGCTCACGCTAAAAAAACAAGGCAGCCACACTCGACCGCCTTGCTCTGTCATATTTCAGATATTTGGCCTAATCAACCCAATCATACGTGCGTTCGACAGCCTTTTTCCATCCTTTATATCCTTCGGACCGATCCTTCTCATCCATGTCAGGCTGCCACGTCTTGTCTTCTTCCCAGTTGTTGTACAACTCCTCACGCCCAGACCAAAAACCAACGGCGATGCCTGCCGCATAGGCTGCTCCGAGACAAGTAGTCTCAGCCACCTTGGGCCGAACAACCGGGACATCCAGAATGTCAGACTGAAACTGCATGAGTAATTCATTGTAAACCATGCCACCATCGGCCTTGAGGGTTTCCAAGACCACGCCGGAATCCTTATTCATGGCTTCCACAATGTCCTTGGTCTGATAGGCGGTGGCCTCCAGAACGGCACGGGCAATATGGTTACGATTGATATATCGAGTCAGGCCGACCATGACTCCCCGGGCATCAGGTCGCCAGTATGGTGCATACAGGCCCGAAAAAGCCGGGACAATATACATACCACCGGTGTCTTCCACCTTTTTTGCCAATGCTTCAACTTCGGGAGCGGAATCGAACATCTGGAGATTATCTCGCAACCATTGGACCAACGCACCGGCAATGGCGATGGAACCTTCAAGACAATATGACGGTTTACGTCCGCTGAACTGATAGGCGAGTGTCGTGATCAAGCCGTGCTTGGACTGAATAGGCTTATGCCCTGTGTGCATGAGCAAAAAACAGCCGGTGCCATAAGTATTCTTTGCCTGCCCCGGCGCAAAACACGTCTGGCCGACCAATGCAGCCTGCTGATCGCCCACGGCGCCACAAACTGGAACACGTGCGCCCAGAGGACCACTTTCCGATGTCGGTCCCCATGTCGCCTGATCAGATGACGGCACAATGCGAGCAAGGCCCTCGGCAGGAATACCCATGATTTTCATGATCTCCTCGTCCCACTCAAGCGTCTTAAGATCCATGAGCATGGTCCGGCTGGCGTTGGTAACATCAGTGACATGAGCACCGCCCCTTGGGCCGCCTGTCAGCCACCAGATAATCCATGTTTCAATGGTGCCGAACATGGCATCACCCTTTTCCGCAGCGGCACGTGCTTCAGGAATATTATCCAGAATCCACTTGATTTTCGGGCCGGAAAAATATGTTGCAATGGGCAACCCGGTCTTCTCGCGAAAACGATCTTGACCGCCATCGGCCGTAAGTTCCTTACAAATTTTATGGGTACGGGTGCACTGCCAGACAATGGCGTTGTAGAAAGGTTTCCCGGTGTATCGATCCCATACAATTGTGGTTTCACGCTGGTTAGTGATACCGATGGCAGCCAGTTCCGATCCTTTGATACCGGACTTGGTCAAGGCTCCCTTGATGACTTCCTGCGTATTGTTCCAGATCTCCATGGGATTATGTTCGACCCATCCCGGTTTGGGATAAATCTGTTCATGTTCTTTCTGATCAAGACCGACAATACGGCCACGTTCGTCAAAAATAATAAATCTGCTGCTCGTGGTCCCGGAATCAACGGCTCCGATATATTTCGCCATGTCGCTCTCCTTATTCAATCCCAAACGTGACATTCATGATGATGATTGCGTCTATACCATAAAGATACATCCCTAAAAACCAGGTCCGTGCCAAGGAATACAATTCCTCTCCAGTCCAAGCGCATTCGCCTCCAATCCTAAGGCAATACCTATCAACTGACTGACGAGCACTGCAGGCGGTGCCTTCCGAAGCGGATCACTATACGGAAGCCCGTCACGCTCCTTATCAAACTGAAGCTGACAATACGTACAGGCCGTGGCCATGACATCAGCACCAACCGAAGCCGCGTCCTCAAGTTTCTTACGCATCAGGGCTTCGGAAATGGTGTCATCACGCCCACGCAAGGGATATCCACAACACTCCAATCGTAAATCCCAATCAACAGGCTCTGCTCCAATGGCCTGCATGATTCTTTCGAACACGGTCGGGGCCATGGGGTCATCAAACCCAGTGACATTCCCCGGACGAAGTGCATGACAACCATAATGGCAAGCCACCTTCACTCCCTCCAAAGGATTTGCGGTCCGTCGGTAGAGGATTTCGGCCCCGACCTGTTCGTCAAGAATTGTCAACATATGAAAAACATCCATGGACTTGGGCAACGCCAATCCATCTTGAACCAAAAGGGATTCAACCTGACCTGAGAGTTTTTCGTCTTCCGCCATTCTGGACTGGGCATATTTCAGATTACCGAAACAGCATTTGCAGGGAGTAAAAATTGGCAACCCTGCCTTTTCAGCAACCGCAAAATTACGTACAGCCGAAAAAATTGAAGCCAGTTCATTTTCATGCCGCACAGGCCAGCCGCAACAGTTGAATTCAAGCGGCACCAGTTCAATATCAAGAGCTTTGCATACAGCTTCAACGGATGCGCCATATTCAGGAAGATGGTGAGGGATTTTACACCCCGGGAAATAGGCGTACTTCACAAAGATTCTCCGTTTCCTTCGCAACTGGCACCGCCATCCCGAACTCGGGCGGCAACGGTATTTCGCAATTCATAAAGGACGTCGGCCACACGGATATTCTGTGGACAATGTTCCTGACATTTATAACAGGTCGTACAACTCCAAACCATGCGTGCTCCAAGCGTTTCTTCCTTGAGTCCCATTCGCAGCAGATTCATGATCTGTTGTGGCAAAAGGTCAAGATCGCGTGATGGATCTTCGCAAACCGCAACCACTGGGCAGACACTCGTACAGGTAGTGCATTGCACACAGGCCCAATAGGAAGCGGAGTCATCCGCAAGTCCGGTCACGGCTGGCAAAATGGAGGAAGACTTACACAAATCGTCAAAAACACGCGCTCGCTGTGTTGCCGTTTTGTTTCTCAACAGATCATTGGGACTCGGTGCCAGCTTGGTTATCCGGGCTTTGGATGCAATCCACAAATCCTGAAGATTGATTCCGGCCGGACAGATATCCGTGCACCGCAGACATTCCGTACAAATACGACTCCCTTCCGAAAAAGCGGTCAGACCGGCTTGAGATATGAGCTCACCAGTCTGAAACTGCTTGAGGGAAGCAAGTTTTTCCGAAGGGAGTATATTTTGATTTCCCAGAACCGTAAAAGCCGGAGCCACACTGCAATGCAGACTGCACTCCCCACACCGGGTGCAGGCATCCATGCCTACGCTCCGACATACAGCAGAAGGCTGAAATCCTTCAAGATCATCCCGCCGCCCTTGTCGCACAACCAGATTGATCGGCGTGGACACCGGATGGAAAAATTTCCCAAACGGTAAGGCAGCCAACGCGATAAAACAAAATATGACATGAAAATACCAAAAGACCTGATCCGCCCTGCTCGTATTCAAGGCAAACGCCACCGGGGTAAGGACTGTTGCCAATGGACGAGAAACAAACGCGGTGGCTGTGTTGGCATGGCAGTCGACACAACTGTCTTCGTCAAGACTTGCCCCGAGTTCGAGTGTTTCTTCATCCATGGGGTACTCCACAGAAAAAACAACACCGTATTCATGAGCCCAATAAGCCTTCAAGGCAGTCAGATCACCGACCTCTCCCGGAACGAAATATTCATCGGTCATCCGATCAAAAACCGCTGGAGACATGATCTTTGATGCCTCCAAAAAGAATCCCGACAAGATAATACAACCGAGAATCAACAATGCTGCCCAGTCCTGAAAATGCGTCAACAAACGAAGTTTGGTCGAATGCACCCGGCGATACACCATGAGCACAAGCCCGACCAACGTCATGGCTCCAAACAGGTTGCGCAGGAACTGCCAGGGATCAAGGGTGGATTCATAGAAAGGGAAAAAAGTCGCCGTGACCGTCTCGTCCATGGCATGGAATAAAAGAAGCCCCATGAAACCAAAAAAGACGAGGCTATGTGCCAACCACCGTAAAAAGCTTGTCCTGCCACTTCGCGCCAAAAGCACAACATCAAGAATCAGTGATTTGACTGCACGACCGATCCACAAGAGAAAACCGGAAGAAAGCTGTGGCTTGCGGGAAGTCCACTCCCCGTTCCATCGTGCAACACGGTAGACAATACCGATCACGCATATGGTGAGTGCCAAGGTCAGGCCGATATCAAAAAAAATCATACCCCTTCCTTCCTACCCGCTATCGGGTGCGCCGTTATCGCGTCAATTCCTTCACAGCCTTGTATGCCGTGGCAATGGCAAGTCCGGCTCCGCATTTCATACGCATCCAATCATGATGAGCCAAAATGGCTCCTGCCGCATAAAGATTGTCATACGCAGGGCGTCCTGATTGGCCGATGGGCCGCAGCCTTTCATCGACCTCTATGCCCGCACTGTTCACCGGATGCCCCTGCGGCGCAAAAAAATCCTGTTCATGCCATTGTTCACGTGTTTCAGGCTGCACAACAGGAAGATCAAACACCGGCTCAACAAGCTTCTTTCGCTCGGCACGAAGCCCTTTGCCAAAAAAACGTCCGGTGGCCAATATTGCTTTTTTTGCCACCACCGGGAGCATGGCTGCGCCAGTGCCCACTGAGAACTCGAACATACCGCTGTCCAGTTCCTTCACACTCGTCACCAATTTTTGGGAATGTGTGCGAACTCCCTGAGCGGGAAGTCCGCGATCAAAAACAGCACGCAAACGAGGACCGGCAATGGATGGCGGCATTGTCGGAATTTCAAATATCTTTTTCCCAGACAACGCTGCCAGATGATCCACAACTTTTTGAGGGTCATTGAGACCGAGGACCGCAGGGAATCCAATATACTCGACATCAACGGCATGGGGCATAATGGCGGCGATCATTTTTTCCTGAACAGCCGGGTCGGCCAACGCCCACGCCATATGCTCGGGATACAACTCACCTCGACCGCTAGGGAACTGTATCCGAACGGTTTTCAACTCCGGCCAATGGTGCTTCTGCGTCTCGACAAGTTGCACACCACTGAATCCCTTGAGTCCATAAAAATCAACAATAAGCGTAGGAGCCTTCTTCCCAAGAGCCACGGACCCATTCCATGCCGTTTTGGGAACACGATATGTTCGCTTGATTGTCCCGGCCGGGGTAAGGGAACAGGTATTACGATCTGTATGGCCTATGTATTCCAGCCCTTGTTCCGCGAGGAATCGGGTAAATAAAGCCACTGATTCGAAAATTTCATCGCAGGAAAGCAATCCATATGGATGATTCGGACAGTCTTGCACCACAGCTTCAATGGCCGACCATGGATTCTTCCACCGCTTCCCTTCTGCGATGGGATGCACACCCATAAGATCAATGAAACCCGTACTAAAATCGATGCCCCCGGTCGCTCCAGTCTGAACAACCTTAAGTCCCTGTGCCGAAGCAAATAAAGCAGCAGCCATTCCGGCAAAGCCCGCTCCGATGACCATGACATCGTATATGTCGTCATTTTTGGTCATTCGTCATCCTCGCAGGTAAAATCGTCCGTGTTATGATCAAGTTCCATATCAAGCGCACCGCAATACAAAGCTTCCTGCAAGTCTGCCTGCACCATGGGGAGTCCCCACAAGACAGGTGAAAAACCGCGCCATCGTCGACCGACAAATGTCTTGAGTTCCATCAATCCCTGCGCTTCAGACACGTGCCCCTGATCGTAAAGATGTCCCGTAATCCGCAATCCACAAAAGCCCCCCTGACACGGGCCCTTGCCTACTCGACTGCGCATACCAATGGCCTTGAGCATGGAATTACCACGCATACCGGGCATGTTTTCAATGATGGAATCAATGGAATTGCGTGACACCATCTCACACTCGCACAAGATAAGATCGTCCTCGTCCCGATTCCGTACCCACGATTTTGGAGCCAACCCCGGTTCGGTCCACCGCCCCATAGTAGAAGCAGGTAGCGACTCGGTTCGCGTCAGACACGGGGCTTTCACACCAAGTTTCCTGCAAACCATATCCGCCGTCTTTTCAGCCATGAGTCGATATGTCGTCAGCTTACCGCCAGTGATGGTAATAAAATTGTCCACATTGTCACGGGCATGATCGATAAGGGAAAAGCCTCGGCTGACACTCCGGGCATCGCCGCTCTCACCCGAAAGGACAAGGGGCCGTACACCAGCATAGGCCCGGATATAGCGAGTTGTTGCCAAAACCGGAATCATGGCCTGAGCATCTTCGATAATCTGGTCTGTCTCTGCCACTGTCGGGCGGCAATCATCAGGAGAGTCGATGGTCACCGATGTTGTCCCCAAAACAGACACGGTTCCGCCGGGAACAAGAATATCCGAATCCGACGCCTTGCGCAGTCGATTGATAACACGTTTGGTCAATCGATCCTGCGTCACGAGCAGACTGCCGGAGGAATACAAAATATGAATTTCAGCACCGGCAAGGGCCGCGATAAGCCCCGCCCACGCTCCAGTCGCATTGACTATAAGGTCCGCTTCTACCTCAAAGGACTCGCCCGAAGTTTCATCCAGAAACAAGGCCCGTTGGATTCGACCATCGCCCATGGAAAAACCAACCACCTTGGCATTTCTGATCGATTGAGCCCCATGAGTCATTGCATGCGCCATATTGTCGAGCGACAACATGAACGGATCAACAGCACCGTCTTCAACGGCATAAGCGGAAATAAGTTTCTCTGAAAGCAACGGTTCAAGCTCACGGGCTTCACCAAGATCAAGCTGTCGAGCAGGAATAAGACTCTTTTTGCACATGCCCTCAAAGTCAGCCACATACTGCTCATCATCACCTTCAACAGCGACAAAAAGACCACCGGTATCTTCAATACACTGAGGAGCAACGGCCTTGAGGATGGCCCCTTCTTCCCGACACTCCACAGCGGCTTCCATATCAGAGGCAACATACCGTGCACCGCTGTGCAGAAGTCCATGATTACCACCGGACGCACCAGCGTTTATATCTCGCCGTTCCGCCAAAAGGCACGAGACACCCCGCAGGGCCAAATCTCTGGCCAAACCGGTTCCGGTGGCTCCCCCACCTAATATAAGAACTCTGGTCTGAAATGATTTCACAATGACGGCTCCCTATGCCCAAATAACTGCAAACAGTAAAAATGGACCATTCAAACGACAACTTTCGATTTTCTCTTGTAGCAAAAAAATGAAACTGTTATGAGTAAAAAAGAAAATTATAAACGCAACAAAGCAAAAAAGCAGCTCTAACATACCTAAAAACAGGGATTGCGTCATTATTTTTTTCACTTTCGAACAACAAAACACCAGTATCTATTTTCACAATTGAACATACTGCATATTTAAGGAAGAGTTATGTCGGATCAAGATTCAGGCAATTCCACAACCAAAGGCGGCAAACACGCCTCCGTCCAAATACGCCACAAACAAATTGTCGACCTTGTCAGAGAACGAGGCTTTATTGCCATTGGAGACTTGGCCACCAAGTTCAATGTCACCCCGCAAACTGTCCGTCGAGATATCAATACTCTCTGCGATCAAGGACTCCTTCAAAGACACCATGGGGGGGCCGGCCCCATACTCAGCACAGAAAACGTCGACTACACGGATCGCAAAATTCTCTGCCTTCGGGAAAAACAGGTCATCGCCAAACTGGTTGCCCAAAACATCCCCACCAGATCTTCGCTCTTTATCAATATGGGAACGACCACCGAAGAAGTCGCAAAAGTCTTGGTTAACCATGACAAACTCCGTGTCATCACAAACAACCTCAATGTTGCCAAGACATTAAGCGGAAACAAAGACATAGAAGTCATCGTCTCCGGCGGAATCGTACGACACAAGGACTGCGGCATCGTAGGAGAGGCAGCCATTGATTTCATACGCCAATTCAAGGTCGACTACGGCATCATCGGGATCAGCGGTGTAGACAAAGATGGCACACTCCTCGACTTCGATTATCGCGAGGTCACAGCCGCACGCTCCATCATTGAAAATTCACGCAAAGTCTTTCTTGTCACGGACCACACCAAATTCGGTAGAAACGCCATGGTCAGACTGGGCAATATCCGCGAAGTTGACGCCATGTTCACCAACAAGCTGCCACCGGCTGAACTTGTTGAAATAATGAAGCACAACGACGTCGAACTCCATGTTGCCGAGTAGTTCAAACAGGTATTTTTTAAAAAAGTAAATAACTCAGGAGTCATGGAAAAATCGTTTTCACTTGCGAACATTTACTGACAATGCTACGTCATATTGTGAATATGTTGTGAAAATTTTGACCGGAATAGACCACCGGGAGTACGATTTATGAGTTTACAGCTCAAAGGCATCAATAAATTGGTTGGACAGGAAGTCCATCTCAACGAGATCAACCTGGAGTTCGATTCGGGCTCTCGCTACGTGGTTCTGGGACGGACGCTAGCGGGAAAAACCTCGCTTCTCCGAATCATGGCAGGGCTTGATCGCCCCACGTCAGGCTCCGTTTTCGCCGATGGCCAAGATGTCACAGGCGTCACCGTTCGCAAACGTAGCATCGCCATGGTTTACCAACAATTCATCAATTACCCGTCTCAGACCATCTACGAAAACATTGCTTCTCCCTTAAAAATTCATGGCGTAAAAAAGGCCGAAATTGAAAGACGTGTTATGGAAGCGGCATCCATGCTGCACATTGAACACCTTCTCGACCGACTCCCCGCAGAACTTTCAGGTGGGCAGCAACAGCGTACGGCCATCGCCCGCGCATTGGTAAAAAACGTCGACCTTCTGCTTCTGGATGAACCCCTTGTCAACCTCGACTACAAGTTAAGAGAAGAACTTCGAGACGAGTTACAGAAAATCTTCATCAAACGTGATTCGGTTGTCGTTTACACGACTACAGAACCCACCGAAGCCCTCATGCTTGGTGGCAACGTCATTGTCATGCACGAAGGCCGAGTCCTCCAAATAGGACCAACAGCTGAAGTATACCAGCATCCCGCCACGACTCAGGTTGCCCAGGTTTTCAGCGATCCGCCCATCAACTTCATGAATGGATCGATCAATAACGGCACAGTGGAAATGATCAATGGGTTGACCTTCCAGAAGGCCTCAACAATGGCCGACCTGCCTAAAGACGACTACATTTTTGGCATTCGATCCAATCAACTCAGCATGGTCTGTGACAGTGACGACCACATTTGTATCGTTGGCGAAGTGGCCTTATCGGAAATCAATGGGTCAGAGACCTTTGTTCACATCAAACACGGCGACGAATCTCTCGTCGTTCAGGATGACGGCATCCACATTCACAAAACTGGAAGCCAGGTCTCGATATATGTCCACCCGAGTGCCTTTTATGTATTCAACAAGGCGGGAGAACTTTTACTCTCGCCAGAGACTGACTAGCCGGGAGATCTCATGGCGCGCATTGAACTCAAGGAAATCAAGCATAGCTATCGCCCAGATCCGGTGGACGAAGACGACTTCGCGCTCAAGCGAATCCACACGGTTTGGGAAGATGGAGGTGCCTATGCCCTGCTCGGCCCATCAGGTTGCGGCAAGACCACGATGCTGAATATCATATCCGGATTGCTGAAACCGTCGCACGGCAGCATCCTCTATGATGGAGAAGACGTATCCGCCTTGCAGCCTGAACAACGGAATATTGCCCAAGTCTTCCAGTTCCCTGTCCTATACGATACAATGACAGTGTATCAGAACCTCGCATTTCCCCTGAAAAACAGAGGCGTACCCAAGGCGGACATCAACAAGCGCGTTGACGAAATCGCCGAGGCCCTCGACCTGAAACAGGACCTGCACAAACGTGCCGCAGGACTTTCCGCTGACGCAAAACAGAAAATTTCCCTTGGCCGAGGACTGGTCAGAAGCGATGTCGCAGCCATTCTTTTTGATGAGCCGCTCACCGTCATCGATCCGCATCTCAAATGGGATCTTCGTCGCAAGCTCAAAGAAATCCACAAAGAATTCAAACTGACCATGATCTACGTTACCCACGATCAAGTGGAGGCAATGACCTTCGCAGATCAGATCGTGGTCATGTACGAAGGTGAAATCGTCCAGACAGGTACACCGGAAGAACTTTTCGAAAGTCCGGATCACACATTCGTCGGCTATTTCATCGGTAGTCCAGGCATGAACTTTCTTGAATGTACAGTGACCGACAACAAGGCTCTGGTCGACGACGTTGCCATCCCCCTGATTCCTTCCTACGCCGAAAAAGCCACTCAACAAGGCGGCAAACTCAAAATAGGCATTCGTCCCATGTACGTTGGAATTCACGACACGGAAGTTGAAAACAGTATTGCCGCTCAGGTTATCGGCATTGAAGACCAGGGATTTTGCCGTATTATCACTGCTCGATTCGGTGACAATGATATTAAAGCCAGAATCAAGGACAACCGGAACATCCCGAATGGCACGTGCTGGCTGACCTTCCCACCGGAAAAGACAAAGATTTACTGCGACGAAAGACTGGTTAAATAATGGGAGGCAACTGTGAATAAATGGAACAATAATAAAGCATGGTTTTTCATTCTCCCGGTCTTTATCATCGTAGCTTTCAGTGCGATCATTCCGTTGATGACCGTTGTCAACTATTCAGTGCAGGACATCTTCGGGCCAGGACAACGACTCTTCGTTGGCGTCGAATGGTTCAAGGAAATTCTACAAGATGGACGACTCCATGACGCTTTGTGGCGGCAGTTGGCGTTTTCGGGCCTTGTCCTGCTGATTGAAATGCCCCTTGGTATCGCCATCGCATTGACTATGCCCAAAAAGGGATGGGCAGCTTCCGCGTGTCTGGTCATTCTGGCCCTGCCGCTGTTGATTCCCTGGAACGTTATCGGAACAATCTGGATCATTTTCACCCGACCGGATATCGGCCTATTCGGCTATCTCGTCAACGAAGCCGGTATTTCGTTTGACCACACAGCCCACGCATTTGACGCATGGACAACGCTCATGCTCATGGAAGTCTGGCACTGGACGCCACTTGTTGTCCTGCTGGCCTACGCAGGGCTTCGGGCCATTCCCGAGGCATATTATCAAGCAGCCAAAATTGACGGTGCCTCGGCCTGGGCCATATTCCGTTTTATTCAGCTCCCCAAAATGCGTGGAGTTCTGACCATCGCTCTGCTGCTGCGGTTCATGGACAGCTTCCTGATTTACGCAGAACCCTTTGTCCTCACCGGCGGCGGGCCCGGTAACTCCACAACGTTCCTGTCTATCTATCTCGTCAAAATAGCTGTCGGTCAGTTCGATCTCGGCCCGGCTGCGGCATTCTCGTTGATCTACTTCCTCATCATCCTGTTGTTCTGCTGGCTGTTCTATCAAGCTCTTCAGGCAGTCGGGACAGGAGAAAAGTCATGATAATTAAAAAAAGAACCATCGGACTAATCATCTATCTGGCACTGTTGTTCCTCCCTATTTACTGGATGCTCAACATGTCTCTTCGCACCAATGCGGATATTATGGGTGCCTTTGCATGGTATCCAAGCGACCCGACTCTTACCAACTACATGAAGATTTTTACCGATCCGTCATGGTACTCCGGGTACATCAACTCTATCATTTATGTGACCATCAACACGGTGATCTCAGTACTGGTTGCCCTCCCTGCGGCATACGCCTTCTCTCGATACCATTTTATCGGAGATTCGCAGGTGTTCTTCTGGCTGTTGACCAACCGCATGGCACCACCTGCGGTCTTCCTGCTGCCTTTCTTCCAATTATATTCGACATTCAACCTGATCGATACGCACATCGCTGTCGCCTTAGCGCACTGCCTATTCAATGTGCCGCTCTCGGTATGGATTCTTGAAGGATTCATGTCAGGTGTCCCAAGAGAAATTGATGAAACAGCCTTCGTTGACGGCTACAGCTTCCCACGATTCTTCCTCCGGGTTTTTGTTCCGCTCATTCGTGCAGGAATCGGTGTCACCGCATTCTTCTGTTTCATGTTTAGCTGGGTAGAGCTTCTCCTTGCTAGGACACTAACAACGACTGCGGCCAAGCCTATTGCTGCAACCATGACGCGCACAGTAAGCGCCACTGGACTAGACTGGGGCCTGCTGGCCGCCGCCGGAATCCTGACCATTGTGCCGGGCGCACTGGTCATCTGGTTTGTACGTAACCACCTCGCCAAGGGTTTTGCCCTCGGCCGGGTTTAAGAAAAGGATACGGATATGAATCTGGAATGGATGGCATGGACACCGGTCACGGCTGGGTTCTTTTGCGTCATCGCCTTGATGCTCATCGGGATGACAATATGGGAAGTAGTTTCTCCATGTGTGGCCAGACGCGGTGTACTGCCGCTGACCACAACTCGTGGAGACCGCCTTTTCATCGGGCTGCTGGGCAGCGCATATATACATTTATCATGGATTGGACTGACTGATTTCAGCGTTTGGATTGCAACGGTAATATCCGTGTGTTTTCTCATTGTGGTCATGCGTTGGGGATAACCCCGACACACGACACATTACCAAGCCCGTATTGAGAGAACCTACGGCTGTGAAGAGGTACTAGAGGTAGAGGTGTTATTTTAATCAGCATACGGAGGTACGTATGAAGTTGCGGCGTTTATTGATGACAGGCGTGCTCACAGTAGCATGCCTCAGCCTCGCAAGTGTCGGTTTTGCCGACAGCAAGGCTGCCAAAAAATGGATCGACAACGAGTTCCAGCCATCCACTTTGACAAAAGAGGAACAAATGAAGGAAATGCAGTGGTTCATCAAAGCCGCCGCCCCCTTCAAAGGCATGGAAATCAAAGTTGTCTCTGAGACTATCCCCACACACGAGTACGAATCCAAAGTACTCGCCAAGGCTTTCTATGAAATCACCGGTATCAAGGTCACACATGACTTGATTCAGGAAGGTGACGTCATTGAAAAACTCCAGGTCCAATTCCAATCAGGCGAAAACGTCTTTGATGCCTACATCAACGACTCCGATCTGATCGGTACCCACTTCCGTTCCGGCCACGTGGTCAACCTGACCGACTGGATGGAGAACGAAGGTAAATCCGTCACTCTGCCCACCCTTGATATCGACGATTTCATGGGTAAATCCTTTACCACCGGTCCTGACGGCAAGCTCTATCAGCTGCCTGACCAACAGTTCGCAAACCTGTACTGGTTCCGCTACGATTGGTTCCAAAAACCTGAGCTGAAAAAGGCATTCAAAGCCAAATACGGCTATGATCTGGGCGTCCCGGTCAACTGGTCCGCTTACGAAGATATCGCTGAATTCTTCAGTGAAGATGTCCGTGAAATCAACGGCAAGGCCATTTACGGCCACATGGATTACGGTAAGAAAGCCCCGGACCTCGGCTGGCGTTTCACAGACGCATGGCTGTCCATGGCCGGTGCTGGCGACAAGGGTATTCCCAATGGTAAGCCCGTCGACGAATGGGGCATCCGTGTAGAAGGTTGCCGTCCTGTCGGTTCTTCTGTTGCCCGTGGTGGCGCCACCAACGGCCCCGCTGCCAAGTATGCTCTGCGCAAATACATGGACTGGCTGCGTAAGTACGCCCCTCCGGGCGCTTTGGGCATGGACTTCTATCAGTCTCTCCCCAGCCTTGCCAAGGGTAACGTTGCCCAGCAGATATTCTGGTACACCGCCTTTACCGCTTCCATGGTTCAGGAAGGAACTCCGGTCGTCAACGCTGATGGTACACCCAAATGGCGTATGGCTCCGTCCCCGCATGGCCCATACTGGGAAGAAGGCCAGAAACTCGGTTATCAGGACTGCGGTTCCTGGACCCTGCTGAAATCCACTCCGATCAAACGTCGTCAGGCTGCATGGCTGTTCGCACAGTTCTGCGTCGCCAAGACCACGTCCCTGAAGAAAACCCACGTTGGTCTGACCCCCATCCGTAACTCTGACATCCACGACAAGTCTTTCACCGAACGCGCTCCCAAGCTGGGCGGTCTGGTGGAATTCTATCGCAGCCCGGCCCGCGTCGCATGGACGCCTACCGGCACCAACGTTCCTGATTACCCGAAGCTGTCTCAGCTCTGGTGGCAGAACATCGGTGAAGCTGTTGCCGGTGAAGTCACCGTCGACACCGCCATGGACAACCTCGCCAAGGAACAGGACAAGATTCTCATGCGCCTCGAACGTGCAGGCATCCTCGGTGATTGCGGTCCCAAGCTGAACAAGCCCCGCGAAGAATCCTACTGGCTGAACAAGCCGGGTTCCCCCAAGGCCAAGCTCGCCAACGAAAAGCCCAAGGGTGAAACTGTCGATTACGACAAGCTGCTCGAAGCATGGAAGGCTGGCAAGGTTAAGTAACCAACTCTCCATACAATGAAACACAAGGGGACGTTCTGAAGAACGTCCCCTTTTTTATAGCGTACAATGACGCCGTCAGCATTCATGAGCACTTACCCCCCTCCGAAAAGCTTTCTCCCGAAGAGGCGTTAATCTTCTTACGCTCCTATATTGAGAACTTCACGGGCGTACTTAATACTTCTGATGCAGGCATCCAATTCTTTTTCTCGTGCGACCTCAAGAGAATCTTCCCCCATATCCCATTCGATTTCGAAAGTGATACGGTCTGTCGGAGACAACTCTTTTATGGTGTTATAGGTCTTGAAACAATCGATATCTCCATCACCAAGTGCGACACCATGAAACCGAATACCGAACTGATCACGATCAAGTTTGTGATCGCAAAAATGATTTGAAAAGGCATACGGTGCCAATTTCGCCACAGCTGTTTCCGGGTTCTCCAGAACACCCATGGAATTCACCGTATCAACACAAGCCCCCACCAGCGGATGATTAATTCTTTCGATCAACCACAGAATCTCATCAGCAAAAGTTTCAGTATGATTCTCCAAAGCCAACTTTATACCGGTCTTCTCCAGCAAGGGAAGCGCAGCCTTCACCTCGTCATAGACAGCGCAAAGCTGTTTCATAACATCGGGATGAAAACAGCTGCCATAAAGCGGACGAGGGCGACGTATATCCAGACTGATCTTGCCCAAATCCGCACCTATCTTTTCAGCGATATGGATACCTTCCTCCACGCTGTCGCTCAAACGGGGATCAAACTCTTCATCCAACGAGAAATTATATTCCAGATAGAGACCTCGGGCTTCAGCGGCTTCCTTGACTTCTTTCAAACGCTGATCGTCTTTGGTTTCCAAATCACAGCCGGTAATATGAAGCCCGTCCAGCCCCCATTCCACAGCTCTATCCATCAGCTGAATCAAATTCATCTCCTTTGGACGCGGTTCCGCTATCATACCCCAGTTTTGACCGAGTCCCCAAAGATGCAAAGTATAGGTGTGTAGTCCCAATTTCATTTTCTTTCCCATAACGAGGTCTCCTGAATGAAAGTTGCTATGAATTCTACGTACAATCTTTTGGCAACCCTCAGACGGTTTCAAAGGATGCACCAAATCCATAATTCGTTGGTATTCAAGGCGACAACCATGATCTCCCAGATGTCGCGCCACTCTCAAAGCCCTTCCGATACAATTTCATGGACATTTGCCCATCAAATTCCGAGCCTTTTGATCAAGAGATAGCAACGGACATGCCACATACGAAGGCAAAGGGGAAAATCAATGCAACCATTTGATAAAACTTATAAATATTTGATGGAAATAAAAAAAGAAATAAAAAAGGAAGGAAGTATACACAATCAGATTGTGCTATTTTAAAGCTACATTTTAAAAAAGCAAAAATATTTCAAAAACCCTTTCACAAAATTCTCGAAAACCGTTCAGTATGTCTTGAATGACGCCTCGTATTTACACAAGAAAATCGCTTCTGCGAATGTCGTGTTTTTTCATCTTGTAATTGAGCAGTTGAGGAGAAAGTCCAAGCTTTCTGGCGGATCGTGAAACATTCCCTTGATAGAATGTCAACATCTCACGAATTGTTTGGCTCTCATTTTCAGCTTGAATTTTCGCCAGAGACTTATCTTGCGGGCATGCTGTAACCGAAGAATCTGTCGGGAAAACAACATTGAGTGAATTGGCGGGGCTAACGTCCCTCCTCCCAGTCTGACGAGAAGGAGACACGACTTCGTTAGATGGAGAAACGATCGTTTTAGAAATATGAGTTGGCAAATGTTGAATGGTAATAGCTTCGCCATCTGTGACCAAATTTACCGCTCCTTCAATGACATGTTCTAATTCTCGAACATTGCCGGCCCAATAGTAGTTATGAAATATATCCATCACATCGGCTGATATAGCGTTAATATTTCTATCGAGAAGAACGCTATATTTGTACAAGAAATGACGAATCAATTTTTCAAGATCACCCATCCGCTCCCGAAGAGGAGGAATTCGAATAATCAAAACGCCTAGGCGGTAGAGTAGATCGTATCGAAGAGCCCCTCTTTCTGCGGCTTGATGAGGGTCCTCATTCACTGAACTTATGATCCTGATATCCATGTCGGTTTCTTTCAAAGAACCAACACGGCGCACCTTTCGCTCTTGAACCACCCTCAACAACTTGGCCTGCAATCCGATGGACATTGAGTTTATCTCATCAAGAAACAACGTGCCGCCATCGGCCTGTTCGAATAGCCCTTGCTTATCCATGGCTCCGGTAAAAGCACCTTTGGCAGTGCCAAAGAGAATTCCTTCCAACAAATGCTCGGGAATAGCCGCACAATTGATCGCGGTGAACGGCTTGTCTTTTCTCGCGCTTTTGTTGTGAATGGACTGAGCCAAAAGCTCTTTCCCGGTACCGGTTTCGCCGTAGAGCATGATGGAAGAAGGCGAATTCGACGCCGTACGGGCAGACTCCACTGCTTTGACAAATTCTGAGGACTTTCCAATGATATCCTTAAACGAAAATCGTGTTCCATTTCCCAGATCACGACTCTTGGCGGGAGTGGCCGGAATATTAAAAGTCCGTAGTTCTCGGCTTGCGTGAGGTTGGGAAATAGTTTCGAAAGTCTCCCGAGTAATGCTGTAATCTCTCACGAAACAAATCGTACCGATCAATGTTTCATGGGAATACAGAGGATAAACATTGTGTATGGAATTAACTATCTTCCCTAATCTTGTGCGGTAATAACAGGCAAAGTTATCGACAATCTCCCCGGATTCAACACATTTCATAATGGGAGTAACGTCATCATCCACGCGGTAATAGTCCATAACCTTTTGTCCGATCACATCATTCGGATCAAGATTATCGATACGCGCCTGAACATCGTTGAAATACAAAATCTTGCCGACAGTATCCGTTATAACCACTCCCATATAAAACTGGTCGAGGATGGCAAGAAAAGGAACGGAGCCGGGGTCAATATTCGGGAACAAATCGTGTATTGCAGCTGGTTTCATCGTACATCTTTACCATTTGAATTATCAGATGAAATCAGCGTACCAGTATATCAAAAATTAGAAAATACCTATAACCCAATGATCTATTTTTAATACCCGGCCCTCCTGCTATTACCCGACGCCTTCTTGACTGAATCGGATTAACATGCCTACAATGGTCCGACCAAACATCGAAGAAAATAGCTTCAAATCTCGTTTTTACGCCATACAAACACGAATAGGTAGTACCATTGCCTCACGATATCAGTATTCAAACCATGTTCATTCCCGTTCAGGCCGGACGTGCCAGCGAGGAAGTCGCTCTCCAAATTGAAGCAGCCATCATGGATGGACGTCTGTCGCCCGGCGAACGTTTGCCAAGCGAAAGGGAGATGCAATCACAATTTGGAACCGGGCGCGGCGTCGTTCGTGAAGCCATCAAAATCCTAAAACAAAAAGGACTCCTTGAGGTAAAAAAAGGGGCCAAGGGCGGAGCCTATATACGACAAATGGATGTCGATAATGTTTCAGAATCCCTTGCCTTGTTTCTCAAGCAAAATCCTGTGAACCCGGAAAAGCTCATCGAATTTCGCGAGACCATAGATAGAACGATTACGCAACTCGCCATCGCGCATGCAGATCAAACCGAAAAGGATGAATTGTTCAAAGAAGCACTTCGTTTGGAATCAATGCTTCGGGAAGACGAGCCAGACTTTATCGCTAGCAGTGAGCTTGATCGGAAATTAAACATCATGTTGGCTCATATGGCCCGCAACCCGCTTTTCGAGTGGATCATGCACGCCATTCAAATGGGATTCAGTTCCCATGACTACGCCTTGTACGAAGACGCGACCTACCGCGAAAGGGCAGCAGCCAACTGGAGTGATACGGCGCGTGCAATCGCTGAAGGCGAACTCATGCGAGCCTTGGCTTTCATCGGGCACCACTATGTGCTCCTGCGCCAATGCATTGATGAAAAAGCAGCCCTCACGAATGAGCCGGATGCCGAATTCCTCCAAAAAGACGAACAATAGCAAAAAGAGAAGATACAAATGAAAAGATATGATTACATAATTGTCGGTGGCGGCTCCGCAGGTTCTGTCCTTGCCAACCGCCTAAGTGCCAATCCCAAAAACAAGGTCCTCGTCCTTGAAGCAGGCCTGCCTGACTTCAAATTCGATTTCCGCATTCATATGCCTGCCGCATTGACATACCCCCTGACGGGAAAGACCTACAACTGGTGGTACGAATCCGAGCCGGAACCCCACATGAACAATCGCCGCATCTATCAGCCACGAGGTAAAGTGCTTGGCGGGTCCAGCTGCATCAACGGCATGATCCACATCCGTGGCAACGCCATGGATTACGAAAAGTGGTCCAAGGAAGATGGACTGGAAAACTGGTCGTATGCCCATTGTCTCCCGTATTTCAAACGCTTTGAAGGCCGCACAGCCGGTGCAGATGAATATCAAGGAGCTGTCGGCCCACTCTATCTGACAGAACCGGAATGCGATAATCCACTCTTCAACGCCTTCTTCAATGCAGTGCAGGAAGCAGGCTATCCATTGACCAAGGACGTTAATGGCTACCAACAAGAAGGCTTTGGAAAATTCGACCGTACCACCTACCAAGGCCGCCGTTGGAATGCCGCCCGCGCATATGTCCATCCTGTCAAGAATCGTCGCAATCTGACTGTCAAATGCAAGGCAATGACAACGCGCATTTTGTTCGAAGGGAAACGCGCCGTGGGAGTGGAATACACTCGCGCCAAACAGGTCATGAAGGCGTACGCCGGTGAAATCATTTGCTGCGGTGGGTCCATCAACTCCCCCCAGTTGCTCCAACTCTCAGGGATAGGCAACGGCAAAGAACTTTCTGCACTCGGTATTAATATGGTTCAAGATCTTCCGGGCGTTGGTGAGAATCTTCAAGATCATCTTGAATTGTACGTCCAGTATGCCTGCAAAAAACCGGTGAGCATGTACCCTGCGCTCAAATGGTATAACCAACCGTGGATTGGCCTAAAATGGCTCCTTGCGGGCAAAGGCGAAGCGGCAACGAACCACTTCGAGGCGGGCGGCTTCATTCGCAGCAACGACCAGCTTAAGTACCCCAATATCCAATATCATTTCCTGCCCATCGCCATCCGTTACGACGGTTCTGCTCCTAACGAGGGACATGGATATCAGGTCCACGTCGGCCCCATGAACACCGATGTACGCGGCCATGTAAAAATCAAGTCGTCGGACCCGAAAGAATATCCGAGCGTCCGGTTCAACTACCTTTCCACTGAACAGGAAAAACGTGAATGGGTCGAAGCCATCCGCAAAACTCGCGAGATCATGACTCAGTCTGCGTTCGATGAATTCCGAGGCAAAGAACTTGCTCCAGGGATACAGGCCCAGACAGACGAGGAAATTCTGGACTTCGTGGCGAACGAAGGAGAATCAGCCTACCATCCGAGCTGCACCTGTGCCATGGGCACCGGCGACATGGCTGTCACTGATCCGGAATTACGCGTACACGGCATTGAAGGGCTGCGTGTGGTTGATGCCTCGGTCATGCCCTACGTGACCAACGGCAACATCTACGCCCCTACCATGATGATCGCAGAAAAAGCTGCCGACTTGATTCTTGGTAATACGCCATTAACTCCTGATAACGCCCCCTTTTACAAGCATGAAAAGTAACCTGCCGGAGTAACCATGATCAAAGGCAAACTCTATATCAACGGCCAATGGATCGAATCGTGCTCCGGCAAGGAACGCGACATACTGAACCCGTTTGACGCTTCGACCATTGCGATGGTCGCCGAAGGAAATCGCGATGACACCAAAGCGGCCATCAAAGCGGCACGCCATGCCTTCGATCAGGGAGGCTGGCCGCAAACGCCAGCATCTGAACGGGCAAAACTCCTCTTCAAATTAGCCGACTTCATCGAGCGCGACCGCGAAGAAATGGCCCGACTGGAAAGTCTCGACACAGGAAAGACTGTGGAGGAAAGCCGGTGGGATATGGATGATATCGCGGGTATTTTCCGTTACTTCGCAGGGCTGGCAGACAAGGACGGCGGCGAGGTTATCGCCTCACCCAACCCGGACTCGACCAGCACAGTGATACGTGAGCCGGTGGGTGTCTGTGGACAGGTATCCCCTTGGAATTACCCACTGCTTCAGGCTTCATGGAAGATGGCCCCAGCGCTGGCCGCAGGATGTACCATCGTCATGAAACCAAGCGAGATCACCCCGCTGACCACCCTCAAGGTAACAGAACTCGCTGAAGAAGCCGGATTTCCGGCTGGTGTCATCAACACAGTGCTCGGCCCCGGCCCGGAAGTGGGTGCAGAACTGGCTGAGAGTGATGACGTCGACCTCATTTCCTTTACTGGCGGTATTGCCACCGGCAAGACCATCATGCGGGCCGCAACAGGCAACGTGAAAAAAGTGGCCTTGGAGCTGGGCGGCAAAAATCCCAATATCATTTTCGATGACGCAAACTTTGACCTTGCCGTGGACTACGCCCTCAACGGCGTTTTCTTCCATGCAGGTCAGATATGCTCTGCTGGCGCCCGAGTCATGGTACAGTCCGGCATCCACGACCGCTTTGTGGAAGCCCTGCGTCAGCGCATGGAGCGTATTGTCGTAGGCAACGGTTTCGATGAAAAGACCCAAATGGGACCGCTTATCTCCGCCGCCCATCTCGCCAAGGTAAAAAACTACATTGAAATAGCAAAAAACGAGGGTGCCAAGCTCCTTCTGGGTGGAACACGCCCGACTGATCCAGCCCTGCAAAAAGGGTATTTCTGCATGCCGACTTTATTCTCCGAATGCGCGAATGACATGCGCATTGTGCAGGAAGAAGTTTTCGGCCCCGTCATCACGATCGAACGGTTTGATACAGAAGAAGAAGCCATAGAACGGGCCAACGACACCATTTACGGTCTGTCCGCAGGATTCTGGACCAGCAATGTCGACCGCATCGAACGTGTTTCCAAGGCGCTCCGTTTTGGAACGGTGTGGGTAAACGACTTCAATGTATACTTCGTGCAAGCCCCTTGGGGCGGCTACAAACAATCCGGCTTGGGCCGTGAACTCGGAAAAATCGGCCTCGAAGAATATACCGAGGTCAAACACATTTACCGCAACTATGCCACCAAACCCATCAACTGGTTTGGCGGCTGAGCATAAAACCACGCGCACATTCGTGCGTATGGGAATGGCTCCCTAATCAGCAGCTGTCCCAGTAATTTTAACCGTGGAGGTTTAATGTCTTCTGGCCTTAAGCGGATTATCTTCGCTTCGTTCATCATCGCAACCCTTTTCTGCTCCGCCTTCGCTGCACACGCAGCTGAAAAAATTACCGTCGCCAGCGTCTCATGGACCGGAGTGACCATTAAATCGGAAATCGCTGTTTCCGTTCTCGAAAGCCTTGGCTACGAGTCCGAGAACAAAGTCTTCTCGGTGCCCATCACATACACTGCTCTTGCCAGCGGCGATGCCGATGTGTTCTTTGGAAACTGGATGCCTTCCATGGCCAACATCGCAGACAAATTCTTCAAAACCGGCAAGGTCATCAAATACGTCGCGAACATGCCCGGCGCGAAATATACCCTCGCCACACCGACCTTCTGCGCAAAAGCAGGCCTCAAAGACTTTAGCGATATCGCCAAATTCGGCGACAAGCTCGATTGGAAAATTTATGGCATCGAGCCAGGCAACGATGGCAACATGATCATTCAAGATATGATCGACAAGGACATGTTCGGACTTGGCAAATTCAAGCTGGTTGCTTCCAGCGAAGTTGCCATGCTCGCCCAGGCCCAAGCCTACGCCAAAAACGATAAGTGGATCGTCTTCCTCGGCTGGGCTCCGCACAGCATGAACGAACGCATCGACATGACCTATCTCACAGGTAGCACAGACCAGACCTTCGGCGGCAACAATGGCACCGCAACGGTCTATACCAATATCCGTAAAGGGTTGGAACAAGACAACCCCAACGTGGCCAAACTATTCAAGAACATGACCTTCCCTGTGTCCATGATGAACCAGATCATGACTTCCGTTCACAATGACAAGACCATCGGTCTGAGCAAAGCCGGTCTCAAATGGCTCAAGGCCAATCCCGCCACATACGAAAATTGGCTCAAAGGCGTCACCACCGCCGACGGCAAACCGGCCACAGCATCCTTCAAAGCATACCTGGATTCCATCTAGGTAGAACACTCATTCTGAGATTTAAGGGGAGGGCTGCATATGCAGCCCTCCCCTTTTTTTGAATTCATCAATTGCACAAAAAACAATGATCTAAAGAACTCAGCACGCATTAGACTAAATGCTAAATCAGTTGCAACTGTTTGCTGCTGGTCGAACAGAACTCCTCGGCGCGATTAACGGCTCGCATAACACCATCAATATTAGGTTTACCATGACGATTTGCCCGAATTGCATTTGCTCCTTTTGAAAGAAAATAGCGATTGCCTTCCGAAGAAACATTATCAACTTCGTAATCTGCAAAAAATAACGGAACTCGATGCTCGATGGCATCCATAGCAGCAGAAAACGTTCCACCTTTCATGGCAGCCTCGATAACCATCATGGCCTTGGACAGCCCTAAAATGGTTCTATTTCTTTGCATTGCATTTGATACGAACCAACGTCCGGTAGGAAAAAACTCAGAAACAATTACGGCCCTGTCTTCATCAAAAAAATCTTTGATCTCTTTTTTTATACGAAAATTCTGGATGCCCTCAGCCAAGACTATTGTTGTAGTACCACCATGCTCTAAAGCAGAAGTATGCGCTTTCATGTCTACGCCATTGGCATAACCGCTTGAAACGTTTACCCCCTCTTTAACCAAAGCCTCAGCGCACAAAGCGGCAACCAGCAGCCCTTTCTCTGATGCTTTTCTGGCGCCACAAAACCCCACAGACTTATCATCCAGAATATCTAAATTCCCTTTAGCAAAAAGGACAGGTGGAGCCGCATCCCCCAAGGTCATTTTTAAACGCATAGGATAGGAGTCATCAATGATGGGCAAAACAGACACAACATTATCTTCAAGCGCTTTGCTAAGATCACTCGCTTTAAAATTTAAAATCCGTTCCGCAAGCTTCTGCCCTAGGCCGAGTTTCATAACTACTTGCTCAACGCTCATCCCCAACATATCGGCAAAAGACGATTTGCTAGCAATCAAACCAGCAAAAACCTTTCGCAATCCCTTAGGGCCAAGCCCTTTGGTTTGGAGCAAATGTAATATGATTTCGGTATTTGACGGCATTCTTATTGATTATCCGTATCTCTCATAAGCTTCACACAGCAAAGTCCGTGAACTTCAGGGCACCCTAGACTCTTAAGATATTTTGCATACGACCACAACGTCGTGCCAGATTGATAGTTATCCTCAATGACAATGACTGGCATCCAGTGTTTCTGATCGGTCTGCCTACCAACTTGCCCAGCAAGCAACTCCTCCCACTTTGCATACTTCTCAGCTATCGGAAGACTCTTGAACTCTGGCTTTTCTACATTCAACCATGTGTCAAGCACATGACACTTCAATTTTCCGCCAGCACTGTTGATCTCCGCAGCCACACCATGCGCTAATATCTTCGGCAAATAATATGGTTTGCCTGAATATGGCGGTACGTAGGATATAAAAATACCGGTCAGATGTTGCCCATATGGAAGCTGCTTGGCAATGATAGATAAGGCTGAGATTAAACCGCGAATCGAGGGTTCATGCCGATTGTATTTGGCCTTGTTAAACATCTTGCCATAGTGAGTCTTGTCATTTTTCTCAAAATCAAAAATATATTCAATGGCTGTGCATGAATCCAATTCGTTTGAGAAATGCTCCGTTATATTTCGATTTATCTTGATGATAACTACACGCTTATGAATCTTGATAAACCGCTCAATTCGCTTCGCCTCTTGTGTGGCAGGTTTTGCCAACTGGTAAACCTTGTTGGTTTGCATAAACGACCGCGGAGGCACTTCCACCATTTTTGCAAAAACCTCTGACTCTAACTCCTGAAATATTTCAGCATAATACGGAGGTAAAGACAGAATGTATTCAGTTCCGTTCTCCTCGAAGGACTCACCTTGAAGGGTGTTACGAGAAGAAGGAGGATTACTAGGCATTTCTGCTCCTAAGTTTTTTTAGAACGCACTAAATAATTACCCGTCGATATCAAAAATTAACACTACTCCCGGTTCAATATTATTTCCAGCAAAATCAATATAAAAAACCATGGAAGTCGACAAATCAAAAAGGCGATCGCGTGGTCATCTTTTCTTATCTTTACGACCGCCCCCCCCCCAGCACGCTACCTGTTAGCTCTTTTTGGGGATCACTGAAAACCATTCCCCAAACAAAATGTTCACACTTTGTTCCACACTCCCCTGTTTACACCACCCAAAACACACCCAAAAAAGGGCTTACGATTTACATCGTAAGCCCTTAAAATATGGCGGAGAAGGAGAGATTTGAACTCTCGATGGAGTTTAAGGCCCCATACACGCTTAGCAGGCGTGCGCCTTCAGCCAACTCGGCCACTTCTCCTATCCCGAACCTGTTGTTGGTGACAACAACGTGTCGAGGAAAAATCGTCTACACTCTTCAACGGTTCCTTGTCAACAAAGAGAACCGTTATTTACCTCTTTTCCCTCTCTTTTCTTTCTCATCTTTTTCATCTCTGCGCCGCTTGCTCTTGAGAGCCTTGTATTTGGTCTCATGACGACGGGTCTTGGCACCGCCCATGCGTTCACGGCCCGGACCACGTTTGCCCATAGAGGAAATGCCACGACTCTTCTGCCATTCCTTCTTGTCATGACTGGACCGGAACACAATATTCACAGGCGCGGTCTTGATGCCAAGCATCTTGCGGAACTGGTTTTCCAGATAACGGACGTAGGATGTCTTGACGATGGCGTGATCGTTACAGAAGAACACGAATGTCGGAATTTCCTCGTCAGCCTGGGTCACATAGAAAAATTTAGGTCTGCGACGCTTTACAACAGGCGGCTGTTGGCGCTCCAGTACGGCCTGAAGCGATCTATTAAGGATTCCGGTACCAATACGAATCTGGCACTCCTTACGCATGGCCTCGGCGATGGGAAGGAGTTTTCCAATACCCACGCCTTTCTGTGCACTCGTCATGACGATGGGGACGTGCGGAATGATACGCAATTCATTTCTGAATGCTTCCAAAGCCCGATTGGTCTCATTACGAGGGACCAGATCAGCCTTATTCACCACCACGATAAACGGGGTCTTTTCCTTGGCCAAAAATTCGATGAGTCGTTTATCCTGCCGCCCAACCCCGAGGGTTATATCAATAGTCAGGATGGTCACATCAGATCGTCTGGAGTTTTTCAGGGCACGAATAACGCTGATCTTTTCCAGATGGTCCTGAATATTGGCCCTTCTGCGAACGCCCGCCGTGTCAACGAAGGTATACCGCTTATCCCGCTTCTCGAAAGTAACGTCAATGGAATCACGGGTGGTTCCAGCCACATCGGAAACGATAAGCCGATCCTTGCCGATAACCGCATTGATAATGGAAGACTTACCGGCGTTGGGACGGCCGAGCATGGTCAGACGCAAACCTTTTTCAATACCGTCGTCTTCATCTTCAGGGATATTCAGATCAATAACGAACTGTTTCACCCGATGACGCACTTCATGCAAATTATAACCATGAGCAGCGGAAACAGGCATAAACTCGATACCAAGCTCATGAAATTCGCCCGTCATTTGAGGGGCAAACTCACTGCCGTCCACCTTATTCACAAGCATGAACACAGGCTTGCCGGAACGACGCACATATTCTGCAGCTTGCTGATCAAGCGGAGTCAGACCTTCCTTGCCGTCCACCACGAAGATGATGGCATTAGCCTCTTCAATGGCTTCCTGAGCCTGTTCAAAAATCTCGTCTTCAAAATCTTTGGACAATTCGGGTGTGGCTTCTGATTCAAGCACCATACCGCCAGTATCGACGAGATCAAAACGCACGTCACCCATCCGGCATTCGCCATAGATGCGGTCGCGCGTCACTCCCGGCAAATCGTGGGTAATGGCCCGCGCTTTCCTGAGTAGACGGTTGAAAAGTGTGGACTTACCCACATTGGGGCGACCCACAAGGGCGACGATTGGCAGCATATTGGCTCCAGATTATAAAAATGACGCGAGAACGATAAGATCCCGCACTTCCGTTAACAGGGGAAGCGCGGGATTAGCCTATCTTTAAAAGAATGTCGAGTCTATCCTTCCGGGTAATCCGCAAAGAGTTTTTTGATGGACTCGGTGTATGGCGGGTACAACACACCTTTTTCCGTGATAATACCAGCAATAAGATCATTGGGAGTCGGATCAAATGCGAGGTTATAAACCTCAACGCCTTCGGGTGGAATACGATGATCGCCGATATGCGTTACTTCTCTGGGATCGCGGTCCTCAATAGGCACATCGTCACCGGACAACGTCTCGGTATCGATGGTATACTGCGGAGCGGCCACATAAAAAGGAATGTTGAACCGATCAGCTATAATGGCTACGCCGAAGGTACCAATCTTGTTCACGGCATCCCCGTTAGCAGTAATACGGTCAGCGCCGACCACCACTTTGTCCACTAATCCACGCTTCATGAGCAATGCGCAGGCGTTATCGCAGGCGACCTTTACCGGGACACCATCCTTATGCAGTTCATACGCGGTCAGGCGTGCGCCCTGCAAAAACGGACGGGTCTCGTTGGCAATGACAGACACTTTCTTGCCCTGATCAATGGCACCACGCACCACGCCCAGAGCCGTGCCGTATCCGGCAGTAGCCAGCGCACCGGCATTACAATGGGTCATGATGGTATCGCCATCGTCCATGAGTTCTCCGCCAAACTTGCCGATAAGCTCGCACATTTCGATATCGCCGACATGGATTTCCTTGGCTCTTTCCAGCCAGGTTTCCAGCAACTTCTCAAGAGAAACATCACCAGCTTCTTTCCAGATACGACGCATCTCGCGCACGGCCCAACGCAGGTTGACTGCGGTCGGGCGGGCATCATGAATCTGGTCGAGCTTGGCCTCAAGATTCACCTTCCAGTCGCCATCCATGCCCTGAACTTCGCGACCAGCCAGATAACAGCCATAGGCAGCGGTCACGCCGATAGCGGGCGCACCACGCACGACCATAACCACCAGAGCGAAACAAATATCGTCCGTGGTCTTGCATTCGAACCAATCCTCGCGATTGGGCAAGAATCGTTGGTCGAGAAGAATAAGAGCGTCTTTTTCCGAGGAATATTGAATATGTTCAGTCATTTTTTTGCCTCCGGCGGCTCAAGAACCTTTTGAAAAAGGCTCTTAAGAATCTCCAAAACTTTGTATCGTGGCGCTCTATGTTTCAAGGTCAGCAAAGGCCCATATGCGCCGATTGGGTTTTAGTCAAAATTCAATGCATGATCAAAAAAGGGAATTCTAAAAATCTCGATTATGAGAGTTTTTCTTGAATCATCTTGGTCACGATTCCGGGGTTGGCCTGGCCTTTAGAAAGGCGCATGACCTGTCCCATGAAAAAGCTCATAAGTTTTTTCTTGCCGCCCTTGAATGCTTCCACTTCAGAAGGATTATCAGCAATAACCTGATCAACCATGGCTTCCAGTTCACCGGAATCAGACATCTGCGCAAGCCCTTTGGCCTTGACGTATTCTGCAGGATCATCACCGGACTCACAGAGATCACGGAAAATATCCTTACCGATCTTGACGGAAATGGTCCCGTCATCAACCAACGTAAGCAAAGCTGCCAGCTTTTCAGGCGAAAGCTTTACATCGCAGGCTTCAGACTCAACTTCATGACAGAACGGCAGCAATTCGCCGACCACCCAGTTGGTGACCTTCTTGGCTTCACCGTTGTACGCCTTGACTGCAGCTTCAAAATATTCAGCAACAGTTCGATCAGTTGTGATCAACGCAGCATCATAGTCGGCCAACGTATATTCGACCATGAACCGTTCACGCTTATCACGGGGCAACTCAGGCAATTCAGACTGCCACTGTTTGACCCACGCTTCATCAAGAACCAACGGAACAAGATCCGGATCCGGGAAATAGCGATAATCGTGCGCCTCTTCCTTGCCACGCATGGACTGAGTGATGCCCTTGTCCACGTTGAAAAGCCGAGTTTCCTGCACAACTTTTTCACCATCTTCTACGAGATCGATCTGACGATCCACTTCATACTTGATGGCCTTGAGAATATGCTTAAAGGAGTTGAGATTCTTCAACTCCGCACGGGTTCCAAATTCTTCCTGTCCATAAGGACGAACGGAAATATTCGCATCACAACGAAAGCTCCCCTCTTCCATGTTGCCGTCACAGATACCAAGGTAAAGGAGGACGGACCGAACTTCCTTGAGATAGGCAATCGCTTCCTCGGCACTCCGCATATCCGGCTCAGACACGATCTCGATGAGCGGTACGCCGGTCCGATTCAAGTCCACAAAGCTGGCATTATCAGCCGCAGAATGGATACTCTTACCCGCGTCCTCTTCCATATGGATACGAGTCACACCGATACGTTTCTTTTCGTCGTCAACTTCGATATCGACATGCCCATGTTCACAGATAGGCAGTTCAAACTGGGAAATCTGATAGCCTTTGGGCAAGTCGGGATAAAAATAATTCTTACGCGCAAATACGGACTTGAGGTTGATCTCGCAATTGGTAGCAATCCCCATCTTGGTCGCGTACTCGGCCACCTTTTCGTTAAGTACGGGCAAGACACCGGGCATACCGGAACAGACTGCACACACATTCTCATTAGGATCCTTTCCAAATTCAGTGGAACAGGAACAGAAAATCTTGGTCTTGGTCTTGAGCTGAGCGTGCACCTCAAGGCCGATAACGGTTTCGTAGCGGGACATGTCGCTTACCTATGATTTATTTTTGTAGAGTTCCGGGTTCAGACTGGGGTCATTGTACATCTTGAATTGGAAATACACCTTGGGCTTCTTGGTGCCTGCAGCGTATTCATCAATCAATTCCAAAATGGCCTGCCCCAAATCTCCATGTTGGCGCACCAAGACTTCGACTTTAGCATTACACTGATCCACATGGGCTTCATCGACATCCTTGCGGCTACACTGCTCTTTCATATGAAAAATCTTGAGTGCCTGAATGGACAATCTGTCCAAAGCGGCCCCTACGGTCTCAGTGTTGTACCTTTCGGCAGCATCACCGGGCAACAACGGAGAAAGCATACCGATCAGACACTCATCCACCCGCTCGATCAAATCGTTGCGCTTCTGGTTAAGCTTATCGATGGCGTATTTGCAATCAGCGATGACCTTGGCTTCCACGTCTTTACGACGGGCGCGATCTTCCACATGCCAGAGCTGAAAATTGGCCCAGTGCTGACGAGCTATGAGTTCACGTAAACCGGGCACCCCGTTCAAGTCGTCGGCAGGGTCTCCCTCATACACGGGTTCGCCATAATGCCAATCCATCACAGACCGGGTCTGGTGAGCGATTGCGTCCTGAAGAGTCTCTTTGGTAATGTCTATGGTAATATCAGCCATTGATGAGTGCTTCTTTGCTTATAAGGAGATACACGGTGGCCTCTGTTTTTATATTGTTGGCAATGGGCTCCACCGCGTTTCCCTCGCCTATGTAATAATCCACCCGCGTTCCACGGATGGCTGTTCCTGTATCCTGAGCCAGCCCGATGCCAGACACTGTCCGCTTGCCGATTGGTCGTCCGTCCCTGGCTTCAGGAATCTCGGCTTCAAAGGCGAGCAAACTGCCAAGCGGCAGGAGCTTTCGGTCTGTAGCCAGTGAGACCATCGGCGTCAACGGCTTTCCAATGGTCCCTTCGGGCGGCGAGTTCTCTAAACGAAAGAAAACATAGCTCCGATTTTCCGCCATCAATTGAAACATCTTTTCGGGATTCTTGGCAAAATAGGATTTAACATGTCCTTTGGACAATTTCCCTTGAGGAAGCAATCCCTGCGAATGAAGAATACGTCCAAGGCTTCTAAAACCGTATCCATTCTTGGCCCCGTACAGCACATTTCTTGTGGTGCCATCAGGCAACCGTAGCCGCCCACACCCTTCCACCTGCATGTAGAAAACATCAATGGGATCTTTAGCCCAGGCTATTTCCAATCCACGCCCAGTCAAGACCTTGTGTACATCCATATCGCCACGTTCATAGTAGGGCAGAACACGGCCCTTTTCCACTCGATAAAACTGCTTGTACCCGCGCACTTTGCCATAACGAAGATCTTCAGGAACGCCATAAATCGGGAATTCATATCCGGGCTGTCGGGTTAGACTAGCCTGAATCTCCGGCGTATAATACCCTGTCATAACAGGTTTTTTCCGCATACCGTACCAAACAAAACGCTGGCCAAGCAACTCCGGGGCATCATCAAGGTGTGGCAATAAATCAAGAAATTCTTCCAGTGAACAAACAACCTGTCCCCAAGTCAAAACCATACCGGGCCGTACCAGTGCAGGGCCATCCTGATCCATATTCAAAGCGTATTCAAGGCTGCGTTGAACCGGCCCCTCCAACGCTGTCCATGACGAAAGCCCCTGACTAGCGATATCAATCCGAGCAGTACTCTCGGCTCCTTCAACATTGGATAACGGGAAAAACATGTCACAGGCAGGAACGGACTCTGGTTCACGAACCATGCGCAAAGTCAATTTATCTGTGACTCGGGAACCACACAGACTACCGGAACACGCTTCCTCAACCAATTCCACAGACTTCTCAGATTCCACCGCAGGAGGAGATTCAACCTTGACGCGAAAGAACGAACCATCCTTCACGCAGGAAAAGAGTGCCGCCATGCACAACATTGCGACCAAAAGCCGCATCGTTCGCCATGCAAAAATGTGTATGTGTGCTTTCATATTCCACATTTGTTGAAAGTCTGACTTAGAACCTCTATCCACACGAATCAATAGCTACATCACAGAATTTACCCACCCCGTACTCCCGCCTACGGAAGAACTTTTCGGGGTTCGGCCCGATTATCTGCAACTCTGGATGCACCCTCTGAACATCCAAAGCAATGTGCATTTCCTTGGTGCATCCGGTCGAATAAGTAGCATCTTTGCCGGTCCATACCGGCGGGACCTTTCGGCCCATCAACTCAAAGCTCTTCTCAATATCGAAATACGTCTGGAAACGCCAGACATTGATGTAGCCGCTTCGCTGGACCTTTTCCCACATGAACATCAGATCATCGGCATCCATACCCTCTTCAAAATGCTCACCAGGGTTGATAATATAGGCATCGTCAAGTTGTGAACGAAGATGCTCCACGAATATGGTAATAACCTTGATGGCGGCCTGAGTCTGACCGGGCACAGAGCCGATGATACCAGAGTAAAACATAACAGTCTTACCCAGAGACCGGGCAACCCGCATCTCTGCAATGATTTCATCCGCCTTGGCTGCGATATACTGCTCACTAAAAGAAACAATTGATTCAGGTCTGGGACGATAGTGCAAATGAAATTCGCCATGCTCGTCCCGATAAAAATTCACTATATCCCGCGTAAAATCATGACTGCTCTTGATAAGCCGATTGTGCACAGCCTGCCCCTTGGCCAAAACCAAATCACACTCTTTCCAAGCACGAGCAAAAGTCACAGACGCACGATAGGGATTAAAACGTTCCCGTGTACCGTCAGAAATAACAACAAAAGGATGCTGTGCCATGATTCCCAGCAATTCGTTCTTGGAGAGCCTGTCTTCGCTAACAAATTTCGCTCCGCTAAACGCCTTGGCCAACAACGGATCATTATCGCGATCCCAGAATGTCGGATGCTCGAAATAAAACCCTTCTTTCAAGGCCATGACCACGCGATGCCCCAACCGCAAAAGAGTCTGGACCACCTGCAAGTCAAACAAGATGCCACCCGCCCGATTGGGAAGATAAAGAATACGGTGACGCTTTTCTCTATCCTTGCCCAATCGTTCAAACACATCATGAAAGAGTCGGGAGCCTTCCTTGACCTCTTCAGACAGAACAGACGATTTAAGCGCTTCTGGCGTAAACGTCTCGGGCATCCAATGATCCGTCATGGTGGAAATCCGCATGAGCCGTTCAATTTCAACCATATCTATCTTGAAACGAAGATCATCAATACGACCGGGCTGTTCGACATTCGCCAGACAACCATTGACCATGGCATCAAAGACATCACTTTCTACTATCTCGGAAGCCTTACGATTCAGGGCCTTGCGAATATCCCTGTACGGGTCATCAATACCGCTCTGAGTCATAAAAATAGTAATAAATCGCTTCATCAGACGTGACGGTAAGATAATGGGGGAGGCGAGAACCATCCGAAACTTGTGCCGAGCCAGTTGAATAAAACGCCGCGCAATCTCTCTGTCAGTACAAAAATTACGGGACAGACTGATAAAAGTCTTCCACTGGACAAGATATTCTTCCAGCAGACGCTCGGGCAGGCCATCCTCAAGGAGCATACGAAACATCCAATCCGAACACGGGGCATAAAATTCCCCTTCCTCAAGCGCCATCATAAAACGAATCTGTTCACCCGATGCATTTTTATCAGGATCAATGGAGTACTCAAGATGATTCTCGGTCATGAAATGAAGTAGCAACGCATCAAGGGCTGCATCCTGGCCGTATTGGATGTCACGAATCGATTCTATATGCCGGGCCAATCCCATGCTCACCTCGCAGGTCGGATTTCCATGTTTTTCAAGTCCCTGATACAATGCCTGACCACCGCCCACATGTCACCCTCCTTGCCAACGTAAACAACGCAGAGAGAATTGGGCCTTTTGCGGAAGAAAAAAACACGTAAAAATCATTTAATTTGTAAATAATCGTTTTTTTTCTTGTGAGTCAAAGTATGAACAAATTTATAGTTAATCTTACAAAAACATTCAACCTTTTCTCAAATTCACCATTTTCAGCCTGAATTTAAAAACCACTTTTCTAGATTTTTTCCCGGTTTCACCCTAAAGTTTTTTTTACAGCAGTCGATCCTAACAATTAAGGAAAGGAAAAAAACCGTGAATGTATCGTCTGCCAATGTTCGAAATATGTTGCGAACCTATGGGAAGCAACTTACGAGCGCGAAACGTCTTGCACGTTTCCGGCAGGCAATGGGTGATGTCGAACCTCTGGACGACATCGCCAAGCAGGCAAAGCGCCGCGAATTAGTAGAGCGCATTGCACACGAGGTCATTGAAAACTTGATCGTCAACTCCGAACCGTCCCCGGTGGTTCAAGCTGTTCTTGCCCAGCTTGAACGGGAATTCGGATGCCGGTACATCTTCGAGTATCCCCTTGAAGGCGGCGACGTTCAAATATTGAAAGAGACACGAAGTGGTCCGCATGATATCGAGGGTTCCGAAAGGAACAAAGTCATGCGCCGCTTGTGGGAAATAACATTGTCAAAGGTGGACGACACCATGCTTTGATAGCCCCGTATACACGGGAGGAATGTCATGGTTATCAAGAATATTGTAGGGGATCAGAACCCTTACGCAAACAAGAAGATCGAACGGCCACAGGCCAAGGATCCGCAGCACACGCAGGAAACCTCCAAGGGTTCCGGTGAAGTTGCCGACCGAGTAGTCCTGTCCTCCGAAGGTCGACTGCGGGGTGCAGCCCTTCAGACGGCAAACGAAGCACCTGATGTCCGCCGTAAAAAAGTGGATGAGCTCAAAAAGCAGGTTCAAGATGGTTCTTACAAGCCGGACCTGAAAAAGGCCGCCGCGAATCTCATTCGTGACGACCTCGATCTTCTCGTTTAATCTGTAAGGAAACCGATCGACTTACTTAGCCCTTAATCGGATTGAAGTGCGTGGGATACCCGGCTTCGGTCTGTGGAACCTGAAGACCTATTCTTGCCTCGGTGTTGATAACAATCGGCCCCTGAAGGTTCAGAGTAGTGTCTTCGGGTTTGTCTTGTGGAATGGTCACCGTCACCAATATCGCCAACTGACGAATATTCTCGACCTTGAGAGCCTTTCGGTCGATATTTTCGATCTTCACATCATAATCATCAAGAAATGAATAAGGGTCTGCCACAAGGAGACCGAGTCCCGAATCGGTTATGCACTGCAACAGCAGAAAAGGCGAGTCATCGCTCTTAACGCTCAGAAGTGCAAACTCGCGTTTGTCTTCAAGCCCCACGAGTCCCCGGGGGAAATAAATGATACCTTCGGAGCTCACTTCTCGCTCGCCCAGTCGCGTCATTATTTTTTGTGTTCTTTCTTTTGCCATAGCGCAGCCGCCGCGAGCAGGTCATGCTGACTAATCTCCAGCGCCTGCTTGTTCTGTTCCTTGATCTTAAGATACACCTCTTCCCGATAGACAGTCATGTCTTCGGGTACATCCAGGCCGATTTTTATCTGCTTTCCCTGAACACTCAGGATCTTAAGCTTGATATTATCGCCCAAATAAAGGCTTTCTCCCGGTCTCCGGGTCAGTATCAACATGTGATTCCTAATTCTTTCCTTCGAATTGTCCGCATCACGCGAAACATCTGTGCCGACTACATTACGGATGCACTTTAGTAAAGTGTTTCACCTAGATAAACTTGCCCAGATTAAGCTGCATGATCATGGAGGTCGAACGCAAAACGGACTCGTACACGATCTGTTGTTGGGCCAGTTGGGTCATCAATTCCGACACATCTGCGTCCTCGATGGAACTGATCAAAGAATCTTCATTGAGTTTCAAACCATCCAGAATGCCCTTGCTCACCGTTAACCGGTTCTCTCGCCCGCCAATCTCCGCAACAGAATTCATGACCTGCTCTTGTACCTTTTTCAAATTGGCAAGAGACTGCTGACAACCGGTTTGGTTGTTGGTTTCGGCAAAAGCCACCAAATTACCCATGACTTCAAAAAGATTTTGTGAAACTTCGTCGTCGCCCTGAATGGTCAATCCCATTTTAGAACCATTGGAATCATGAAACACCCTGCCACCAGTCATGCTGGACAAAGGGACAATAGAACCATTTGATGCGAGGATATTATCAGGATCCATATAGATCCCACCAAAAATATCCTTACCCACAGAGTTTACCTGCACTTGCTCACTGGACGAGACATCCAGCTTGATGGCCGCGCTTCTAGGACGAATGACATACTGCTGTCCCGGCTCAAGAATATTTGATCCGGCGTTGCTCAATGTGAGGATTCCACCGTTTGCCACACTGAGTACAGCGTTGCTGGCCGTAGAATCAGCTGGTGCCACGTTACCGGTCACCCAATTGATACCGCCGTCCATGCTGTAAGAATATTGTATGTCCTCATCCATTGTCACGGCAGACGTATTATCAATACGAACCGTCACGTTGGCATCAAGAAATGAACCGGAAGCACTCCCCTTAATCTGATTTGAGCCCGGGCCCATGGCATCAACCTGCGGCGGCGGATCGTCATCATCACCGATGTACTGAACCGAAGGTCGTATCCACATCCAGGTCCCGTCCGAGATAGAAGGATCAGTCTGATGATTAACCTTGATCTGTGGATCATTGGCAAATGTCACACTGGTCCCACTCTGCGGCAAATTCAAAGTATTGCCTGTCATGGTTCCATCATTCTGCCAGGTATCACCACCATCGATGGAATATCGAATACCAAGGTTGGGATCAGACAGATTCATGTTGCCACCAACAGCCGTGGCGCCACTCGTATCAAAATATTGTACAAGAACCGTTGACTCGGAAGAACCATTAACCGTGAAATCGGCATTGGTGCCAAAATCCTCGTCATTGGTCGTCAGCCACATAATCTCTTTGAACGCGGAGTCATTCACCTTGTGACCCGCAAAAATTGATTTGCCTTCGAAGTCAGAGTTGGCAAGACCTATCAACTGTTCGAACAGAGACCGCATTTCGTAACTGACCTGTTCACGGTTGTTCGCGTCAACAGTACCGGTTGCCACCTGCTCGGCAAGTTCCTTGGCACGAGTCAGGATGGTGGACACCTGCATCAACGATTCATCAGCGCTCCCAAGCCAACCCTTGGCCGTGGAAATATTCTCGTTATACTGTTCCAGAGAACGCAAAGTATCACGATGATCAAGAATCCGGGTCATGCCAGTGGGGTCATCACTCGGCTTGTTAATCCGTTTCTGGGTCTGGGCCTTGACGTTCAAGTCCATCAACTCCGTCAATGACGAATTCAAGTTGAAGACATACCTGTCAAAAAGCATTTGTTGCGTTACGCGCATTCCAGCTCCCTCTCGTTACGGCTTGAGTGACAAAATCGTTTGCAGCATCTGATCAGCCGTGGAGATAAGCTTGGCAGCCGCTGTGTATGAAGCCTGGTACTTGACGAGGTCGCTCATTTCCTCATCCAGGTTCACACCTGAAACCTGCTGCTGCCGCTCATTCAAATCATTGGACAAAGTGCCAAAAAAATTCTTGTTGAATTCTGCCCTATTGGTATCAGAACCAACATTACCCACAATACCGTTGTAATAATCCAGAATGGACTGAGTGGTTGCCCCTTCATGGGCGGTGTGCATGGTCACTTGCGCTTCCCGCAATTTATACATGGACAAAGCTGTAGTGTTATCACCGGCATTCATCTCGCCAGAACCGTTGACATGCCCAGTCGCCAGATAATCAAGATCACCCGACACCTTTTCATTTATCAGCATATCCTTGGGCGTTTCGCCTTTAAGGAATGTATTGATGCCAAGGGCCGCATATAATCCAGCTGAATCAGTACCGAATGCGAAGGAGTATCCGTCTGCAGCTTCCAAACGAATCTTGTTGTTGACAATGGAGGCATTAATCCTGCCGCCATACGTGTTGTCGAAGGCCGTCACTACATCTTCCAATGTGTGAATAGCCGGGTTGAACGTACCTCCGTTGCCATCAAAATCAAGCGCTGCGGAAGAAGCCAACAATCCGGTGGATTCATCATAAACATACACGAAAGAACTGCCGGACTGGAGCTTGTCGCCAAAAGCAAGGCCAGTAGAATCACTCGCCAAAGCCTTGTCCGTGTAATCCACCCGATACGTTCCATCGAGGGTCGTGAAAGTCTGAAGGCCAGCACCCTGACTGTGCCTGCGGTTCGTTTCCCACACAACGGTCCGGGCCAGTTCGTCCAGCTTGGAACGGTACTTACCAACGTAGGTATCACGGAAAGTCAAAAGTGCCGCAATGGAACCGCCAGTCAGACGACGAGAATTTTCTTCACCGTTAAAATGCTGCTGCGGAGTGATTTCTTCCACATTGGATGTATTCTGCACCCAGTACAGCCCCTGATGCGGACTGATAATATATCGATCACCCTTCTGGAACGTTCCTGCAGGCGCACCCTTTGAATTGGTGTCGGAACCGAACCAGATCTGAAGCCCTTCCACATTAACACGACTGTCATAATCACGAGCAGCAAAATGGCGTTCACTGCCATCTTCATTGGCCAACCATGTCACACCACCATCAAGAGAAACCTTGAATTGTGCGGCATTACTCCCGCTCGATACCTGACCAGCCAAGTTGGAACCGGAACTGGAAGCCACGAATTCAATTGTATATTCGTAGTCATCATTGCCATCGAAATACACATTGCCTGCAAAAGTAGAATCGGGACGCAAATCCTCTGTCTTGACTGCGGAATTGAACTCCAAAGAGAAATGGCTTTCGCCATCGACCAGAGTCTGCCCGGCCTGGGTCAGGACTGTAAACTCTCCGCCACCATTATCGATAGTTTTGACGTCCACCAGCTTGGCCAGATCGCGAACCTTTCTAGCCCGTTCATCAAACAGGGAGTTGGCATTGTTCTGCCCCTCAATGTTGTGGACCTGAATCTCCTTGTTGAGAGAGGCAATCTCTTCCATGAGCTTATTGGCCTCGTCGACCTGGGCGGATACGTCATTATTGATGCGTTCCTGCATCAACGTGAGATCGGTATCCACCTGCTTCAAGGTAGAAATCAATGTGGCGGTATCATTCAGTACGGTCTGCCGTGCGCCATAATTATCAGGACGTTGGGAGACTTCGTTCCATGAATTGAAATATTTTGACAGGGAATCACTGACACCCGATCCACTGGATTCATTGAGCAAGTTTTCCACGGACTTGAGCTGTTCCCACAGGTTGCCCCACTTGTCTGTGAGAGAAGACTGCTGAAGATACATAGCCTCAACCATGTCATCGAAATGTCGGACGACTTCCTTGGCAACCACACCGGTTCCAAGCTGACCGGGGGAATAATCGATATACTGGCCTTCTTCCAACACGACAGACCGACGTGAATACCCTTCGGTATTGACGTTGGCGATATTCTGACCAGTAACTTGAAGCTGAGTCTGCGATGCAAACAAAGCCCACCGGCCCATGTCGAGAATGGAATTGGCACCAAAGGACATTTACATCCTCCCAGACAAAAGCCGAGCACTGCTTGGAGCCTGTGCAAAACGCCCGGAACGGGCATACGCAGAAGTATTCTTGGGCTTGATCTGATTATGCATAAAATCAAGCAAGCCCTTACTCTGATCAAACAAAGCCATGGCCATTTCATTATTCTTGGCAGCCTGAATAGCGCATTTCTGCTCTATCCCATCCAGACGCTTGATCAATTCCTGACACTTCGTTGCCATGGCCTCTTCCATACGAGGATAAAGCTCAGCGACTTTCTGAGCCTCGGGGTCAACCCCGCCAATCAATTTACGCAGGGAATACCGCTCGGCCACGATTTGCCGCATGAGTTCCTGAATGGACAACTCGATTTGAGAAACCGATTGGGGCTTGAGTTGACCAAGACGGGAAAATTCTTCCTCAAGCAAAATAAGCAAAAGCATCGTTGCCTTGTTCTGCCGGACCAAATTTTCCTCTATCAGACGGAGCTTCATACCCCTCTCCCTTACATAACTTGTTTAAATCAAAACAAATCTTAACTTTTCTTACAATCAGGAAACTTTCCTTCACCCAATTTCTGCAAGTTTCCGGCCAATATTACCATCCTGCTCATCGCGACTCTGAATTTCATAACCATCCCCAACGCTACCGGGTCTTCTGACACCACTACCGGCACTGGGCAGCCCGTCACGGATTCTGTCCGCTTCAAGACGACGGGCCAAATCATCAAGTTTGGCCTGCACTTCCATATCACTCAAAACCGGACGGGAGAACTTCCCCAACAACCCGGCTGCAATTTGCTCACTGGTCATCTGCGGATCGATACGATTCCCGCCAGCAGAACTGACGTCCTCAGTTCCACCCCAATCTTCCAGTGTCATGCCCTTCGGCTCTTGCTGCAATGCAATTCCACCGCCGTGCTTGCCCAAGGAGATAGGTTGCGGCACCAATGGCTTGATATCCACACCACCGGCCAATGTCGTCTTACTGGTCTCCTTGAGCTTCTCACTGAGCTGAGAAAAAATGACATCTGCCAAACCTATTCCACCCGCTTGGGCCATCTTTTCGGAGAATTCTTTATCAAACATGCCCATGTAGCTGTCTTCCTGCTTGGAATGCAGGTAGCCTTCCTTGGGGACAGACTGCTTCATCTGCTGCCAAAGCTTGCCAATAAACACGGCCTCAAAATTTTGACACGCTTTCTTGAGTTGCTGTTCCTTGGTGTCCACACCTTCGGAAAGCCGCTTTTTCAGACCATCCATCTCCTGCTTGAAACGAATGAGATCTTTGGTATCGGCCTGTTGGGCAGCCAGACGAGGATCAATATTACTGCTGATCATGCTAGATAACCTCCACTTCCGCATGCAATGAACCCGCTACCTTGAGGGCGCGAATAATGGATATGAGGTCACGCGGTGCCGCACCAATGGAATTCAGACCATCCACCAGTTCCTGCAATGTCGCGCCTTCCATGAGCATCAATTGATTATTCTGCTCCTGCACCTGAATATCGGTAGAAGGAGAAACCACTGTTACACCATCCGAGAACGGTCCAGGCTGACTCACTTCCTGTGTTTCGGAAACAACGATCTGCAAATTACCATGAGCCACGGCCACCTTGCTCAGACGGACATCCTGACCGAGCACGACTGTACCGGTTTTCTCATCCACGACCACACGAGCCTTGCCATCGGGTGAAATATCAAGATTTTCAAGAGAAGCCATCAAGGGAACCATATTACCCCGATACTGATCAGGCAGTTCGAGTTCGATGGTGGAAATATCCGTGGCTGAAGCAAAACCGCCGCCCATGCTGGCATTGATTTTGTTAACCACCTGCATGGTCGTGCCAAAATCACGCACAGTCAGATTCAAAGTCATGGAATGCTGATTATTGAACCGGAAGGGAACACCCCGCTCAACGATAGCACCATTAGGGATGCGTCCCACAGTCGGAATGTTCTTCTGAGCATCCGCAGCCTCTCCACCTACAGAAAAACCACCAATGGTCAAAGCTCCCTGTCCTACAGCATAGACTCGTCCATCAAGTCCCTTGAGAGGCGTCAAAAGGAGGATGCCACCCAGCAGACTCTTGGCATCACCAAGTGAAGAGACTGTAACGTCAATGGCGGAACCAGGCTTTGAAGATACCGGCATCTTGGCCGTTACCATAACCGCGGCCACATTCTTGGGCTTCAAGGTGTTAGGATCAGCCTCGACGCCCATCTTTTCCAACATGTTAGCCATGGAACGCATGGTAAAAGACGATGAGGTTCCATCACCGGTTCCGGCCAGACCGACAACCAGGCCGTACCCGACCAATTCGTTATTCCGCACGCCGCTAAAACTGGCGATATCCTTCAGACGGGCAGCCCGAGCCTCGGTCGGCACTAAAACCGATGCCCCGAACACAAGCATAATGCCAAATAGGACAACCAGAATCAGTGACCGTGTCACTTCACCGGCATTGATGGGAGTCGTTTGCTGATTCAAACTCATGACTTTCGCTCCTCAACCTCTTACTTAAATATTGTTACGCCCCTTCACTAGAAGGGGTAGATGTTATCCAAAATACGTGACAGCCAGCCGGGACGCTGCTTGTCGGCCAAGACACCCTGACCATAAATTTCAATCTGAGCCTCAGCCAAACTGGTAGACGAAATGGAATTGTCTGCCTGAATGTCCCGCTGGCGAATAAGGCCCCGAACGACGAGAAACTGCGTCTCGGCATTAACTCGGATACGTCGCGCACCTTCGACCTGCAAAAGATTACCTGGCAACCTGCGCACGATGCGGGTAGCGACCATGGCTTCAAATTCCGATTCCTGCTTGGTCTCACCATTCCCCTTGAACTCGGAAGACTGGGATGCCTGGATACTCGTACCAGCTTTGGCCCCAAGAGTTCCTGCCAACGGGATACCACCAATCAATCCAGTGGTCGGCATGGCGGTCACACCGGTATTAATGGTGTTTTCCTTGTCTGCCGTGGTTTCGGACTTCAACTTGGTGTTGGCGGTTTCGGAAACCCTCACCAAAACGATATCACCAACGCGGGTAGCACGGTTGTCGTCATAGAGAAATTCGGACCGATTTGTATCATAGAGTGAACCGGGATTAAGAGCCGGATCCTGCTCTTCATAAACCGGAGGGGTCAGGACGGGCATGGGTTGCTCCTCGTATCGGGAAGCACAACCAGCCATCAGCATGATGCCTGCCACTATAATTAGTAAATATTGCCTCATGACTCTACTCCTTGCCTATCTGACGAGCACAGTGTCATCGCTGATCACGGTCGCCAACACTGTCTTTTTGCTTTGCAAATTCCTGACCGCAACCTGCTGTCCCATTCCAGCCTCACCAAGAGCCTCGGCTTTGACGGTCAACTGCACCTTCTTGCCTCTGTACATGAGATGAACGTGCTCCCCTTTTTCAATAAGCGGAATCAACTCCAAATGAGCCAAAGTAAAAGGCTGTCCCCGACCAAGGGTACGAGCCATGCGCCATGGACCACCTGTGCCGTCCCATACATCGCGCTTGTATGCCAGATTCACCCGTTGAAACGACACTTTATCACGGGTCAACCGCTCGAATCGATTCAACGGCTGAGCCGCCACAGGTACGGCCTTCCAGACATTGGCGAAAACCACACAACTCTTCCGCAAAATGATTTTCCCGTCAGGAGTCACGCCGTGCAGCTTGATCTGATTCCGTCCGGGCTTAAGGTCATCACGCATACTGATGGACAAAGAATCATACTGGTTGGGGAAAAATATCTGCCGAGGCATTTGAAAATTCTTAAAATCAACTTCGCCGCCCAAATCCTTAGTCCTAGGCGTCAAAAAAGCGACAACACGTGCCTTGAGTTGTTCACCGCTAATAACCTGTCCCCCGGTCTGCACCGTCATCTGGCTCGGCAAAACCAGATTATTCACCAAATCGCCCATATAATGATGAAGTACTTTTTTCAGCTTGCCCCGGGATACCGTCACCGGACGCCCTGGTTTGGTGGAAGCCTTCCACAACTTGATTGTTGAAAGGGTCTTCCATTGACTCTGCGCCATATCGTTGACTGGATCAGCAATTTCACCGAGCAAAACATTCGGTCCCTCAACACAGACCGCATCACGCACCATGGCCTGCCATGCCGAACCATTGGCGGCCACGGTCAAAACAGGCAATCCCAAAACAACTCCTGCCACCAAAGTGACAAACAGCTGCCGAATGATCCCTGACCACCGTGTGTTTTTATTCTGTCTGCTCGACATACGCATGAACCATCCTTGCAACAGGTGTTACTCAACAACCCGTTAACGTTTGATATTAATGGCGGTCTGCAACATACTGTCAGATGTGGTGATAGCTTTTGAGTTAATTTCAAAGGCTCTCTGTCCCACGATCAGGCCAACCATTTCATCCACCATTTCCACATTGGATCCTTCAAGGAATCCCTGAGCGATAGTGCCGTAATTTTCGTCACCTGGAGTACCGGATACAGCCGCACCAGAAGCTTCACTTTCACGATAGAAATTACGACCTGTAGCAATCAGTCCCGCCGGGTTCTGGAAACGATAAATGTCGATATCACTCTCAGACAATGCCGTACCATCCTTATCCAGAGCGGCCATGTTGCCGTTCTCGGTAATAACGACACTGACGGTTTCCGGCGGTACGGTGAATTCAGGTTGTAACGGCCAACCACCTGCGGTAACGACACGCCCTTCATCATCCAGCTTGAAAGAGCCAGCGCGGGTATATACTTCTTCACCGTTCTGCAACACTTGGAAAAAACCGTCGCCTTCGATAGCCATATCCAAGGGGTTGCCGGTATTTTTGAAGTCGCCTTGCGTAAAAAACTTGTGCACCGTGACCGGACGCACGCCCATGCCTATCTGCATGCCGACGGGTGTTCGACCGCCTGTGGCATTTGGGGTACCCGCGATCTGGAGCGTCTGGTACATAAGGTCCTCGAACTCCGCCCGGCTCTTTTTGAACCCGGTGGTATTCACGTTGGCCAAGTTGTTTGACAACGTGTCAATGTGAGTCTGCATGGCAACCATGCCGGTGGCTGAGGTCCAAAGAGAACGCATCATAGCCGAATCCTCCTAAGTTATATGGTTGGACGTCCAACCTGAGTGATCAATTTCGTGTCAGCCTCGTTGGTAGTCTGAATCATCTTTGAATACATGGTAAAGGCGCGTTGTGTTTCGATCATGGCTACCATCTCGGTGACGACATCCACATTGCCCTTCTCAAGAAATCCCTGCTGAACGGACATCTCTTCGGGAGGAATTTCCCCGACACCGTCCGCAACGGTGTAATAATTCGCCCCAAGACGTTCGACTTGCGTCAAATCCTCAAAAGACGCGAGATCGAAGGCCCCCGCGGGATTCCCGTTAACGGAAATATTACCAGCTGAATCAACGATTACTTGCGCTCCCGGAGGGAGCGTCAAAGGCCCACCGTCCACCATAACAGTGTTGCCATCCTGTGTGCGAAGAATTCCTGTAGAGTCGGGCAGGAAATTACCGGAACGGGTATACAGGACATCACCGTTTCCACTTTGCACCTTGAAAAACCCCTCACCGGACAAAGCAAAATCAAGTTGGTTACCGGTCTTTTGAAGGCTCCCCTGAGAGAAATCGGTCTGCTGCGCAGAAAGACGCGGTTTAGCCATAACGTTGGCTTTGGGAAACATATCCTTGCCTCGAAGATGATTTTTACCATCTATAAGGTAGTCATGCGCAAAGCGAGTAAAGGTGTCATGGAAGGCCATCGTGTCTTTTTTGAAAGCCGACGTATTCACGTTCGCCAAATTATTGGCGATGGATGACATCCTCATTTCATTGGATAAAGCGCCGAATAATGCACTGTATGTACTATTTCGCATAGAGCGATCCTCCTGTTCAGCGAGGGATTTGCACTATGCATGCCAAATTGGTAGAGACTGACGACTGACGGTATTTACCAAGGGGTCAAGCTTGTTGACAACGGTTCTATATATGTATAAATAGGCTCGTTTCCAAGCGGGTGTAACTCAATTGGTAGAGTGTCAGCTTCCCAAGCTGAAAGTAGCGGGTTCGACCCCCGTCACCCGCTCCAATGCCTTTCGCAAGGCTGGTTTCTAACAACCTTGCGGGGTTCGCGCAGGTGAGCTCGGGCTCACCTTTTTTATTTGTTTTTCGCCGCTTATGCGGTTTGCATGGAGTATTGATACAATGCGTCAGACTTTCGAAGAAATGCTGTCGGACATCATCCGGCCAGAGGTGGAGAACCTCGGCTACCAGTTCTGGGGACTGTCTTCTCCTGCGTCCGGCAAAAAACGTGTTGTTCGCATATACATCGACGGCCCTGATGGCGTACATATCGACCAATGTGCTCATGTCAGCCGTCAGGTTGGTTTGATGCTCGAAGTCGAAGACGTCATTCCCGGAGCTTTCACACTGGAAGTGTCCTCGCCTGGACTGGAACGCCCATTTTTCTCGCCGGACCAAATGATCAATTATATCGGCAAAGAAATCCAAGTCACCCTGTTTGAAGCTCACGGTGACAGGCGCAAGTTCAAAGGCACACTAGCTGGAGTGAAAGACAAAACTATCACCATGAATGTCGATGACGAGATCTTGGATTTCATATGGATTTCCATCAAGAAAGCCAAACTGATACACAAATTTTAGTTGTAAGTGCACTATCCGCCGAAAGGATTCGGACCATTTCGGCACAAGCGGAGGTTAGATCATGTCGGAGCTGAAAAAAGCCATCGACCAGATAAGCAAAGACAGGGGCATTGACCGCGACCTGTTGATCGACACTCTTGAGGAGGCCGTCCGTTCTGCTGTGGCCCGCAAGTATGGCGAGACCATGGACATCGAAGTAGCCTTCAATGAAGAACTCGGCGAAATCGAGGTCTTTGAATTCAAGGTGGTTGTGGACGATGTGCACGACCCTATCAGTGAAATTTCGCTGGACGATGCCATAGACCACGACCCCAAGGCCCAGTTGGATGACGAGATGGGATTCCCTCTCAAGATCGAAGACCTTGGCCGCATTGCGGCGCAAAGCGCCAAGCAAGTCATCATCCAGCGTATGCGAGATGCTGAACAGGAAATCATTTTTGAAGAATACAGAGACCGCGTCTCCGAAATCGCCAGCGGCATCATTCAACGCCGCGACCGTACAGGTTGGATTATCAACCTCGGACGAACCGAAGCTCTGTTGCCCAAAGACGAACAAATTCCCAGAGAACGCTACAAACGCGGAGATCGCGTCCAGGCGTATATCATAGATGTATTGAAAGAATCCCGTGGCCCTCAGGTCGTCGTGTCCAGGTCCCATCCGGACTACATGATCGAACTGTTCAAGCGCGAGGTTCCCGAAGTAGCAGACAGCACCGTCAAGATCATGGGCGTATCCCGCGATCCCGGCCTACGCGCCAAGGTGGCTGTCATGTCACGCGACCGTGACGTTGATCCGGTCGGCGCCTGCGTCGGTATCCGTGGCTCCCGTATTCAGAATGTGGTGCAGGAACTCAAGGGAGAACGCATCGACATCGTTGTCTGGAGTCCGGACATCGCCATGTACGCTCAGCACGCACTGTCTCCAGCCGTCATCACCCGCATCACCGTGGACGATGAAGAGGAAGCATTGGAAGTGGTCTGTCCCGACGATCAGCTCACCTTGGCCATTGGCCGCAAAGGGCAAAACGTCAAGCTGGCCGCCAAACTTCTGGGCTGGAAGATCGACATCTTCACCGAATCCCGCTACGGCGAAATGAACGCCGCACGTAAGGGCATGGACCAAATCGCAGCTGTTGCTGAAATCGGCATGGAAAACTTCTTTGGCGCAGGCTTCGAAACTATCGAATCCATCGTCAAGGCCACTGATGAAGACCTGCTCTACATCAAAGGCATGACCGAAAGCAAAATTGGTGACATCCGTGTAGCTATCAACATGCTTGCTCCTGGTATCTTCGAAGAATTGGCTGAAGAAGAAGCAAATGCAGCCGAAGCAGAAATGACTGAAGAAGTTATGGAAGCTGAAATTGAAATTGAAGCTGACGCTGAGATTGAAGCTGACGCTGAGATTGAAGAAAACAATGCTGAAGAAGCTACAGAAACTGAAGAATCAGAAACTCCCGCCGAAGGCGAGGAGACGAAATAACACTGGGGCACGGACAACGCATGAACCACACAGGGCATAAACACGATCCTGTCAGAATGTGCGCTGTCTGTCGCGAACGGTTCTCCAAGCGAGAATTGACGCGGTACGTCTGTCCGGAAGCAACAAGCGAACCGACTGACAACGGTCCGGTACTTGATCCGGGGCACACAATGCCCGGACGCGGAATTTACGTATGCGGTCAGACCCGATGCAGGGAACTATTCCCAAAAGTAATCATGGGCCTGATGAAGAAACGCAAAAGGGGTAATTAGATGACGGCAAAGGTTCGGGTAGAAGACTTGGCTGTTGAGCTCAAACTCAGCAACAAGGAGATCATTCAGCAACTTCGTGAAATCGGCGTCCAGGCCAAAAGCCAAAAGACTGTCGTGGAAGACGAAGATGTGGACCGCCTCAAGGCGGAAATGAAGAAAGGCGGTTCCGGCAAGCGCGAAGTCCGTCGTGTGAGCGACTCTGGTGTCATTATTCGACGCAGACGCAATAAATCCAAGGCTCCCAAGGAAGAAGAAGCCGCAACCCCGATCGAGGATACGGTCGAGGAAGTGGTGGAGACTCCCGTCGAGGAAGTGGCAGAAACTCCTGTGAAGGAAGAAGCCGCACCTGTAAAGGAAGCCAAAGAACCCAAGGCAGAAAAAAAACCTGCCAAAAAGAAGGCTCCCAAAAAGGCTGCCCCCCAGGTCAAGGTGATTAAGCCTGCCGTGGAGGAAAAGCCTGAGGAGATCAAGGCCGAGGTTGTAGAAACCCCGGTTCCGGAAGCAGTGGTTGAAGAGGCCGCCCCCGAACCCGTGCCTGAAAAAACCGAAGCTGCTCCCAAAGCTGAAGCCAAGGAAGAAGCCCCCGCCGAGCCTGTAGAAAAAGCTAAGCCCGCTCAAAAAGCTGAAAAGCCAAAAAAAGCGGAAAAGAAAGCCCCTGCCGAAAAAACGGCAAAGGATGAGGTTGCGGCCAAAGCGGAACCCAAAAAGAAAAAGAAAAAGAAAAGAGAGCCAGAAGCTCCTAAAGTTAAGATCATTTCCATGCCCACCGAGGCGGAAGTCCAGGCTCGTGCGGCTGCCAAAATGGCCCAGCCTGAACGTCGTCCCGGCGGTCGTCCTGGTGGTGGTCGTCCCGGTGGAGGTCGCCCAGGTGGCGGTCGTCCTGGTGCAGGTCGTCCTGGTGCAGGTCGCCCAGGTGGCGGTCGTCCCGATAATCGTCCTGGTGGTGGTCGCCCAGCTGGCGCTCGTCCTGGTGGCGGTCGTCCCGGTACCGCACCTGCTCCGAATCCTGCACTGCCTGATGGTCGTAGCAAGAAAAAGCAGGGTAAGAAACGTCGTGTCGTAGAATTTGGTGCTGGCGGTAACGATCGTAGCAACAAAAACTTCAACGATGGCTTCCCTCAGGGACGCAAAGGCCGTAAGAAAAAAGGCCGTAAGAACCAAACTCCTCAGCACGAGCAGGTTCAGGCGCAGCCCATGAAGGCAGCAAAGCGCAAGATCAAATTCGATGAGACCATCCGTCTTGCGGATATGGCTCATCAGATGGGCATCAAGGCTCAGGACCTCATTAAGGCATTGTTCACAATGGGTGTCATGGCCACGATCAACCAATCCCTTGATCTGGACACTGCAACTCTGCTTGCAAGCGAATTCGGTTACGAAGTGGAAAACGTCTCCTTTGACGAACAGGAATTCCTTGTTCCCACCGAGGCTGATAAAGACGAAGATCTCAAACCGCGTCCCCCTGTGGTTACCATCATGGGTCACGTTGACCATGGTAAGACCTCACTGCTGGATGCCATCCGTCTGTCCCATGTGACTGACGGCGAGGCTGGCGGCATCACGCAGCATATCGGCGCATACCACGTCAATACAGCTCGCGGCGAAGTCGTATTCCTTGATACCCCCGGTCACGAAGCCTTTACCACCATGCGTATGCGTGGCGCACAAATGACGGATATCGTCATCTTGGTTGTTGCTGCCGACGATGGCGTCATGGATCAAACCCGTGAGGCCATCAGCCACTCCAAAGCGGCTGGCGTTCCCATCGTGGTTGCCGTCAACAAGATGGATAAAGAAGGCGCGAACCCCGATAACGTCAAGCGTGAATTGGCCGAACAGGGCCTCTCCCCTGAAGACTGGGGTGGTGAGACCATTTTCGCTCATGTTTCCGCAAAGAAAAAAGAAGGCCTCGACGAATTGCTCGAGATGGTCCTGCTCCAGGCAGAAGTTCTGGAACTCAAGGCCAACCCGGACAAACCCGCTCGCGGTCATATTGTCGAAGCGCGTCTGGACAAGGGCCGCGGTCCCATGGGCACCATGCTCATCTCCGAAGGTACCATCAATCAGGGCGACAGCTTTGTGTCAGGTGTCCACTTTGGTAAAGTCCGGGCCATGTTCAACGATCAAGGCAAGAAACTCAAAAGCGCCGGACCGGCCATGCCTATAGAAATCCAAGGCTTTGACGGCCTGCCCGAAGCCGGTGACGAGTTATTTGTTGTGGCAGACGAGAAAGTCGCCCGCCGCATCGCCAACTCCCGTGCCATGAAGAAACGTGAGAAGATTCTCTCCTCCAAGTCCAAGGTTACCTTGGAATCCTTCCTGGCAAGCAAGCCCAACGACGAAAGTCAGACTTTGAACCTCGTGCTCAAGGCAGACGTTCAGGGTTCATTGGAAGCCGTCACCGAAGCGCTGAACAAGCTCTCCACCGACGAAATCAAGATCGACGTCGTCCACGGCGGTGCCGGTGCCATCACTGAATCCGACATCCTTCTGGCCGGTGCGTCCGAAGCCATTATTCTCGGCTTCAACGTTCGTCCGAATCTGAAGGTCAAGGAAATTGCCGAGCACGAAGGCGTTGAAGTCCGCTTCTACGACATCATCTACAAGTTGGTGCAAGAAGTGAAAGACGCTATGAGCGGCATGCTCACACCGGACATCGAAGAAGTATACTTGGGTCAGGCGGAAGTTCGCCAGACCTTCAGCGTACCGAAGATCGGTCTCATCGCCGGTTGCTACATCCCGGACGGCAAGATCACCCGCGGCGCTCAGGTTCGCCTGCTCCGCGACGGTGTTGTCATCTACACCGGCCAGGTTTCTTCCCTGCGCCGCGAAAAGGACGATGTTCGCGAAGTTGCCAAGGGCTACGAATGCGGTATCGGCCTCGAGAAATTCAACGACATCAAAGTCGGCGATGCCATCGAAGCCTTCGAAACCAAAGAAGTCGCTCGTACCATCGACTAGCATAATCGATATAAAACTTCGGGCGGCCTATTGCATAATAGGCCGCCCGTATTTATTTATTCGGGGGGGCAAGTATGATAATAGGCATCTTACACCTCGAATTCAGATTGCACGGCAACCATTCCCTCAAAGGGAAACGCAAAGTGGCAGTGAGTCTGAAACAAAAATTGCGCAACAAGTTCAATGTCTCTGTTGCAGAGATTGAGGCCATGGACGTCCACGACAAGCTGGTACTGGGAGTTGTCACAACAGCCAACGCCACAGAACGAGTCGAAAGCCGACTTGCCAAGGCGCTCTCAATGATCGAAGCCATCTCACCGGCGGAATTGATCCGGTGCAACACTGAAATTTTTTCTGACTCTGATTAAGGATATACACAATGAAGGCATCAAGCTCTCGCAGAGCCGTCCGCATGGGCGACCAGATTATGCGCGAAGTAGGTACCCTGTTGGTGGAAGAAGCAGCCGATCCCCGGTTGCAACTGGTCACCCTGTCCGGTGTTCGGATGAACGCCAACCTGCGCATTGCCGAAATTTTCTACACCGTCTCCGGTGACGCCGACCATCGAAAGGAAGTCCAGACCGGTCTGGAAAAGGCCTCCGGTTTTTTGCGTTCCCGATTAGGCCGCAATCTCAAACTGCAATTCATCCCGGAACTCCGATTTGTCTTTGACGACTTTCTTGAGGATGTTGTCTATGGAAAACCCAGTGCATAAGATTAGCGACATCATTCGGGATCAGGACGACTTCCTGATCGCTTCGCATTACAATCCTGACGGGGATGCGATTGGTTCCCTCTGCGCTATGGGGCACATACTCACGGCACTCGGGAAAAAATTCTCGCTGTTCAACCAATCCGGTCTGCCGAAACAATATAGCTTCGCCACTCCGCCTGCCCCCATTCAGGACACCCTGCCCAAAACAATGCCCAATTGGACCATTGTTTTGGACTGCGGAGCCAAAGAACGCATGGGTAACATGTTATCCGCACGCTCCGAAGATACCAATTTCATCAATATCGATCACCATCTCGGCAATGACAAATTCGGTGTTGAAAACTGGGTTGACCACACCCAGCCTGCCGCCGGGTCCATGGTTGCCCTGCTCGCCCAAGAATTGAATGTCCCATTGACCGGTCCTCTGGCCGAAAATATTTATCTGGCTGTAGCCACCGACACCGGGTTCTTCACCTATGGCTCTACTACGCCGGAATCTCTGGAACTTGCGGCCAATATGCTTCGTGACGGACTCAATATCGCCCGCATGAATATGGACATAACCAAACAATGGTCTGAAAACAGAATGCGCTTGTGGACCGAGGCCATGAATAACGTAGAGCTGACCGACGACAAACTGGTCGCGACAACCGTTATCACAAAAGAAATGTTCAAGCGGACAGGCACTACTTCTGCGGATACTGAAAACATCATCAATTTCCTCCGCCGACTCAAAACCGTACGAGTCGCCGTCACCTTTCGAGAAGAAGACGTGAACACCTACAAATTTTCTCTGCGCTCCTATGGCGAAGACAACGTTCAGGAAGTCGCTGCCCAATTCGGTGGCGGTGGACACAAAAATGCATCCGGCGGCACCATCACAGCGCCACTCGCCCAAGCCAAAGCCATGCTTATTTCCGCTATTGGCGAATCTCTGAGGATCAAATAAATGGGTCGTAGACAAAAAAAAAGAAGCCCCGAACAACGTGATGGACTGCTGATTTTAAATAAACCATCCGGCCCTACTTCGACCGGCTGCTTGAATGATATCAAACATCAACTCAAGCAGTACAAAATTGGTCATGGCGGAACACTTGATCCCATGGCCCAAGGAGTACTTCTGGTTCTTCTCGGACACGGCACCAAGCTTGCTCCGTACCTCAGTGGCGGAACCAAAACATATTCCGGCACATTTCGACTCGGAATAACCACTGATACCCTTGATATTCAAGGGGAAGTAACCAAAGAAACACCTGTTGACGTCACTGTCGAAGACGTCAAACGCGAAATTTTATATTGGAAAGAGTTGACAGAGCAGGAAGTTCCTGCCTATTCGGCTGCCAAACACAAGGGTAAGCCGTTGTATGCCCTAGCCCGTGAGGGTAAGGAAACACCGGTCAAAATTAAGCCCATTGTTATTTCTCATGTGGAAGCGCTAGACGTTCAGATGCCTGAAGCATCATTCAGGGTCAGTTGCTCCGCCGGTACTTATATACGTTCCCTGGTCCACAGCTTGGGGACACGAATGGGGTGCGGCGCGACACTGATCAGCCTGGTCCGGGAATCGAGCGAGCCTTTCCGGCTCGATCAAGCCCTTGACCTTGAAGACGTTCTGGAAAATCCGGATTCATTTCCGGACAGAGTGACCCCTTTAAAGGACACTCTACCTCACTGGTCTCGGTATCAATTGACCGAACCGTTGGCAGGACTCGTAAAAAACGGGGCCTGGCTACCGGTCAATGATCAACCGGGCGAACTGCTGGCCGGGGAACTTGGTGATAGAGCCATGTTGCTCGACACCGACGATACTCCGCTGGCACTTGTTGAGGCAAAACTCCAGGACAATAAACCCAAGTGGTCAATTCTTCGAGGACTTTGGAACCAAGACTGAACACTTCAAGACTGAACAAACAGCAAAGTATACATCAACCCTCAAATTAGGAGGATAGCGCTGTGGTTATGACTGCTGAAGAAAAGCAAAAGATTATTGACGAGTACAAGACCTGTGAAGGTGACACCGGATCCCCCGAGGTTCAGGTTGCGCTGCTGACCGCACGCATCAAATACCTGGCCGATCACTTCAAGGCCCACAAAAAAGACCACCACTCCCGGACCGGTCTGCTCAAGATGGTTGGTCAGCGCAGAAAGCTGCTGAAATACCTGACTAACAAAGACATTCAGCGCTACCGCGACCTTATTAGTCGCCTTGGTCTGCGCAAATAGTTCTTTGAAAAATTGAGTTTACGAGGGGAGGCACCAGCCTCCCCTCATACTATGTCACTTTCTGCGACGGAGCCGTCTTTTCCGCTCCGAACCACCCTCACGCTTTAGCTTAGTTGGCTGCGGAAGGCGTTTTTGGCACTGATTTAATCAGGCACCAAAAGTCCTTTCCCAAGCCGGCTAACCCAATCCGAGGGATACGCAGGAAGTGGTTCACCTATTACCGTTATAAGGTAGGAAATCACTATGACAATGATTCCTTTTGATGCCACAAGCCTGACCGCGACGGTCGGCGGCATGGACATCACAATCGAAACCGGCAAGTATGCCCGCCAAGCCAGTGGCGCCGTGACGATTACGTCCGGCAAAACCACTGTTCTGGTCACCGCCGTGACCCAGCCCCTGGCTATTGATCGCGGCTTCTTCCCTCTCACCTGCAACTATCAAGAAATGGCGTATGCTGCTGGTCGTGTGCCAGGCAACTACTTCCGTCGTGAAGGCCGCCCGTCCGAGCGTGAGACTCTGATCTGCCGCCTCATCGACCGCCCCATCCGCCCCTTGTTTGAGAAAGGCTTCGCTGACGAAGTCCAGATCATTGCCACGGTTCTGTCCGCTGACAAACATGTCAACCCGGACGTCCTGGCCGTGACTGGTGCCTCTGCAGCCTGCCATATCTCCAAGATGCCTTTCCTTGGCCCCATTGTGGGAGCTCGCGTTGGATTCATCAACAACGAGTTTGTTCTCAACCCCTCCTACACACAGGCAGACAACGAGTCCTCCCTGAACCTCGTTTTCGCGGCCACCCGCGAAGCCATGGTCATGGTTGAAGGTGGCGGCAAGTTCGTCTCCGAAGACCTTGTTGCCGATGCTCTGGCTTGGGGCCACGAACAAGTCGCTCCGCTCTTCGACCTGCAGGATCAGCTCCGCGAAAAGGTCGGCGTTGCCAAGCTTAAAGTCGAAACACCCAAGCAGGACGAAGAACTCGTTTCCTTCCTTGGTGACTTCATCACTGATGATATTCAGGCCGCAGTGACCACTCCCGAAAAGATGGTTCGCTACGCTGCCAAAGATGCTGCCAAAGCAAAAGCCAAAGAGGCTGTCGCTGAGAAATTCCCCGAAGACGAAGCAAAACTCAAAGCTGTCAGCGGCATTGTCGGTGACATCACTAAAAAGCTCGTGCGCGATCGCATCGTCAACGAAGGTTTGCGTATCGACGGTCGTGACACCACCACCGTTCGTCCGCTCTCCATCGAGACCGGTGTACTAAGCCAGACTCACGGTTCCGTACTGTTCCGCCGCGGTGAAACTTCCGCACTGGCTGTTGCCACTCTCGGCTCCACCCGTGATGAGCAGCGTTACGACTCTCTGCTCGGCGATGCCACCAAGCGCTTCATGCTGCATTACAACTTCCCGCCGTACTGCGTCGGTGAAGCCCGTATGCTGCGTGGTACCTCCCGCCGTGAAGTCGGTCACGGTGCACTCGCAGAGCGCGCCCTGACTCCGGTTCTGCCGAACCAGGACGACTTCCCGTTCACCATCCGTGTGGTCTCCGAGATCATGGAATCCAACGGTTCCTCCTCCATGGCCTCTGTTTGCGGCGCCACTCTGTCCCTCATGGACGCTGGTGTTCCCATTTCCGAGCCGGTTGCCGGTATCGCCATGGGCCTGTGCAAAGAAGACGACAAATACTTCGTACTCACCGACATCCTCGGTGATGAAGACGCACTGGGCGATATGGACTTCAAGGTCGCCGGTACCAAGGACGGCATCACTGCCATCCAGATGGACATCAAGATCGCCGGTATCCCTCAGGAAGTACTGAAAAAGGCCCTTCATCAGGCCAAAGACGCTCGTCTGCATATCCTCGGTCACATGGGTGAAGAGCTGGCAGCTCCTCGTGAAGAGCTGTCCGAACTGGCTCCGCAGATGGCTGTCGTGCACATCGATCCCGAAAAAATTCGCTCGGTCATCGGACCCGGCGGCAAAAATATCAAAGCCATTACCGCTGAGACCGAAGCCGATATCGACATCGAAGATTCCGGTAAAATCTCCATCTTCGCCCCGACCATGGTATCCATGGAAAAGGCCAAGGAAATGGTTCTCTACTACGACCAAAAGGCCGAACCTGGTAAGAACTACCTCGGTACTGTCCGTAAAGTTCTGGAAGTCGGCGCACTCGTCGAAATCCTGCCCGGTATGGAAGGCATGTTGCACATCTCCCAGCTCGACTTCGAGCGCGTCGAACGCGTCGAAGACGTCGTCCAGCTCGGACAGGAAGTCTGGGTCAAGTGCATCTCCCTTGAGCCCGGTGGACGCATTCGTCTGTCCCGCAAGGCATGGCTGATGGAAGAAGCCGGCCAGGAAGTAAACCTGGAAGACTTCAAGCGCCCTGCACCGCGTGGCGGTGACCGCAATGGTGGTCGTCGTGACAACCGTGGTGGCGGCGGACGCCGTGACAACCGTGGTGGCGGACGTCGCTAAATCGTAGACTGACGCATTAATAACCGCCCTGTCTGGCTTTCGCTGGACAGGGCGGTTTCTTTTTTGTCTCCCCCAGCCCCCCATCCCTCTCTTTTCCTAATTTTTTTAAGTCACTTCGCGAAGTGTTATGCGAATTAAAGGATTCGTCTTTGTTTGAAAGGATAGACAGAGAGAATAGGTGGATGTAATTGTATAGGAAAGGAGATTACGCCATGACTAATATAACAATTTATGGGAAATCCACCTGACCACACACCAAGCGGGCGTTGGATGCGCACCCGGAAGCAAAATTTGTAGACGTTTTGATGAACCCGGCAGATTTGAAAGCAATGCTCAAATTGACAGACGGGATACGCAAAATCCCGGTCATAGTTCAAAATGGACAAACAACCATTGGCTATAATCGTGGCTCCTGACACGTTTAGAGTCTCGGCAGGTTGCCGAAAAAAAATAAATCCCGAAGAAACAAATTTCTTCGGGATTCTTATTTAACAACTCTCACCAACGGCGACACAGGGGTTCCAAAGGGAACTCTCCCCTTTGGCTGCCAGAAACAAAATAACCTGACAAATGCCGCTGAAAGCGGCTTCCGACACTCTTCACCAAATCAGCTCACCAAAACACCTGCATACCCCACCACCTGATCAAAATCACCCGAAACTTCCCCGGAAGTGGTATAAGCAACCAGTTCTCCTTTAGTCGCCCCCATTTCAAGAGCGGCATAAAGGCCAGTGGTCATGGGCAGGACCCCACACATAGAAATATTATTTTCTCGAACCGTATTAAACAAAACTGCCGGATCAAGTGTAACCACTGCCTCCAAGGCCATGAAATCCATCTTCTTGGCCTCATCATGTGAAATGTAATGACTCATGTCGGAACTGACCACAATAGATACAGGGCGATCAAACGTCTTAAGCGTCTGTCCAATAGCCTGTCCAACCTGTCTCAGAGAGTCGAGGGACGACGAGGAGATGGAAATCGGCACTATGGTCGTGTCAGGCTCCAAACGGTGCAGAAACGGCAATATACCCTCAAGAGAATGCTCATCCGTATGTGCAGCGATATCAGCCTTCAAATTGGCATCCGAAACCAATATCGCATTCGCTAAGTCCGAATCAAATGACACTGAGCCGCCAGGAATATTCCAATCCCCTTCATTCCACACCGAAAATAGCTCTCCGCGGCCAGTATGGTTTGGCCCAAGCAAAAGAACCGTCTGTTCCAGATTCGCCATGCCCAACGTCTTGCCACACACGGCCCCGGAAAAAACATACCCGGCATGGGGCACCATGGCCAACAACGTCCGATTTAAACTCTTATCCTTTCCCAACCCAAGAAAAGCATCCACCATGGTATACAACTTCTCAGGCTGGTCATCATAAAATCGCCCCGCAACAACTGGCTGTCTCTTCATGTCATTCACTCCTCAACGAATTGACTCTCCCCCAATACCATAAGCATTGTAGCATCACATCCGGTAACCTACCACCTGCGCAAATACACCTACGAAAAGTTTAGAAAAAGGATAAAATGGAAGTCTGAAGAAAGAAAGGGAAAGGCACCTTTACGGTACGGGTTGATATTCAGCAGCTTTTTGTTCGAGAGCATAGGTCTCAAGAGCGGACTTGGCGAGCTGTGCCTGAAGCGTATCAGGCTTCTTCTCGATAATATCACCGAGCAATTGCTTCCATTCGTCCATAGCTCCGGCCTTGCGATAAATACGAGCAAGCTTGAACCGTGTGGATGCCCATTCAGGATTATCCACTTCAATGTAACGGTCATATTCTTTGGCCCACTTGAGCGCTTCATCATATCGGCCTGACCGCTCAGTGGCATAAATGGACATCAGCACGGTATCCTTAATCTTTTCAGGATCACCGTTGGTCTGAAGTAACAAGGCCAATGCTTCTTGGGCATAGACGAATACCCGACGCAAATCCTGCCGCTGCATAGCGTCTTTGGCCATATAATACATTGCGTATGCTCGAAATGCCGGATCCACGGAAGCATCCTTGGCAAGCTCGGCCCACATGGGCATAGCTTCCTTGGCATCACCAAGATTCTGCAAAGACATGGCCCGTGCATACTCAAGTTGTTTCTGCTGAGCCGGTTTGAGCGTCCAATTCTTCTTAGCCATGGAAACGAGATCCGCAATTTTCTTCCAGTTCAACTGGTCGAGATGAATATTCACAGCAAGACCAAGGGCATCATCGGACACACCCGGAACCTGCTTTTTCTGGAGGTATGGCTCAATCAATTCCAATGCTTTCTCTGGCTGACCAATTTTCCAATAGCTGGTGGCAATGGCAATCTTGGTCTTGTCATCAACCTTGGAACCTTCCTTGCCGATAAAATCATATGTTTCCCAGTACCGGACCACACGACCATACCGCTCTTCGCCGATCATACCTGGAACGGCCAGAACAAACACGGAATCGCCAAGAACCTTGGTCTTTTCCACGAGCGGGCTGTCCGGGTAATTTTCGATAAGATCCTGAGCAGCAGTCAACGCCTCGGGATACTTTTTGTTAAATGCGTACCACATGGCCAGCTTGAGCTGAGCGATGGGTGCCAAAGGACTGTCGGGGTGCTTGGCAACAATCTCTTTATACACCCGCTGCGGGTTGAGATTGTAAGGCCTATCAAAGACATCCACCATTTCATGCATGGCCGGATCGTCGTAAATACCTTCTTCAGCCAAACGCATCTTGGCTATCAATCCACCCTCTTCTTCCGGGTAGTTGGTAACCACTTTTTCATAAATCTGCTTGGCAGGCTTCTTCAACCCAAGACGAATGTAGATATCACCAATCCGCGCCAGAACGACATCGGCACCTTCAGCGTCAGGATTGAGATTATAGTACGTGAAATAATGATTCTTGGCAGCCTGCCACTTCTTGAGTTCCATTTCCACGGAACCCGCAAGACGCAGAAACTCCATGTTTTCCATGTAGTAATCCGGCCACCTCTTGTCGATGTAATCGACGATCTGAAAAGCCTGTTCAAGAAATCCGGTTCGGTTAAGGGAGTCTGCTAAATAATAGGCAGCCTGTTTCACCAATTGATGTTCAGGGTAGGTTTGAATGAGATATTGGAACTGATCAGCGGCTTTTCTAAACTCGCCTTTCTTATAAAAATACTCGCCCCAGTAGTAGCTGATGGACGGGATATTATCGTCGTCAGGATACTTTTCCTGCAAAATTTTAAAATAGGCTCGAGCTTCCGGAAAGTTCCCAACCTGCAAATTCAATAAACCAAGATTAAGTAACGCACGAGGCACTCTATTGGAACGCAAGTTCGCGTTCATGGCCTCGATAAAAGCCTGAGCTGTCTCATCAAACTTACCAGAAAGATTATCGGAATTGAGCTGCTTCTTGATGTCGGCCACGGCATAAAGCGTTTCTTCGCGCACGTCATCCGGCACATCAGGTTGCTTTAAAATATCTTCGTACAAGGGCAGAGCTGCGGCCAATGAACCGTTAAACATCAGGGACTGCGCTTCATAGAGCTGATTCCTGATCTCTTCTTCATGTGCCTTGGCCTGCTCTTCGGGCGTTAATTCAGGCTGTTGTTCACCTTCAACACCGGGCTGAGCCTGTTCTTCTTCCACCTCAGCTACAGGTTGTTCAGCCTGTGCGGCTTCAACAGGAGCTTCCTCGACCTTTTGGATCTCAGCCTGCGAAGCTGCCAAAGTCTGCTCAACCTGAGCGGTTTCTTCCGGCGTAGGAGCCGGCGGAGGAGCGCCCTCAACAACGGTCGGTGGCGGACTCACCGCTCCACCGGCCTGTCCCTGACCAGACACTTCCACTGGGCGCACAGGTGTCGGCGGCGGAGACACTGCCCCACCAGTCTGCCCTTGACCTGACATTTCAACCGGAGGCGATGCAACTGCGCCACCAACTTGTGCTGGTTGCGAAGCCCCTGCCCCCTGTCCTTCGCCAACCACCGGGGAACGTCCTGCGGTGCCACCAGCCAATTCGGCAAATTTCACTTGCTCTGCGGTCTGATTCGCCACCTTGAAACGCAATTCATTGGATGGCGGATAAACACCAGTCTCAACTTCACGAGGAAGCGCAACAGGCTGAATCCGCTGCATTGGCTCGGCAGGAAGCGTGGCCTCGGTGGGCGTAATGGCTTGAGACTTCTCTGAGACTTGAGAGGCTGGCGCATCTGATGCGGCCACCTCGTTTCTTACGGAATACGGGACAGCAAAAAACGGTTTTTTCTCACCATTCGCATTGGGAATTGCCTGCGAAGCTTCAACCGTGGAAACTGGCGCGGAAGTTGTGGCAATCGGCTTGGGTGCAGCGGAAACCGGTTTAGGTTTTGTCACAGTTTTTGGCTCGGGCGCAAATTTCTGTGCCGGCTTAGGTGCTGGTTTTGGTGCAACTTTGGGTTTGACCCCCGCAGGTTTCCAGCGAGCTCCGATAGGATCTCGAAAAAGTTGCACCATGAATGCAGACTTGCCGGGGATGGGGAGACGGATATACCCGAACGCGTTGGTTCTGGTCTTGAGTGTCACTCCTTTGTCGGTGGTAGTGATGGATTCCACCAACTTACCGGGGAAAGACTTGGCACTTGGTTTAGCTTCCTTATCCCAGGTACCGGAAGGCAAAGAAATAGTCAGCTCTTTCGCACCGACACGTGTCACCGATGCCTTTGGTAAAGCGCCTGAATCAAATGAAAAAGTAAGTTTATCCGAATCTCCAAGGGACTGAAAATTCACGCGCAAAGCTTGAGCAGGATTGACGAGAATCAATCCGGTGATAAGGGTCGCTGTAACGGACCAAATTATTTTTTTGGCGCTTTTCACTGTCACGTCAGCCAGTTATGCAATTGTCATGCAACCCGGCCAGCCAACACTAGGCCAGGCACTCCAGATTTACAGCAAATTCCGTTTTTTCAGCTTCTCGATCAATGTAGTCCGCTTGATGCCGACCAATTCCGCAGCTTTATTCTTCACTCCATCCGCCAGTTCCAAAGCCTCGGCCAGCAAACGACCTTCAATGGCCTCCAGAAATTCCTTCAGCTTGAGGTCCTTGTCCTTCATATCCTTAAGCATCGGCCACGCAAAACCGATGGGTGCGACTGGTTGAATAACTTCAACCTTTCGCAACGGTCGCTCACCGATATCCTCAAAAATCTTGGCAGGAAGATCTTCTGGCAATATTTCCATTCCATCACACAGGATGGAAAGTCGTTCCATAAAATTTTCCAACTCGCGAACATTCCCGGGCCAGGAATACGTCAGGAGCATCTCCTGAGCTTTCTCGGAAAGTTTGAGTTTCTTTCGTGCCTTGCTCGAACAATGATCGCACAAAAAATGCTCTGCGAGCAGCAGGATATCATTCCCGCGCTTTCTCAGAGCCGGCAAACGCAGAGGAATGACGTTCAGCCGATAGAATAAGTCCTCACGAAACCGGCCTGCCGCCACTTCTCCCTCAAGATCGCGGTTCGTAGCGGCGACGACGCGGACGTCGACTTTCTTGATACTGGTGCCGCCCACACGTTCGATTTCCTTCTCCTGAAGCGCACGAAGAATCTTGACCTGAAGTGACAAATCCATCTCGCCAATTTCATCGAGAAAAATAGTTCCGCCATCAGCCAATTCAAATCGGCCGGGGCGGGAACGGATTGCGTGCGTAAACGCACCTTTCTCATGTCCGAACAGTTCAGATTCGAGCAGTTCTTTGGGAATGGCTCCACAATTGATGGGAACAAACGGCTTATTATGGCGATCGCTGTTTTGATGCAGTGCCCGAACAAGAAGTTCCTTGCCGGTACCGGATTCACCGGTGACCAACACCGTACTATCTGTGGGAGCAACCTTTCCCAGTACCTTGAACACTTCGGCAAGGGCAGGACTGTTTCCGATTATACCGGTCAGGTTGAGTACCATCTCTCCTCCAAATACACATGACTATGCGTCAAACGGGTCATGGACCACCCGCAGCTATTTCTTTAATATACATCTTCCCTGTCAACAAAATGACAGTATGTCAATATATTCGATCATATTTACCGGAAAATATTCAGAAAATCACAAAATTCGACGAATAGTCTAAAAAAAAAGCCCGACACAAATGCCGGGCCATGAATACAAACAAAACCGTTTTAGCTACGTTTGATGATTTCCTTGGCAGGAATAAGCGCAGTTGCTGAGGCACCAACAATATTACCCGCCACACCGGGACCATCTCCGGCCACGAACAAACCGTTAACGCTTGTCTCCAGATGCTCTCGGGTATCCACCTGTGTAGCAAAGAATTTGATCTCAGGTGCATACAGCAACGTCTCATCGTTGGACACGCCGGGTACCACATTATTGAGCTGTTCCAAACCATCCATAAGGTTCGTCAAAATACGCTCGGGCAAAGCCATGGCGATATCACCCGGCACCACATTTTTCATGGTCGGCTCGATGTAGCCATTACCGATACGGTCCCATGTGGAACGGCGTCCGCGACGCAGATCGCCAAACCGTTGCAGGATGGGCTTGCCACCACCAATCAAGGTCGCCAGTCGTCCGATGGATTCACCATAGGCCTGATTGTCCTCGACAGGATCATTCAGCACTACCTTGGACAAAAAGGCGAAGTTGGTATTCTCGGACTTAGTATTCATGAGAGCATGACCGTTTACGCAGACAAAGTCCTGATAATTTTCCAGGGCCACGAATCCACCGTAATTGGTGCAGAACGTGCGGGTCTGGTCGTCATATTTATTGGTACGCACAAAAAAAGTCGGATCATAAATCACGGAACACAGGTCCTGCATGATCTCATTATGGACCTCGACGCGCACGCCCACTTCAATACCGCGCTGGGACACCTCAATGCCATGGCTTTGCACGACATGGCCGACCCATTCCGCGCCGACACGTCCCGGGGCCAGAATGACATTCTTGGCCTTATACTCGCCACGGTTGGTGATCACACCAGTGACACGCCCCTTATCCACAGTGACGTCCTTGACGTTCTCGGACGTATGAAAAGTGACTCCCTTATCCTGAATATAATCAGCCATCCCCGCGATATGCCCAGGCAGATTATCGCTGCCCAAATGCTTCTGCTTTATGACCAGCAGATCGATGCCATGTTTACGAGCATCCTTACGGATTTCCTTGGCCATATCCATGTCAGTGGGAAAAACCTGACCATCCATACCGAATCGATTAAATATATCTTCGGTCTCTTCGATCAGGGCGTGTGCTTCGGTAATACCGACGAACTGTGTCAGATCTGTCTTACCGAGCTTATGAATAAAATTCAGTTTACCATCTGAGAACAAGCCAGCTCCGCCCACACCACACAAAATGTTGCAAGGACGGCACTTGATGCATTCCTGATCGCCGGACAAGGGACAATCCCGTTTCAATGAAAGCTTGCCCTTGTCTATCAGCAACACCTCCAAATCGGAGTGTTCAGCCAAATAATACGCGGCAAACAGCCCGGCAGGGCCTCCACCAACGATGATAACGTCAAATTCGGTCTTCTTTGTCTTGGTCATAATACCCTCTCTGTATCTCGCAAGTATGGCCCGCTCTGGGCTACTCCGCAAAATGGAGCGCGCGCAAACGGGCCATGATCGACCGTATGATAGGATTTAGGAAGGTGTCAACCCCTCTAGAAGATGCCTCCGGCGGCCTTACCGGAGGTCGCTTTCAGCGGGACCAGAGAACCCTTTGAAAAGGGTTCTCTGGACTCTCCTAAACTTTTTGTGTCGCTTCGCGAAAGAGGGAGGAACGTAAACAATGATTTTTTTTATAAACAACTTCGCCGAAGGCGACATAGGATCCTTAAGGCCCTCGGCCTTAAGTCGTCGGAGACGAAATCATTCGACTATCCCGCCTTAAAAAAGGCAGATAACCCGCTATCAAAAGCTGAAACATGAATCAGGCAATCATATTCAATAGGTGACCGGTCATTTCTTCGGAGGCACGAATGACGGCGGTATTGGCGGAAAAGGCGTGGGATGTCTTAATCATGTCCACCATCTCAGTCCCAATATCCGTGTTGGACATTTCCATGCCTTCAATCATAGGCCCGGCGTTGGTGGATTCTTGAATCGCGGCAACTTGCACACCCTGCCCTTCCGGGCCGGTTTCGAGCGCAACCGAACTAGCTCTAAAGCCTTCGCTACTCACATTTGCAATATTGTTAGCCGAGACTTCCTGAACAGTTCCCAGAGCGGACAAAGCCGAGATATTAACATCGGACATAAATAAAGACTCCCTTGCAGTCAGGGAAGCAGCTAGTTCTGATCCTACGCCCTTTCACAGGACTCTGCAAATATGGCTAGTAAGTCATGGTTCCCGGCCAGGCCAGAATAAAACCGCCATCACCACCAAATAACTTCAAAGTCAATGCCTTCAACTCTTCGCTCAGATCTTTTTGACCTGCGACCATGAAAGTAACGTTCTGCTGATGTTCCACGGTGTCACCCTTCAGTATACCGCCGCTCGACGAACCGAGTCTCGTAAAACCTCCGGCCATCTCGATAACAGCCTTCTCAAAAGCGAGCACTGCGTCCGCAGAACTGGAACCATCCGTCAATGTTGCCGACACAACGACCATGTGTACATAGACAGGCGCAGGCTCCGAAGCAGACGCATTGGCGACACAAACCACACTCAAAATCAAGGCCAACAGAATTGGAGAAAAGCGTTTCATCAGTCAATCCTCACCACTTACATTTATTCAATATCCTGACTTTCCATCACAGCAAACGCCGAATGGTTATGGATGGATTCAAAACTCTCCACCTCAACCGTATACCAATCCACCTGTGGGTGATCGGCAAGACCTTTACCCACCGCACGAACCACGTCCTCAACAAAGGTCGGGTTGGAAAAAGAAGATTCAGTCACATGTTTTTCATCCTCACGTTTCAGCAAGGAGTACACGGGGCTAGACCCGGCAGATTCACCGATCTCAATAAGATCTTCCAACCACAAAAAACCATGAAAACGCGTACGAATACGAATCTCGGCACGTTGAGAATGTGCGCCGTAATCAGAAATGGCCAACGAACATGGGCAGACTGTCATCACTGGCACATCCGCGCCCAGTGTAAAACGCAATTTGCCATCCTTGAGGTAGCCATCCACGCGACAGGTATAATCCATCAGGCAGGACGCTCCGCTCTTGGGCGATTTACGACGCAGAAAATACGGAAACACAAACCGGACATGCGCACTCCGAGCCTGAAGTCGCACGACGATATCATCAAGCAATGTCCGAAATGAGGTATAATCAAGATCGCCGGACCAGTGCTCCAGCGCCTCAACAAACCGGCTCATATGGGTACCTTTGAATTCGGCTGGCAGATCCACGGACAGTGAAACATCGGCAACAGTATGTTGTATGCCGGATTCACGATCCCGGACAATAATAGGCTGACGCAGGCCTTTAACTCCTACCCTGTCAATGGGCATGGCTATTTTTGCCTGCTGCTTCTGAACGTCTTCCATAAAGATAATGCCTCTTCCCTTCCCCCAGCCCCCCATCCCATCTCCTTTCCTAGACTTTTTATTACCGCTTCGCGGGGTGGAGAGGGGGAAAGTTATATTCCGCTCTTTTGTGAGAGGGGAAATTAAATACTTAGATCAAGTCCTTGCCAGTGGTTGTCAGCGCGAGGTTGCCGTGCTTGACGCCCTTTGTGGAAATCAACTTTTGACCCAGAGCCTTAATGATATCGGCATCACCCTTGAGAATAATAACCTCAAGGCAGTTGTGATGATCCAGATGTACATGCAGAGATGACTGGATGACATCGTGATGATCGTGCTGAATCTCGGTCAGTCGCTGAGACAGCCCGGATTTATGATGATCGTAGACCAGAGTCAATGTCCCGGCGAGGTCGCCCTCAGCCTGTTCCCACTCCCGCTGTACCAATGTGTTACGGATAAGGTCACGAATGGCCTCGGACCGCGTCTGATAACTCCGCTCCTCACAATGACTGTCGAACTTGTCCAACAAATCCGAATCAAGCGAAACGCCAAATCGTATTGTCTTGCCCATAATGTCCTCCGATCAAATGATCGTAATTTCCCACAGGTTCACTGTCGGGTTCTGGCCGCACAGGGCCACTTTTTCCACTGTCAACTTTTCCGGCGCAAAACCCCGTTCTCGCAATTCATCCCAGACGGGACGGGATACCGTGCGCACCGGCTCACCGATCCAAATTTTGCCGACGGGCTTGAGCGCGTGACGGAAAAGTTGAATCAAAGGCTCAAAAAATCGTTTTTCATAAAGTACGTCGCCACCCCAAATAAAATCAAACGACGATGGTTGTACGGCAAGCTGCCGCCAGTCCATGACCATCCAGAGAGGTTGGGGAACGTTATTCAATTCGGCGTTATGTCGGGCAAAACGGACCGCTGGCCATTCATAGTCAAACGCGACCACCTGAGCACCTATGGAGCTGGCGATCATGCCAGTCAGGCCGAGGCCACAACCGAGGTCAAGGCATGCCTTGCCGCACAAACGATCCGCGTTGCGCTGGATGTGTCGCCCAAGCAGAACGCTGGCGGGCCATACTTCAGCCCAATACGGTAATCGTTCGTCATCGCCGAGATCGGCCTCGTCCATCTGGTCCCACAGGGCCTCCAGATCAGCGGCCCGATCAAGATGCCAGAGAGTCCCTTCCACTTCCACGTCTACACGGGAGCCTGGGTCAAGGAGAGAAAATTGTTTATTCAACGGAGTGATAATCTTGTTTGTGCTCATATTCGAGAGCCAAGTTACAACTGCTCAGTGGCATCGTCAATAAAATTCGTAACACTATCCACGCCTTTTCACAGAAAGAAGTGATATGTTCTGCGGCTCATTGCTATTTCATAATGCATACAAAATGTGTATGAAATTAAAATAGAGTCATTTGAAACCGCATGCAGAAAGGATAAAGAATGAAGGTACTCACCCTCCTTGGAAGCGCAAGAAAGAAAGGAAATACGGCGACTGTCCTCACGCTGATCGAAAAGGAATTGCATACATTAAAGAACACCGTCGAACGAATCACACTCCATGACAAAACCATCAAAGGCTGTCGCGGTTGTCTTAAGTGCTTGGCGTACCCCAATGAAATAGCCTGTGTGCAGCAGGATGATGCCGATGAAATCATGCAGAAAATGCTTATGGCAGATGTCATCCTGTTTACCACTCCCGTCTACTTTTGGGGATTCTCTGCACAAATCAAGACTCTCATTGATCGAAGCAACGCCTTTGTAACGCAGTGCTTCAAACCGGGGCACACATCACTTTTACAAGGGAAACGAATTGGATTGCTGGCGACAGGCGCAGATTCTTTTGAAAATAATGCCGAAGGCGTCTTCACAGCCTTTGACCGGTTTACCCACTTCCTTCAGGCTAAAAACACAGGCACTTTGTATGTAGGCAATTGCCTTATCCCTTCTGATTTACCGAATAAAACCACTGAAAGAGCACGATTCTTAGCGCACTCACTTGTCAGTTAAAAAATAATGAAAACGATCCGAAACGTCAGCTTTTTGGCGATTTGAGGTTCTCATCTGGTGACAAGGGATAATAATAGCAAAAGTGTCATTTTTTTTACAATTTCCAAAGTATGAATCCCATGGTAAGGACAGCCATCTAAAAATACTATAAAGCCACTTTTCCAGAAAGGAGCACGATATGATTCCCACTGATCTTTTGTACGCCAAATCCCACGAATGGGTCATGGTTGAAGGTGACATCGCCACTGTTGGCATCTCTCAGTTTGCCCAGGAACAACTGGGCGACCTGACTTTTATCGAACTGCCTGAAGTCGGCGACACCTTTGAAGCCGGTTCCGAAATGGGTTCTGTCGAATCCGTCAAGGCCGCCAGCGAAATATACGCCCCGGTGACTGGCGAAGTCGTTGAAGTCAACGAGGCCCTCGAAGACGCCCCCGAAAAAGTCAATGAAGAGCCATATGGCGAAGGCTGGCTGCTCAAGTTTAAAATAAAGGGCGACCCTGAGGGGTTGCTGGACGCTGAGGCATATACCTCGGTCGTCGAATCCGAAGCCCACTAACGGGAACTTTCAAGGCCGGGGCACATGTCTCGGCCTTCTTCTTTATCACCATTTATTACACCAGTAGGTAATACTATGCCGTATGTTCCTCATACTGAAGATGAAGTCCGGGAGATGCTCGCCACTATCGGCGTGAATTCCGTGGACGATCTTTTTGCCGAGATAACGGAAGACATGCGCCCCAAGAGCTTTGATCTGCCCGAGGGGTTGAGCGAAATGGAGGTTCTCTCCAAACTTGAAGCCATGGCCACAAAAAACGCCACCGACAGGGTGAGTTTTCTGGGTGCCGGTTTCTACGACCACTACATTCCGGCGGCAGTGGACGCGCTGACCATGCGTGGCGAATTCTACACTGCGTACACGCCGTACCAGCCCGAAGCATCACAGGGTACACTCCAGGCGATCTTCGAATACCAGACCGCCGTAACCCGCCTGCTCGGCATGGAATACGCCAATGCTTCCGTCTATGATGGAGGCACCGCGCTTTATGAAGGCCTGATGATGGCTGTGCGCAAAACAAAACGCCGCAAGATTGTGGTTTCCGAAGCACTGAACCCCATCTACAGGGTCATGCTCGACTCATACACGTCCAATCTTGATGTCAAATTGGTCACCGTACCCCACAAAAACGGCATGACCGACATCGAAGGATTGAAGAGTGCCATTGACGACGATACCGCGGCCCTGTTGGTACAAAATCCGAACTTCTTCGGATCCATTAACGATTTTACGGAACTGTGCGCAACGGCCAAGAGCAAGAAAGCCGTTTCCATCATTTCCACCTACCCAGTGCTCCAGACTTTGCTGAAAACACCCGGCGAAATGGGCGCAGACATCGCTGTTGCCGAAGGTCAGTCCCTTGGCCTGCCACTCTCTTTCGGCGGCCCGTACCTCGGCATAATGACCTGCACCAAGAAAATGGTCCGCCAGATGCCTGGTCGCATGGTTGGCCGCACCAAGGACTCCGAAGGCCGCACCGGTTACGTACTGACCCTTCAGGCTCGCGAACAGCACATTCGCCGCCAGAAGGCCACGTCCAACATATGTTCCAACCAATCCCTGTGCGCCCTGCGTGCATTGGTGCACATGTGTGCTCTGGGAGAATTGGGCATGAAACGGGCGGCACGGGTTTCCATCGAGCGCGCCCATGTCTGCGCAGAGCGCCTCACCGCCATCGACGGTGTCAGCATGCTCACACAAGGACCTTTCGGCAATGAATTTGCCATCTCCCTGCCCACAAATGCCTTTGATGCCATCGCCAAGCTGACAGCCCGCGGCTTTGTCCCCGGCTTCCCGCTGGGCCGTTACTACGACGGTCTGGAAAACGGACTGCTGGTAGCATGTACCGAAAAAACCAGTGAAGAACAGATTGGCATCTTTGCCGAAATGCTCAAGGGAGCACTCAAATGAAAACCATATTCGAAAAATCCGTAGCCGGACGCGAAGGATGTTGGCCCTGCGAAGGCGTTGCCGAAGAGGCATACATTCCTTCAGAACTACTGCGTGATGGCGACATCGGCCTGCCTTCCGCCAGTGAACTGGATGTGGTTCGCCACTTCACCAAGCTCTCCCAACGCAACTACGGCGTGGACGGCAACTTCTATCCCTTGGGTTCATGTACCATGAAGTACAACCCCAAATTCACGGAAGTCGTAGCCGCCATGCCCGGATTCACCCGTCTGCATCCGGTACTACCGCAGTTGCAAGGCGCGGGCGGACTCTGTCAGGGCGCACTTGAAGTCATGTACGAAACCGAAAACATGCTGGCTGAAATCACCGGCATGGCCGCCTACACCATGCACCCCATGGCTGGCGCCCACGGCGAGCTAACAGGTGTCATGCTCATTGCCGCCTATCACAAGGACAAGGGCAACAAGAAAACAAAAATCATCATCCCCGACTCCGCCCACGGAACAAATCCGGCATCCGCCACCATCGCTGGTTACGAAATCGTGTCCATCGAATCCAAAGACGGCATTGTTGATCCCGAAGCTCTGGCCGCAGTACTGGACGACGAAGTGGCTGGTATGATGATGACCTGTCCCAACACATTGGGACTGTTCGAAAAACACCTGCCCGAGATCGTCAAGATGCTCAGAAAGGTGGACGCACTCCTCTACTACGATGGAGCGAACCTCAACGCGATCATGGGCAAAATGCGCGTGGGCGATGTTGGTTTCGACATCGTTCACTGGAACCTGCACAAAACCATGGCTACTCCGCACGGCGGCGGCGGTCCCGGTTCCGGTCCGGTCGGCGTCTCCGAACGACTGGTTCCCTTCCTGCCCATCTCCCGCGTGGCGAAGCAGGAGGACGGCCAGTTCTTCCTCGATTACAATTATCCAAAATCCATCGGCTACGTCGCTCCGTTTTACGGCAACTTTGGCGTATACCTGAAGGCATATGCCTACATCCTGCGCCTTGGCGGTGTCGGCCTGACCCGCGCCTCCGAAAACGCAGTGCTGGCCGCAAACTACATGCGAAAACGTCTGGACGACCATTTCGAGGTCCCCTACGACCGCATTTGCATGCATGAATTCGTTGCCAGCGCGTCCCCGCAGGCCAAGAAAGGCGTTCGCGCTCTGGACTTCGCCAAGGGGCTGCTCGACAAAGGACATCACGCACCGACCATATACTTCCCGCTCATCGTGCCGGAAGCAATCATGATCGAACCGACTGAAACCGAGAACAAGGCAACGCTTGACGGATTCATCGACGATCTCATCGAATTGGCTGAACTGGTAGACACCAACCCCGAGGCCTTGACCTCCGCACCCGTGACCCTGCCCGTGACCCGACTGGATGAAACCACGGCCGCACGCGCCATGGAGCTTACTGATGACTTATGATCTCGTGGTAATCGGCTCAGGCCCCGGAGGGTTTGACTGCGCCGTTGAAGCCGCCGGTCTCGGACTTTCGGTCGCGCTGGTGGAAAAGGACTTCCTGGGAGGCACCTGCCTGAACCGAGGATGTATCCCGACCAAACTCTGGCTCGGCGCGACTTCTGCCATCGAGGAACTGCATAATCAGGCCAAAATGAAAATTGCGACCGGCGAAATACATATCGATTTCGCCGCGTTGCAGGGCCGGGTGCAAAAACACCTGACCGGCACACGCAAAGCCATGGGTATGCAACTCAAAAAGCTCGGTATCGACCTTGTCGAAGGACTTGGTTCGCTGTCCGGTGAAGGCACCGTCTCTATCGCAACAGCCGATGGCGAGCAAAAGATTGAATATAAGAAACTGGTTGTCGCAACCGGTTCAAAGCCCATTTTCTTTCCGGGCCTTGAACCAGACAATGACTGCGTACTGGACTCAGACATGTTTCTTTCCATGGAAACCATGCCCGAATCTCTCATCGTGGTTGGCGCTGGCTTCATCGGATTGGAAATGGCTCAAGTCGCCCACCGATTCGGCGCGAAAATCACCGTGGTGGATGCCATGGATCGCGTTGCTCCGTTGGAAGACCCGGAAGTCTCAAAAGCACTGCGTTCCACCTTCAAACGGTGGAAGTGGGACATCTTGCTGGAAAAACGTGTTTCCGGTGTGCGCACCGTGGACGGCAAAGCTTTGCTTACCTTGGAATCCGGCGAACAAATCACGGCTGACAAGGCTTTGGTTGCTGTCGGACGAGGTCCCGTCACACAGGATATCGGCCTTGAAGAAGCAGGCATTACGTTGCAGTTCAACCAGATTCAGGTGGACGAGCATTTCATTGCCGCACCAAACATCTACGCCATAGGTGATGCCAACGGCCAGATTCAGTTGGCCCACGCAGCCGCGCATCAGGCGCATTATGTCGCCGCACACGCTGCTGGTAAAATCGACACGCCCTACACATCCGGCCCGGTGCCAAGTGTCTTATACGGCGCCCCCGAAGCCATGCGTGTAGGTGCCATGGAAAATGAGGCCTTCCTGACCGATTTTGACACCTGCCAGACCTCTCGTGCCCAGTTGGCTGCCAATCCCATGGCACAAGCCCACGCCTTCACTCAGGGGTTCGTCAAAGTAGTCTGGTCAGGCGGCAAGGTCGTCGGTATCACCGCTGTCGGCCATGAAGTCTCCCGACTGACCACGGCGGCAACCATGATCATCCAGCAAGACTGGACTGCCGAAGACATACATTCCATCATCTTCTCACACCCATCTCTAGACGAAGCGCTGCTCATGGCTCTCAAGGCAGAACGAAAGGATATACAATGATTCTGGATACACTGGAAAACGCGGACCTCTACGCTAACCTTCATCCGGCCTTTGCAGCGGCGTTTGCCCTGTTACGCCGGGAAGATTTGGCCTCCCTGCCCGAAGGACGTCATGACATCGACGGCGACGCCTCCTACGCATGGGTTGCAAAAGGCCCGGGCCGCAAGGCTGCCGAGGCTGCCATTGAGACACACGACACCCACATCGACATTCAATATGTAGTTGAAGGTGTGGACACCATGGGATGGAAAGCTCGTAAAGATCTCGGCTCGAAAACTGAAGAATCTGATGATACCAAGGATCTGGCTTTTTACGAAGACGCTCCCACAGTCTGTGCAGATGTTACACCCGGTATGTTTGCCATCTTCTTCCCGGAAGACGCACACCTGCCCACGATTTCTGACGGTATACTGCACAAGGTCATCGTCAAGATTGAGATTTAGAACGTTTGACGACAACAAAAATAGAACCGGGAAGCCCTGTAACAAAGGGTTTCCCGGTTTTCCATTGTAATCAGACGACTGATGTCAATGCCGTGGGGTTATAATCGCCGATGGCTTCCAATCGAATTGCGGCCAACCGACGCTTCTCCAACATTTGGACAACAGACTCCGGATTTGCCCCAAGCATGAAGCCCGGAATGGACACCGTATTGGTGAATCGTAACCCCACCACGGAATACAAGAGTTTACCGAACGCCGAAGGGAATTTAGCACGCGCGGATTTATTGATTTCCACGCGCAACGTTCCCATAAAAGGCACCCGCCCTCGCTTAAAAATCAAGACTTCTCCAAACCGGATCATGGCGTAACCAAAAGGCGTATACACCGAGAAACGGTCATCGAGTATCTTGATCATGGGCTGATGTGTCATGGCTGCGATACCATTAATCACACACACCGCGAATCCCACCATACAGAGAGAATATACCGCCACTTTCGCATCAATAACGTTAATGAAATGGAATCCGGCCAAGGCCAGTCCCAGCCACAGGGCTGCACACACGATGCACCCTCGGACACTCCGCCGATTAGGATAGATTTTGATTGGTACATACAACATAGGTGTAACCTGTTTCGTAAAAGATACTGCGAAACCAGGCACTCCTCCCGCGGGTCGCAAAGACGACCCAAGCCCTGACACTATCAAAAGTCAATGCCGCGCCCCCCGCAGCACCACGCAAAAAGGCGGTGCACGCAAAAAGCGAGCACGAACTGAACGACTCTGATTGGGGATATAAACAGACATATCTGCTCCTCCGGGGTTCCGGAAAAGCAGCCTGAGCAAGTATGAAAACTATAGTGAACTTTTAGACCGAAGGCAAATCTTTAGTGAACAGCGCGACCTTCCGGCTCAATGGCAAAGAATTCGCTCTCTTGCTGGGGAACTTCCAGAGCCATCAATGCTTCAATAGTCAAATCTGGACCAACCCAGAGTTTGCCGGAAAGATTGAAGCCTCGCGCCAATCGCTTTGCATGATCCAACGCAATGGAAATCTGTTGAAGATACATATCTTTCGGAAAAACAAACTCCGCATCGTGTGCCCATTCCGGTCTAGATTCGTCAGGGGGCCAGGAAATAGGATTCTTGAGCCGCCAAACAACTGTTTCCGGAGTATGGGAGACATTGACGCCTTCTTCAATGCCCTGACAGGCAGGGTTGCCACAGTCGCAGGTGTAGATGAAAAACTCACCGAAAATAGAGGCTGAGGTGACCAAATTCACAGGGTCGATATAGACGCCAACCTCATGCAGATACTGCCCGTCCACAGACAGATTGAAGTCAATATAACCGTCCTCGGGATGTTTTTCATCCAGGGACAGAGTCACGGATATCCTGATCTCACTCATATTCGTCATTCCTCGAAAATCATTTCGACCAGCACGGCCGATGACCGGGATTTAGCACAAACCCTTTTGCCTCTCAATGAAAACCGGATTAGCGTCCCCCGGCAAGCTCTGCTTTGACGATGGCAGAATTATAGGCTCCGTTGATCGCCGATTCAGTCAGCGTTCCGGCCAACCTCTGCTCCCTGCCAGAAGTCAACACAGGCACCTGAGACACCCCTCTGTCCGTGATCTTGTCCAAGGCTTCCTGCAATGTATCGTCCGTGGTCACAGTGACCAAATCACGGGTAGCGAGATCATGGGCGATGATCAATTCAAGCAACCCCTCTTCATTCAGGACCGCCCGAATATCACGGAAGGAAATAATACCAGTCAATCGCCCTTCGCCATCCACGACATGCAGATAGGGAGCATTCTCGGTCTTGAAGGTCCAGATGATCTGAGACAAGGGAGCCGACGCCGGAATGGTCACAAACTCATGCGTCATGACCTCTTTCACCACAATATGGTCGAGAAGGTGTCGTTCTCGACCAGCCTCGATATCGATACCACGCCGAAGCAACTTGGTCGTATAGATAGACGCCCGCTCAATAGTGGAATTCATAACTGTGGCCGTAATACAGGTCAGCATAAGCGGAAGGATGATCGAATAATCCGAAGTCATCTCGAAAATAATCAAAATAGCGGTAATGGGCGCATAGGTTGTTCCAGCCACAACACCGCCCATGGCAACAAGAGCGTACGCGCCGGGCATGGCCGTATGTGCCGGAAACAAAAAATGAACCACGAATCCAAAGGCCCCGCCGGTCATGCACCCAAGAAACAATGATGGTGCGAAGATACCACCCGATCCGCCTGATCCTAATGTAATTGATGAAGCTAGTATCTTCACAAAAATCAAAACAAACAGGAGTTGAAATTCCATCTGATTGACCAGCGCCACATTCATGGCCCCATATCCGACGCCAAAAACCTGCGGAAATACGGCGAAGACAACGCCGAGCAATGCACCGCCGATAGCAGGCTTAATCCACTCGGGAATTGCTATGGCGTCGAACCCATCCTCAAACCAATATAAAATTTTGGTGAACGACAAACCGACAAGCCCCGAAACAACACCGAGCACGGGATAAAACAAATATTCCCACAAAGTGACAATGGAATATTCCGGGATGTCGAAATGAGGAAAATCACCAAAATAATATCTGGAAATGGCCGTGGCCGTGACCGATGACAAAACCACCGGGGAAAACTGCATGACCCCAAAATCGCCAATAATAATTTCAAGAGCGAACAACACACCCGCAATGGGCGCATTAAAGGTCGCCGCAATACCGGCTGCCGCACCACATCCAACCATGGTTTTCATATGCACACTGGGTGTCTTGAACATCTGCCCAATAGAAGACCCGATGGACGCGCCGATCTGCACCATGGGACCTTCTCGGCCCACAGAGCCACCTGAACCAATGGTCACGGCTGACGCAAAAATCTTGGCCGCTGCGACCCTCTTTCGAATACGTCCGCCCCGAAGAGCGATAGCCTGCATGACTTCAGGCACCCCGTGGCCCTTTGCCTCTGCCGCAAAGTTTGTAACGACAAGCCCGACCACCAGGCCACCCGCGGCAGGCATGACAATTTTCACCCAAACCGGAATGGTCTTGGCAAAGGTCATGAAATCATTGGTGTCCTGATAAAACACCCATTGCATGAATTTGAGGACGAACTTAAAAAGGACTGCGCCGTACCCGGCGAGTACGCCAATAAGTATGGCGAGAAGGAGATACCTGATATTCGGTCTTTTCAACTTCTGAAAGAGCGGTTCACCTCGTTCTGCAGGCATTCAATCTCCAGTGTTCGCGTTTTCATGAGGTGTTGACAAAGCATGCGCCGTATATACTTCAAGTTGATTGATATATAACCCGACTTACCTCCCAAGTGCAACGCATAGTCGTAAAACTTGAGAGGAATCGAGAAAAGAGGTAATCAGAGCCTCCTCACAACAACGATACCTTTTCAGGAGAAGATACATGCCCAAATTCGACATAAAGCCCCTGACCCCACAGCCGGAATTCGACATGATGTATTTCATGGAAGTGGCGGGAGAAACCCGCATCGAAGGCGACCTCCTTGAAGATTTCGAAACCTTCTGGGACAAATGGGCCACAGAAAGCCTCAAGGCGTACGAATTGTCCAACGCTGAAGGAGAAGGCAAATTCATTCTCATTTTTCTCGATGAAGCGGTAGAAGATAACATCGAAGGAATCTGGCAGGATTCCCCCACACACGGCCTTCTCTTTCATGCACTGGCCATCACCATGGTCATGAGTTCCGCTCAAGGATTCATCCCCGAATTACAGACTGGCAAATGTGCCCCGTTGCCCCGTCCGGGTGAAGGCGTTCTCGGCGCATTCAAGGAACTTGGTCTGACCTGGAATGATGAAGGCACCGTCAATCGTAAATATGCCGTTCTCACTCCTTACCCATATGCAGGTGGCTGCGAAGTCTGCTACATGAGCGACACCTGTCCCAAAAGCACTGTAAAAAAGTAGACATCATGAAATTCACGGTTAAAGACGTTCTCAGCATTCAAGTCGCCCCAGCCCTTGGCTGTACCGAGCCGGTCGCCATTGCTCTCGGCGCGGCCTCTGCCATGTCCCTGCTCCCGTCCAAGGATTTCGATTCCCTCGAAATCGCCGTGGACCCCAATGTATATAAAAACGGTCTGGCCGTTTCCATCCCGGGAGCCAAAGGTCTCTCCGGTCTGGATATGGCAGCAGCTCTCGGCGCTGTCGGCGGCGACCCCGCTCTGCGTCTGGAAGTACTGCAACCGATTAACGACGAATTCGTGGCCGATGCAAAAAAAGCCATTGCCGACAACAAGGTGACCGTTACGCTGCTCAGAGACCAGCAGGGGTTACTCATTCGCACCAAGGTGATATCCGGCAACAACGTTGTTGAATCCGTTATTGAAGGATTACACGACAACATCACGTCGCTAACCCTCAACGGCTCCCCCGTTGAAAGCCCGCTTATCGAGGTTCGCCCCGAAGGCACTCCATCGCCCGTGGCCGCCATGGAAGAATGGCTCAAGGGTCTGTCTCTCAACGACCTCATCGCCATGACCGACCAGTTGGATGATGACGACTTCGCATTTCTACAGGAAGGCGTGGACGTCAACATGCGTCTGGCCGAACAAGGCCTCAAGTATGGTCTCGGCCTCGGCGTGGGAAAAACCCTGGAACGCCTTGTGCGTCAAGGACTCATTAAAAAAGACATGATGCTGGCAGCACGTATTCTCGCTTCCGGCGCTGCCGACGCTCGTATGTCCGGCGCACCATTGCCTGCCATGAGTTCTGCCGGTTCCGGCAACCACGGCTTGACCGCCATCCTGCCCATTTGGGCCATCAAGGATTACGTGGACGACATTGAGATCAAATCTGTACTGGAAGCCATTGCCCTCTCCCATATCATTACGGCCTACGTCAAAGCACATACAGGCCGGTTATCCGCCATCTGTGGCTGTTCTGTAGCCGCAGGGGCCGGAGCAACCGCAGGTATCACATTCCTTCTCGGCGGAGACGCAAAGCATATTGCCGGGGCTATCAAAAATCTCCTTGAAGACTTGGCAGGCATCATCTGCGACGGAGCCAAAACCGGGTGCGCACTCAAGCTCGCCACGGCCGCCGGCACAGCTGTTCAAGCCGCTTTATTTTCGCTCCAAGGTGTCAACGTACACCACACGGACGGCATCATAGGTCAATCGCCCGAGGACACCATGCGCAACGTCGGCACGTTGGCCGTGGACGGCATGATCCAAACCGACAAAACCATTTTGGCCATCATGCTGGAGAAACAGTTCAGCGACGTATAACCTATGCGAAGCCCCCCTTCGGGGAGACCTAAACTCTGTCCTGGACCTGCCAAAGGGCAACCCCCTTTGAAATCTCATAGCGATCTAAAAAATAAAAACCTCCCCAACGTCACAACGTGCATTGAGGAGATTTTTATTTTTTAGATTGAGGATAACGTTTGAAACGTCGTTAATAATAGGCAAGAGCTTGTGGTGGTGTTTTGTCAGTAAAAAATTCTTCAATGCGCGGTTTGTTTTCTTCGCTTATTTTGAGGTCGGAGACGGTCAGAATGGAGGAATAACCGCCATAGGTTTTGACCGCACGATCAATAAAATCCGCGTCCACGAATGCGCCCTTGATGGTTACACCTCTGCCGCCCCAGGAGACAGTTAAAGGCAAAAGCGGATTGCGATCAGGGGCTTTGGTGATGAGATTCCCGGTTTTGACGAGTGCTTCAAGGACCTGATCCGGGAATATGCCACCCAATCGGCCCAAGGTTTCAAGGAAAGCGGGCATGACTGCGAGGTAATAATGTTGATCGATCTTGCAGGCAATGGACTTGCCCGGCATATTCAGCACCCATGGTTCTTCGGCAAATCCTTTGCCCAATGTCTGCTGAAGTCGCTCAACAATTTCGGTGTAATCTTTCAGTGGCATGTTCACTCCCTGTGTTCACCGTTCACAAAGAAAAACGCCCCGGAAAATCCGAGGCGTTCATGATAACTAATTGAGACGTTTCTGAAATCGTTGCAGATAGCGAGTCGTCAATATCCCGTCCACCTTATCCTCAATGGCTTCGACCTTGGCTTTATCCCCGACTTCGGGTTCCAGTTTTGCAAGTCGAGCAGGAATAATTCGTTCACAAAATTCACTGCGCCCATATGTATTCAGGTTAACATGCGTTTCTTCACCAACAGCGTAGCAAGTCACGACCTTGGATGCATAGAAATTTTCATATGCTGCGGTGGCGTCACCAGCTTTTTCCGCGCACTGCCCCTTAAGGAAATAAGCATAAGCCAAATCCATGAGATGATCAGGCGCGGCTATTGTCGAATCCAAATACGTCTCGGCACCAGCGCAATCACCCTTCTTGATAAGGGCGTACCCGGCGTCGAGATCATTCTTCTGCGCTCCACACGCGGCCAGCATGAACGTCATGGTTACCATCACCAATGCACACATGATTTTCTTCATCTCATTTATCCTCACAAAAAAAATTCTCATCGTGCCGAAATAACTAGCGCAACATCGGCTTGAAGTCCAGACACCTATATGGAAATAACCAACGGGACCACAACCGGATCACGCCCCAAAACTTTTCGGAAGAAACGGCGCAGCGCGGAACGAATACGTTCCTTGAGTTTGGCTGTATCACCGGGAGCAATATTTTCATGCACGTCAAAAATAATGCATTTGGCATCTTCAAGAAGATGCATATACTGCTGCTCGAACACAAATCCCTTGCTCATGATGTCTGGGCCCATGGAAATTTCACCGGTAGCTTCATCCACCACCATCACCACGATGACCATACCTTCACCAGCCAACAGATGACGTTCCTTGAGAACGCTCTGCCCCACGTCGCCAACACCTTTGCCGTCAACCAAAATTTTCTCAGCGGAGATCCTAGGCTCAAACACCATGGAACCATCTTCAAAAAACGTCAAAGGCTGACCGTTCTCCACGACCATAGATTTTTCATCCGTGACCCCGCACTCCACAGCCAAACGACGGTGTTTGACCAGATGACGATACTCGCCATGCACGGGAATAAAATATTCAGGCCGCACAGTCTCCAGCATAAGCGTCAATTCACCAGCATGAGCATGTCCCGACGCATGGATACCGTGCATCTTCTCATACAGGACCTCGGCGCCAAGTCGGTACAGGTTATTGATAACCCGATTGATCGCCTTGACGTTGCCCGGAATAAATCGAGAAGAAAGAATGACAAGATCATCAGGCTTCACGGACAATTGACGATGCTCCCCCATAGACATACGGGAAAGTGCGGCCAACGGTTCACCCTGCGATCCGGTAACAAGCAAAACAAGCTCGGAGTCACCATATTCATCAAGACGGTCCAAATCAATAAGCGTCCGTTTGGGTACCTTCAGATATCCCAATTCTCGTGCCAATTCGATATTACGATGTAATGACTTGCCAGATACAGCCACCTTGCGACCCTCAGCATTTGCAAGATCAAAAACTTCCTGCATCCGCTGAATATGGCTGGAAAAAAGCGAAACAAGAATACGCCCTTTGGCCTTAGAAAATATTTCGCGCAACGAAACCTTGATCTCACGCTCTGTCAAGGCGAACCCTTCGGTCTCCACGTTGGTGGAATCAGACAGCATAAGAAGGACGCCATCTTCGGAAAACTTACGAAATGCTGCTAGATCCGTGGCATGTCCACCCAAAGGATTTCGATCAATTTTGAAATCACCAGTATGGACAACCCGCCCGACTGGAGTCTCAATACCCAACCCGAATCCTTCAATGATGGAATGACAAACCGGAATAAAATTGAATCGAAAATCACCCAACAAAACACGATCATACGGTCTGACGGGTCGCAGGTCCGCCCAACGATCCAGATCATGTTCCTTGAGTTTGTTCTCGACCAAACCGAGGGTAAATTCGGAACCGTAAACTGGCACGTCAACATTCTGAAGCAACCACGGCAATGCACCAATGTGATCTTCATGGCCATGGGTCAGCACTATACCGTGCAAAATACGCTTATTCTTGAGCACATAGTCGAAACAAGGAATGACCACGTCCACGCCGAAGTGATAATCCTCGGGAAACATAAGGCCACAATCTACCATAACCATGGATGATTGCGTCCTATACAGCATGCAGTTCATACCAATTTCGCCAAGCCCCCCTAGAGGATACAGGCTCAATGCGGATGTAGGTGTTGGTACGTCTCCCATAATCTATCCTTGCGCCAACAGTTCCTTGTATGCCGCGCTCATCTTCGCGCGCAGATCGTCCTTGAACTTTTCACGATCCTTGATGGTATATTCAGACGGGTCAATAATTGGCAAAGCCTTTACCCGAACCACAGGCCGGTTATCGATAATCATCTGGCCTTTGCCCATAACAAGCCCCGTATTGGTCATGACGATAGGCACCACAGGCAACCCGGATTTGAGAGCAATGATCATACCACCAATCTTAAATTCCATGAGATCTTCAAGATGCAGATTCCGAGTCCCTTCAGGGAAAACAACTGGAGAAAACCCGTTCTTGGCTATTTCCACGGCTTCGTTCAAAGACTTCATGGCTGAACGACGATTTTCCCGATCAATGCAGATATGCCCGGAATAGGCCAGAGCCTTTCCATAAATGGGAATATCAAACAGGCTCTTCTTGGCAACATAACGAATACGGTTGCCTTTAAGCACGTCGAACAGCACGGGAATGTCAAGATTTGATTGATGGTTGCAGATAAAAACGTAATGTCCTTGAGGGTCTACATCCCCCATGTCAGCCTCAATCTTCATACCGGATAACTTAATCGCGGCATGGCCCCAAGCTAATCCCCACTGGTCATATTCCTCAGGAGTGGAGTTGGCTGGATCAACCTTCATGGTCTTCCAGCTATAGTAGACAGTTACAATCCACAGGTTAAGGACAAAAAATATACGTCGAAACATTCGCTTTCCTTATTGCTTATTTCATCAGTGAGTAAACCAATTCGCCCCATCAAACAAGTGAAAGAAAAAGGGCAGCAGGTAATCCCGCCGCCCTTTTATAGTTATCTGATGGGAACTTACACGGCTTCATCCGCCCTCTTGTTGGCGGCAATGACCTTTTCTGTTTCCTGAGGCGGGCATTCCTCGTAGGAAGCAAATTCCATGAAGAAAGTTCCCTGCCCACCGGTCATGGAGTTCAAATCCGGGGCATACTTAAGCATTTCAGCCATGGGCACATGCGCCTTGACCTCAGTCAGACCTGTCTGGGAATCGGAACCCAATACCTTGCCTCGACGGGAGGACAGGTCGCCGATAACGTCGCCCATAAAGGAATCAGGTACAGCCACGGTCACGAGCATGACCGGCTCCAGTAAAGCCATCTTGGCCTTTTCGCAGGCTTTCTTGAAGGCAATGGAACCTGCGACTTTGAACGCCATCTCCGAGGAGTCGACGTTATGGTAACTGCCGTCATACAACGTCACCTGAAAGTCGATAACCGGGTAACCGGCCAACACACCGCGAGCAGCAACTTCCTGAACGCCCTTGTCAACAGCGGGAATGAACTGACGGGGGATGGAACCACCGACGATCTTGTCTTCGAATTCATAGCCTGCACCGGACACTTTGGGAGTCACGTTAATCCAGCAATCGCCAAACTGACCACGACCACCTGACTGTTTCTTGTGACGCCCCTGCACTTCCTTGGCACCGGTCTTGAAAGTCTCTCGATACGGGACCTTGGGTGTTTTCAAAACGATATCAGCCTTGTAGCGGCGTCTGGCCTTCTCAACCGAGATTTCAATATGATTCTGTCCCATACCTGACAGCAAGATGTCACCGGACTCTTCGTCTCGAGCCAAAGTCAGGGTAATATCTTCCTCAAGCAGCTTGGCAACCGCTGAGTATACCTTGTCTTCGTCACCCTTTTCGGCCGGAGCCAAAGCGAAGGTGATCAGTTGTGGTGCGATTTCAGGCTTGATCAACTTGAAATCATCTTTCTCAACCAAGGTGTCGCCGGTATGGGTGTTTTTGAGCTTTGCCAGCACAGCAATAGAACCGGGACCCATAGGATCCTTTACCTGAGCCTGTTCCTTGCCGTTCATAACCAACAACTGTCCCACACGCTCTTTTTCGCCATTGGACGCATTGAGCAGATGGAAATCGGACTTGAGTTCTCCAGACAAAACACGAACCACAGTAAGCTGACCGGCAAATGGGTCGGCCTGGGTCTTAAACACGAAACAAGCCAAAGGCTCGTCCGGTGAACTGGCCCGTTCGCCTTCTTCGCCTTCCCATACGGGATGGGTCAAAGGACCGGGCAACAGATTCTGTATAGTGTCCAGAATCATCTGGCCACCCTGACAATTCAGGGCTGCGGATACGACCACGGGAACGAGTTCGCCGGAAGCGACGCCGCCCTGAAGGCCCTTGGTAATATCTTCGGGAGATAATTCTCCGTCTTCAAAATATTTTTCCATGAGATCTTCATCACTTTCAGCGATGTTCTCAATCATGGTTTCACGCAACATTTCGACTTCATCTGCGATGTCGCCGGGAATATCCCCTTCTTCGACTGCGCCGTCAGCGCCGAATATCAAAGCCTTGCCGGACATCATGTCCACCACGCCCTTGAAATCTTCTTTGGAGCCGATGGGATAGTACAACAAAGCAGGACGAGCACCGAGAGCCTCGGAAATACCGTTGAATGCGGTATCGAATTCGGCCCTATCACGATCCATCTTGTTGATGACGATCATAGAAGGCAGCCCCTTCTCCTGAACCCGTGCCCAAATCTTGCGAGTCAGTGGCTTAACACCATCAACAGCGTCAATAACCATGACCACGCCATCTGTAGCGGTCAGGCTGTAGGAAAGATCACCTGCGAAGTTGGAATCACCGGGAGTGTCGATGAGAAAATGGTCGTTCTTTTTCCACTTGTAGCTGGCAAAACCAGGCTGAACAGAACCTCGACGCTTGATTTCCTCGGGTTCGTAATCGAGAACGGTGCTTCCGTCTTCGACCTTGCCGAGGCGGTTTACAACTCCGGCATTGAAAAGCAACATCTCGGCGACGGAAGTTTTCCCGCTACCGCCATGACCGACGAGTGCATAAGTTCTTTGAGTTTTCAAATCAGGCATACTTCACTCCACGTACTTTTTTCAGGTTATCCCTATTGTCTCGGAAGCCTTAGGCTCCCGTGAAAATCACAGCACTTGGTTTTTCACAGGTTTAGTCCTATAGGAAGACCAACGCGAGCTTGTCAAGTTACTACGCTATGAACATCAACGACATATCCATCAATAATTGTTGAACATTTTTGATAGACACTTGTGATTTCAACACAGATTAAACGTAATTGCAACCAGTTACCTCATTTTAGACAGAAACTTTCAGGAGTGGATTTTGCATCTATCCAACGAGATCTTCACGGCCCCTGCCGACAATATAAACAATTCAGGCGCACATCTGTTCTGGGCCGACACCCCGGACACATCATTGGCAGATTCCATTGAAGAATTCGGCCAATCCACACCGGTACTAGTCTACGAATCCCAAAACGGCCTGAATCTCGTCGCCGGACACGCACGCGTGAGCGCTCTCCATAACCTTGGTCGTCCGGTTCTTGCCAGAATGGTTGAAGATATAAATGAAACCGACAAAGGATTGCTTTATCTGACCGACAACCTGCAACGCCCCATGGACGATGGCATGCGCCTCAAGGCTCTTGAGTTTTTCGCGCCGCTCATGGAAGAAAAATCCCTCAAGTCGAACATCCTGCCCCGTCTTGGCATAAAGCCTAAATCCAAGGACGCCAAACTTCTGGTGGGCTGGCTCACCATGGATCAAACATGGCGCGACCTGCTCAAACAAGGCAACATTCCTCTGGCCTCAGCCACGCCTCTTTCTCGCATGACCAGTGAAGACCGTCAGGCAGCAGAACCACTGTTCACCGGATTCTCATGGTCTCGCTCCAATGCGGTCAACGTCTTGAACTGGCTGTTCGAAACCGCTAAGATGAACGATCAATCCGTGCAGGAAGTCATGCACACCGCGGGCATGATCAAAATTCTTTCGCAGGGGCTTTCTCCCAAGGACACCATTGCACGTCTCGCCAATGCGGCCCGACTGGCACGTTACCCTGAACTGACCAAACTTCAGGACCGGTTCACTGCCGCAGCCGGAGAAATCACCGGCGGAACCCGCTGGCGTATGATTCAGCCCAATAATTTTGAAACAGGCGGAGCCGAATTAACCGTCCAAATCAAGGATGCCGCACAGCTCAAACGGGCTGTTGCAGAAATGACAGACCTCGCCGACGCCCCGGCATGGGAAAAACTCTGGAAGCTGGGAAGTGGCAATGACTAAGCAACTCCCCTCCCATCTTCATAAAATCGGTCATGTGTTCGTGGATGAATCCATGCAGAATTCACCCATCGCGAATCGGGTACGCAACAAACTGGCCGGGACCGATCAGGCAAATATTCCGTGGACTGTGGTCCCCCCCGAACAAGACCGCATAGAGTTTGACGAAGGCGACACGCAGGCATTGTATCTCAAGGAATACAAAGGCAAATTCCTCCGATTTTGCCCCGGGACCCGTGCCTACCATTGCTGCGGATACCGCATCATTCACATCGGCGAGAACTGTCCCATGGCCTGCTCCTATTGTATTTTGCAGGCATACTTTCAGGACCGCGTGCTGAAAATCTGGGCCAATCAGGACGCCCTGTTCACCGAACTGGGCAACGCCTTCGGAGCAGATCCAAATACCCGTTACCGCGTTGGTACCGGCGAGTTCACTGACTCGCTGGCCCTAGAACATCTGACCGGCTATTCCAACAATCTCATTGGATTTCTTCAAGATTACGACAACGTAGTGCTGGAATTAAAGTCCAAAGTCGTGGACCTGACGTGGATGGAAGCAACCACTCGCACAGACCGAGTTCTTCCGGCATGGTCACTCAACGCACCATTCATCAATGAACATGAAGAATTCGACGTTTCCACACTGAAAGAACGTCTTGAAGCAGCCCGCACCTGTGCCGAGGCCGGATTCAAAGTATGCCTCCATTTCGACCCGATCATCCATTACCCCGGCTGGCGTGAAGGTTACGCCGAAATCATCGACATGATTTTTGATTATGTGCGCCCCGAAAACATTGCCTATATGTCTCTCGGTTCGTTCCGTTGTATGCCCCAGCTCAACCCGATTATTGCGGACCATTTTCCTGATACAACATATATTTATAATGAATTCATCCCCGGCCTTGATGGTAAAGCTCGACTACTCCGCCCGCTGCGTGTTGAACAGTTCACCTTCATGGTCGACCGCCTGCGCAAACACGGAATGGATAAGCAACTTTACTTCTGCATGGAATCCACCGAAGTCTGGAACGAAGTCTTCGGATACGCCCCCAAAGATTTCGGCGGATTAGGCAACCGGTTGATGGCTCAGGCATTTGGAGAATAATTTGCACATCATTTAATAGTATTGTGCATTTTCCCCTTGCCAACCATACTATATCAGGCTAAATACCCCCGACTTCAAATTCACACATCCTGCCCATAACTCCGGGTGGTCCGTGATGTCACGGACTCCTTAATGGACTGCAGGATGGACGAAAAACCCAGGAGATTATCATGGCTTATGTTACTATGAAGCAGATGCTGGAGACCGGTGTCCACTTCGGCCACCAGACCCGCCGTTGGAACCCCAAAATGCGCCCTTACATCTTCGGCGCCCGCAATGGCATCCACATCATGGACTTGCAGCAGACTGTCAAAATGTTTGCTACCGCTCACGACTTCATTGTCGACACCGTTGCCAAAGGCGGCAAAGTGCTGTTCATCGGCACCAAGCGTCAGGCTCAGGAATCCGTCAAGGCGGAAGCTGAACGTGCTGGCATGTTCTTCGTCACTCATCGCTGGATGGGCGGCACCCTGACCAACTTCCAGACCATCAAACGTTCCATCGATCGCCTCAAGAACCTCGAACAGATGTTCGAAGACGGTTCCATCTCCCGCTACACCAAAAAGGAAGCAGTGGGCATGAACCGCGAGGTTAAGAAGCTGAACCTGGCTCTGGGCGGTATCAAAGACCTGAACGAAGCACCCCGCGCCGCTTTCGTCATCGATCCCAAGCGCGAGCAGATCGCCATTCAGGAATGCCGCAAACTCGGTATCCCCGTAGTAGCCGTTGTCGACTCCAACTGCGATCCCGACATGGTTGATTACATCATCCCCGGTAACGACGACGCTATCCGCGCCATCAAGCTTTTTGCTACCCACATGGCCGATGCTTGCCTCGAAGGCGCAGCCATGCAGAAGGACTACACTGCTAAAGCTGAAGCTGAAGCCAAAGCTGCCAAGGCTGCAAAAGCCGCCGAGGCTCCCAAGAAAGAGGCCAAGAAAGACGGCCCCAAGGTAGAAAAAAAGCAGAAGGCTGCTCCTAAAAAAGAAGTAAAAATCGAAGAGAAGGCTGAAGCTCCTGCTGAGGCTCCCGCGGAGGAGAAATAACAATGGCTATCACAGCTGCACAAGTTAAAGAGCTGCGCGAAAAGACCGGCGCAGGCATGATGGATTGCAAAAAAGCCTTGGTTGAATCCGAAGGCGACGAAGAAAAAGCAGTCATGTACCTTCGTGAGAAGGGCCTGTCCAAAGCCGCCAAAAAGGCTGGACGCGCTACTTCAGAAGGTCTCGTTACTCCTTATATCTCTGAAGATGGCAAAACAGCTGTCATCGCCGAACTGCTCTGCGAAACTGACTTTGTTGCCAAAGGCGATGACTTCACTTCCTTTGCATCTGCTCTGTCCGAAAAAATCGCCGGCCTGGATGTGACCACTGGCGCAGCAGACGATCTGCCTGCCGAAGTAGCTGACGTCACCGACCTCATCGCCAAGCTTGGCGAAAACATGGGTGTTGGCCGTTTTGCCAAAATCACCACCGAAGGCGTGCTGGGCATCTACCTGCACTCCAACAACAAGCTCGCCTCCATTGTCGAGCTGACCGGTACCGACGACGTCAACATGGCCAAAGATATTGCCATGCACGTGGCCGCCATGAACCCCTCCTGCAAAACTTCTGACGAGCTGTCTCAGGACGTCCTGGAAAAGGAAAAAGCTCTCTATTTGAAGCAGGCCATGGACGAAGGCAAGCCCGAAAACATCGCCGAAAAGATCGTTACAGGTCGTCTGAATAAGTTCTACAAAGAAGTCTGTCTCGTTGAGCAGGCCTTCATTAAGGACGACAAGCAGACCATCAAACAGATCCTTGGTGACGCCACCGTCGCCAGCTTCCAGCGACTCGCCCTTGGAGAAAAGGCCGAGTAGTTGATGCTCTAAAAAAATGAAAACGGGCCGCACGGCCCGTTTTTTTTGTCTGAAAAACATGCTATCGCCTTTGGGCGAGACTATTTTATGAACTTTCCATACATGAAGAGGTAACAATGGAAAAAGCGCGGTACTCGCGAATTCTTCTGAAACTCAGTGGCGAAGCTCTGGCCGGGGATCAACAATTCGGTATTCAGCCGGAGGCCATCGGTCAGTTTGCCAAGGAAATTGCCGAAGTGGCATCCACGGGGCTCCAGATCGCACTCGTCATCGGCGGCGGAAATATCTTCCGCGGTATGGCAGCTAGTGCCAAGGGCATGGACCGCGCTCAGGGTGATTACATGGGAATGCTTGCCACGATCATGAACGCCTTGGCCGTACAGGACGCTCTGGAAAAGAATGGTTGCGACACCCGTGTCATGACCGCCCTCTCCATGGCAGATGTGGCCGAGCCGTACATTCGCAGACGCGCACTCCGGCACATGGATAAAGGCCGCGTGGTCATCTGTGCAGCCGGAACCGGTAACCCCTACTTCACCACCGATTCAGCCGCAGCTTTGCGTGCACTTGAACTCAAGTGTGACGCAATTTTCAAGGCCACCAAGGTGGATGGCGTGTATGACAAAGACCCCGCCAAATTCGATGACGCGGTCAAATACGAAACGGTCTCGTACATGGAAACCCTGGAAAAACGGCTCGGCGTCATGGACTCCACCGCCATTTCCATGGCACGCGACAATGATCTGCCGATCATCGTCTTCAATCTGCATACCGAAGGCAACATTCGCAGGGCCGCCAACGGCGAAAACATAGGAACGACTGTCCAAGGAGACTAAGATGCAATCCGTACTTGATGATGGGAAAAAAAGAATGGCCGGGGCCATAGCTGCCCTTGATAAGGAATTCAGCAAGCTGCGCACAGGCCGTGCGACCACAGCTCTGGTGGACGGAATTATCGTGGATTACTACGGCACCCCCACGCTCATCAACCAACTTTCCTCGGTGTCCGTACCCGACTCCAAGACCCTCACCATTCAGCCTTGGGACAAAGGAGCTTTCGGTGCGGTGGAAAAAGCCATCCAAAACTCCGACCTCGGCCTCAACCCGGTCAATGACGGAAAAATCATCCGTATCAGCATTCCGCCTTTGACCGAGGAACGCCGCAAGGATCTGGTCAAAATCGCCAAAAAATATTCTGAAGATGCCAAGATCGCCATCCGTAACGTACGTCGTGACATGAACGACATACTTAAGAAAATGGAAAAAGATAAAGACATCAGCGAAGATGACAAAAAGCACGGCGAAACTAATGTCCAGAAAATGACTGACGATTTCGTCAAGCAGACTGAGGAAGTCCTTGCCGGAAAAGAAAAGGAAATTCTCGAGATTTAGTAGGGCATCCACTTGAAGAACGTACATATTCCCGCCCATATAGCCATCATAATGGATGGCAACGGCAGGTGGGCCAAACAGCGCGGACTGAATCGGACCAACGGGCATAAGGCCGGAACCGAGGCAGTTCGCGCCGTGGTCACTCGCTGCCGAGAATTGGGTGTGAAGCACCTCACGCTCTACACCTTTTCCAAAGAAAACTGGTCGCGCCCAAAAGCTGAGATCAAAACCCTGTTTGAACTGCTTACTTCTTTCCTGACCAAAGAAGAAAAGAGTCTCAAGGAACAGGGGATTCGACTCAAGGTACTGGGTGAACTTGACGATATGCCATTGGCAGTTCGTCAACTGCTTAAACACGTCATGCGCCAAACAAAAAACTGCACAAACATAACCCTGAACCTCGCCCTGAACTATTCGGGAAGAGAAGACATTCTCCGGGCAACACGAGCAATGGTTTCCAAAGGGATTGCTCCCGACGCAATCAACGAAGAAACTTTTGCCAATGAGTTGTGGACTGCGGGCCAACCAGACCCTGATTTAATCATCCGCACCAGCGGCGAACTTCGGCTGTCCAATTACCTTCTGTTCCAATGTGCCTATTCAGAACTCTACTTTACGGACATTTACTGGCCGGATTTCACCCCGGATGAACTGGACAAGGCCATTAAAGAACTGAATCACCGGCAACGCCGCTTCGGCAAAACATCTGATCAACTCGCTGACCAATAAAGCATTTGATCATCCCAATGATTGTTTTACTTGACTTATTGCCCCCGTCTTTCAAATAGCGTAGATAAGCAGGACTCGCATTCAACGCGGCAACACATGTAACCATTGAAATCATCTATGGATATCTCCCCACACAAACAACGAATTGCCACAAGCATAGGGCTGGCCATCCTTCCAGCCATGGCCCTCATCTTTCAGGGTTGGGTTCTGTTCACAGTTCTCGCCCTTTTCTGCGTCCTGACGCTGTGGGAGTTCTACTCCATGTTTCGCCCAGTGCAGTCCATGACTGCCTTCAAATCCCTTGGTGCTGCTTTCACCTTTTTGTTGCTGGGCGCATTCACCACAGGGAACACGAACTATCCGGCCGCAGTCTTGCTTATTGCCTTCTGGGCTTCAGGATTTGTTTTTCTCCTCCGGTACAACAAAGACGTGACGGCCTCATATCGCCATGCCGCAATTTTTCTGGCCGGATTGATCTACATTCCCTTAAATTTTCACTTTGTTCTGACCATGCAGCCGCTCGAAATCATTCTGGTACTAGGGGCAGCAACCATATCGGATACAACCGCCTTCTACGCCGGCACCATGTGGGGAAAGAAAAAGATATGGCCCCGCGTCAGTCCCAAAAAGTCTTGGGTAGGATCACTTGCCGGTCTAACAGCCTGTACCATCGCCATAACAGTGTATGGTATGAGTTTGGGTTCAGCCCATTGGTGGCAATGGATACTCCTCGGTATAGCCTTGAACATCGCGGCCCAATTCGGCGATTTCTTCGAGTCTGCTCTAAAGCGTACCCTAGATATCAAAGACTCCGGTGTCATCCTGCCGGGTCATGGCGGCCTGCTTGACCGTGTGGACAGCCTCTTGTTGGCAATTCCCACTTACGGCTTAATCGCTATGTTCCACCCCTTCTTCAAATAAAGGTCGAACGAGGACTCTCGTGAAATCCTATATTTCTCCCTGGCCTGAGACGGCTGCCTTACCTGATTTCCCTCGAACCATAAGCATCCTTGGTGCTACCGGTTCAATTGGAGATTCTGCCCTCAAGGTTATACGAAAACACCCAGAGATGTTCACTGTTACGGCATTGGCCGGTGGACGCAACGGTGCCAAACTGGCACAACTCTGTGCTGAATTTCGACCGAAATACGCCGCAGTACTCAACGACACAGCGCTCAAAGACTTCACCGTCAATCTGCCCGCTGGCTACACCCCGGAAATATTTGTCGGCCCCAAGGCATACGTTGAACTTGCCCGTATTGAAGAAATCGATCTTGTTCTGTCCAGTATCGTCGGAGCCGCCGGTTTCGAACCGACTCTGGCAGCTGCCAAAGCCGGCAAAATGATCGGTTTGGCCAACAAGGAATCACTTGTTCTCGGCGGCCACATCATCCGTGCCGCATGCCATGCCTCCGGGGCCACCATTCTGCCGGTGGATTCGGAACACAACGCCTTATTCCAAGGATTGATGGGCCATAGTAAAAACTGCGAACAGGAACTCAAACGCCTCATTCTGACAGCCTCTGGCGGTCCTTTTTGCGGCAAGGACAGCACGTTTCTCGAAACCGTCACCCGCGAACAGGCTTTAAATCACCCCAATTGGGACATGGGCGCAAAAATTTCTATTGATTCCGCAACACTTATGAACAAAGGGCTGGAACTGATCGAGGCTTGCCACCTCTATGGAGTACCGCCGTCCAATGTGGACGTAGTGGTCCATCCCCAATCCATTATCCACTCATTGGTAGAATATGTGGACGGTTCGCAATTGGCGCACCTTGGCACACCGGACATGCAAATACCTATCGCTCACTGCCTCTGTTTTCCGCACCGCGTAACCGTAGATGTACCGCAACTCAACCTCGCACAGGTCGGAAGCCTGACATTCAACGAACCTGATCTTAAAGCTTTCCCTTGCCTACGACTCGCTCGCGAGGCATTTGATGCCAGCCCCAGCCATCCCATCGTGCTCAATGCGGCCAACGAAGTTGCCGTGGCTGCTTTCCTCGACGAAAAGATTCGATTCCTTGACATCCCAGCCATGATCGAATCAGCTCTGGGCCGACACAAACCGGTAGACGTTTCCACGCCTGACGCCGTCCTTGCTCTGGACCACGTCATTCGAGAAGAAGCGCACGCCAGCCTCTAGCCAAATTTCCAAGAATGCTTATACTGATTCGAGCCGTAATCAAAACATACGGCCTATGAGGAAACTATGATTACAAGCGTCATCGCCATCGTACTGGTTCTCGGCGGACTAATATTCTTTCACGAACTGGGTCACTTCACTGTTGCCCGAATGTTCGGCATGGGGGTAAAAGCCTTTTCCCTCGGCTTCGGGCCGAAACTTGCCGGATTCACTTCAGGGAAAACCGATTACAAACTCGCGGCCATCCCCTTGGGTGGATATGTCGCGCTTGCTGGAGAACAAGGAGAGGAAGAGACTGACTTCGCTGACGAAGAACTCTTTTCCAATAGACCGGCATGGCAGCGTCTTTGCGTCGTGGCAGCAGGTCCTTTCTTCAACTTTCTGCTCGCTTTTATCATTTACTGGTTCCTGGCAATGGCTCAAGGACAGGCTATAATTCTGCCTCTAGTCGGCGGCGTGATGCCTGATAGCCCTGCTGCTATGGCCGGATTCCAAAAAGACGACATGATCACCAGCATCGAAACCGAATCCATCAAATCCTGGTCCCAGATGGTGGATGCCATCCGAGCCGCTGAAGGCAAAAGCCTGACGATTGGTGTGGATCGCAGTGGTGAACAGCTAACCCTGCATGTCACCCCCGAAGTACAGACACACAAGAATATTTTTGGTGAATCCGTGACCGTCCCCATGGTTGGAATCAACCAAAGCGGACAAGTTCGCTTTGAACCGGTGGAAGGTATAGGTCTCCAAACAGCTCTCGTACACACTTGGAACATGTCTCAAGTGGTGATCAAAGGTTTTGTCTCCATCATCGAACGCCTTATTCCGGTGGAAATGGTGGGGGGACCGATCATGCTCGCCCAGATGGTCAGTAAAAGCGCCCAGAGTGGCGTATATGATCTGCTCGGCATGATGGCGGTTATTTCCATCAACCTCGCCATCATAAACCTGCTGCCGATCCCGGTATTGGACGGCGGTCACATTCTGTTTTTCACTCTGGAAATCGTCTTCCGCCGCCCGCTTAACGAAAAGTGGAAGGCCATGTCCATGCGCATGGGCCTGCTCGTTCTGCTGTTGCTCATGGGGCTGGCTATCTTCAATGACGTTCGCAGATTGCTTTCATAGAGCGGAGACGACGTATGGCTGCCCCCAAAAGAATTGTACCGCATGATCTCCTTCTCGCCATAGGCGGGACGGAAGAACGTTTGCAACTAGTGCTGGGACAACCCGGCCTAGAGGGTTGCACCCTGCTGACCTCCCGCCAATGGACTGTTCCAGGACAATCCATCCGATTTCTCATTCCCGGCCTCAAACAAGCGTTGGATAGCTTTGGGCTGGGGATCGATATTATCGCCAGAATCGCTTGCGTACGCGGTCCTGGTAGCTTTACCGGACTGAGACTCATTCTGGCCGCTGCCGAAGGTCTGGCAGCCGGGCAAGGACTTCCTCTGGCCGGTCTGGACTACCTGCCCCTCCTCGCCTCAGGTCCTGGTGCACTCATTTCAGGTCCTCTACACGTGTTGACTTACGCACGACGTGGCTTGGTGTACCTGCAATCCTTTGACGCCCCCAGCCTGAAAGAACATGCTCCGCTTGAATCGCTTTCTCTGGATGAGGCAGCTACGCGCATGGCTGAGTTCGGCGATACAGCACACCTCATGGGGAGTGGACTGCGCAAGAATCCCGATTTTTTCACAGCCCTCGCCGCTGCCAATCAGGGCTACACCCTGCTTGCCAAAGAATGGGATACTCCGTCACCAGAAGTTCTTCTTGCTGCTGCATACGCGGCAGACTTCACGCAGGAGTCCATTGAACCTGTTTATGTACGTCCTACGGATGCCGAAGACAACTTAGGTACCATAGCGGCAAAACGCGGCTTGGACCCGATAGAAGCGAAAAAAAGATTAGAAGAACTGCGCAAGCAGTAGTCGATTCGCTCTGAAACCACCACGGCAGCAAGAAACATCTCGCTGTCTGCATTGCCTCACTCTTTCATCAGTCACAAAAAAACCGACACGAGGTCGGCATAAAATTTCTCCCGGAATCGAGGGACGTCACGTGACTGATGCCTGAACGATTCCGGGAGAACATTGGGGGGCGTTGTTAAGGCGTAAGCCTCTGGGCAGTATTTTCTATCTGCCGACCCAGCGGTGTCTGCATGGAGATTTCTCTCTCCAATTTGGTAATTCCCTTGAGTACAGTGGAATGTCTCCGGCCAAGGCGTTCGCCAATAGCTTTCAACGACAACTCCGTATGTTTGCGGGCCAGAAAAAAGGCTGTGTTACGAGCCAAAACTACCTGCCGTTTACGACTTTTGGATTTCAACTCGTCCTCGGACAAGCTGTAACTCTTGCATACAAACTCAATAATATGCGCAAAGTCGGGAGTAGAATTATGAATAGCGTAATTTTCAAGCACTTCCCAAGCCAAGTTCATGGTCACAGCACGATTGAGCAGTCGAGCCTTGAGAACAAGGTTATTCAAGCAACTTTCCAACTGGCGAATATCCGTGGTGATCCTTTCTGCCAATAATTCAGTGACAGCCACTGGCACATCCACCTGAAGCTTACGCGCCTTTTCCTGCACAATACGCAATCGGGTTTCCATATCAGGACGATTGATGTGCGCCAAAAAGCCAGAGCAAAAACGAGAGACCAAGCGGTCATCAACACCCTTGAACTCTTTCGGCATAAAAGAACTTGTCAGGACAACCTTGCAACCACGTTCACGCAAAGCGGTCATGGTACACAACAATTCATCCTGCATCTTTTCCTTTCCCTGAAAGAAATGAACGTCCTCAAGCAGGAGTACATCAAGACCTTCACGGAATTGCGTCTTGAACTGATCGATCTGGCGAGACTTGAAAGCCAGAACCATCCGTGTAGCAAATTCTTCAGAGGACAGACAAGCAACCCGAAGATTTTTGCGATGAGCCGACTTACACAAATGCTGGCCCACGGACTGAAGCAAATGAGTCTTTCCGAGTCCCGGACCGGAACTCAGAAAAAGATGATCGGAATTAAACGCGGTCTGCCCAATGGATTTGCTCGCTGCGCAGGCAAGTTCGTTGGAAGGACCGACAATAAAATCATCAAAATTAAAACGCCAACTAGGTACAGTCAAAGGACGCGGCGACTGATCCAATGGCAAACCGAGATGCTGAGCACCCTCGGCTCGTTTCCCCGGTTTCCGAGCAGCGGAACGGGGTTTTCGGGTAACAGGTTTCTTCGCGCCAACCTTGATGGTAATGCGGGGGTCTCCGCCCATCACCTCAGCCGCAGATTCCCTAATGACCCGAAGCAAGCGGTCACGCACCCAGTTGGCAACGAATTCGTTGGGTGCTGTCAGGGTAAGCCTGCTCCCGTCGACACTCCCCTGTAATGGTTTAATCCATACAGAGTAGAGACTCGAGGTAAGGCTCTTTTCAAGAGAGAGCAGAATTTGCTTCCAGGCAGTATTGAGCATGCAGATGGAAATAGTTTATCACCGTCCGAGAGACAATTCTCGTAATTCTATGTGAGGCCGAAGATCGGCTCAGGTTATCGACAAGGCTACCGACGCGTAT